>JAZNKQ010000077.1:0-40868 GCA_045578645.1 Lachnospiraceae bacterium
ACTCCAATTTGTCTTCCTAAGACCGCTTGGCCTCCGACTTGATGTGATTTCTTTTCCTTTACTGACTTTTCCGTCATAAATTCTCCGCCGGCAGCATATCCTGCTTTCTTTGACAGACCCAGCATCGAGTATACCTTCTTCGCCGCAGCTGCCTTCGTAGCATCATAACTATTCTCCAATGTCACTCAGCTCCTTTTCAAGATCATTATATACCGCCTCCGGTATCGAAACCTTCAATGACCGTTCAATACCCTTGTTTTTTCTGGCTTTTTGCAGGCATTCCATACTATTACATATGTATGCGCCTCTGCCGTTTTTTTTACCGGTTACATCAATCATAATCCCGCCGTCGGGTGACAATAAAACCCGAATCATTTCCTTCTTCTGTTTCATTTCACCGCATCCGGTACATTTTCTCAGGGGAACCTTCTTTGTCACGATAATCCTCTCTTCTTACTATCACTTATTCGTTGTAGTAATATTCATCATTATTCTGAGATTCACTCTTAATATCAATCTTATATCCGGTAAGTCTGGCTGCAAGTCTCGCATTCTGTCCTTCCTTACCTATTGCAAGAGAAAGCTGATAATCAGGAACGATTACTCTCGCGCTTCTCTCTTCTTCACAGACATCAACCGAAACAACCTTTGCGGGACTGAGCGCATTCTCAATGAGAAGTGCCGGGTCGTCGCTCCAGTTAATAATGTCAATCTTCTCGCCGCGCAGCTCATCAACAATAGCATTTACTCTTGCACCGTTAAGACCTACACATGCTCCTACGGGGTCAACATTGGGGTCATTTGAGCTGACTGCCATCTTTGTTCTTGCACCGGCTTCTCTTGAAATACTTCTGATTTCAACGATTCCGTCCCTGACCTCAGTAACCTCTTCCTCAAAAAGCCTCTTAACCAGCTCCTTATGAGTTCTTGATACTGTAATCTTCGGTCCCTTTGTTGTGTCCTTAACCTCAAGAACATAAACCTTTATTCTCTCTGTGGGTCTGAAATGCTCTGTCCTTATCTGCTCATTCTCGGTAAGAACCGCATCCGCATTTCCAAGCCTTATATTCACATTATTTCCTACATAACGCTGAACAGTACCCGTTACAACCTCATGCTCTCTGCTTGCAAACTGATTGTAAAGAACCTTTCTTTCCTCCTCGCGGATTTTCTGTACAACAACCTGCTTAGCCTTCTGTGCGGCAATACGTCCGAAGTTCTTCGGGGTAACCTCAATCTGAACAATGTCACCCACACTGAATTTCTTTCTCGGATACTTCAGCTTTGCTTCGTCAAGCGTAATCTCCGTAACCTCATCAGTTACCTCATCAACTATTTCCTTCTCGGCAAAAACACTTACCGCTCCGTTTTCACGGTTAATTGTAACCTTGATATTATCAGCCTTGCCGTACTGATTCTTACATGCGGCAAGAAGTGAGTTTTCAATTGCTTCAAGCAAAATTTCCTTGCTGATTTCTTTCTCCTTTTCTATCTGCCCTAAAGCTTCGATTAATTCTTTGTTGCCAGCCATTTTATTATTCCTCCTTATTTTATTCTACGGTCATAATCCGTTTAATACTAAAAGTCAAATGCAAGCGATATTCGGGCAACGCTTTCCTTTGCAAACAACGTGTCCTCCCCGTCAATCTCGATTGTAAAGGATACACCGTCATATCCTTTAAGAACACCGCAAAATTCCTTCTGCCCTTCAACGGCACGAAAGAGCTTAACGTCAACTTTTTTTCCGATACTTCGGTTATAATCCTTTTCTTTTTTCAGCTGCCTCCCGAGTCCCGGAGAGCTTACCTCAAGAATGTAGGGATCCGATATAAAATCCTTTTCATCCAGCAGGTCACTCAGCTTTCTGCTTACTGCCACGCAGTCATCAATCGTAACTCCGCCTTCCTTGTCAATGTAAGCACGAAGATAATAATCGCTGCCTTCCTTAACATACTCAACATCAACAAGCTCAAAACCGAAACCATCGGTTACCGGCAAAAGCAGCTCCTCTGTTTTTTTCTCGTAATCGTCTCTTCTTGCCATATTCGCCTTTCCAAACCTGTATACGGACCGCAACCGCCCTATATACAAAAACTAAGAGTGGACCTGCGCCCACTCCTAATAATCAACTATATGTTACGATGTAGATACTACCACATTTATCCGGTAAATGCAAGCCCTTTTCCTATAAATACAGCATTTTAGCTGTATACCTCAGGCTTAAGAACACCGATGTAGGGAAGATTTCTGTAATAATCGGCATAATCGAGTCCGTATCCGACCACGAAGCAGTCGTTAATACTGAAGCCGCACATATCGGTACCCACATCACTGCTGTGACATTCATATTTATCGAGAAGACATACCGTCTTAATTGACCTGGGCTTTCTTGAATAGAACAGCTCCTTAAGATACTTAAGGGTAAGTCCCGAATCAATAATATCCTCAACAATTATTACATCACGTCCCGTAATATTGTTATCAAGGTCCTTAATCAGACGTACTACGCCCGATGACTTTGAATCCTTTCCGTAGCTTGATACGGATATAAAATCCATGTGTATATCACATTTCATCTGACGGCACAAATCAGTATAGAAGAATGCCGCCCCCTTAAGAATACAAACTACAATAGGGGACTTATCCTGATACTCTTTTGTAAGCTCCTTACCCATTTCAGAAACTCTTGCCTTTATTGTTTCTTCCGAAAATAATACGTATGAAATATCGTTCTTCTCTGTTGTTATTCTCATATTAATCTCCATTCCGAAGCTTAGCGTAGAAATCCGCGCGGTATTGCGCCGGACAGGGGCTTATTTGTGACGCTTCAGCACAAATAGCCGCGTAAAAAATCATCCTGACTAGTGGCGGTCTGCAAGCTCCTTAACAATATCCTCCCAGTCGACACCGCACTCAGCCATAAGTACGGTCATATGATAAAGGAAATCCGCTATTTCATACTTGAGCTCTGCCGATCCGGGATTCTTTGCTGCAATTACAATCTCTGTTGCCTCTTCTCCGCATTTCTTGAGAATCTTATCAATTCCCTTGCTGAACAGATAATTTGTATAAGAACCTTCCTTAGGATTAGCCTTCCTGTCCATAACCGTATTATACAGCTCTGCCAGAATTCTGTAAGGATTACGCTCCTCGTATTCATGCTTTACAAGAGTCGTGTAGAAGCATGAACGGTTGCCGGTATGACATGCCGCGCCGATTTGCTGCACCTTGGCAAGGATTGTATCCTTATCACAGTCAATAATAAGCTCCTTAACATACTGGTAATGACCCGAGGTCTTACCCTTAACCCAAAGCTCCTTACGGCTTCTTGAATAGTATGTCATTATACCGGTTTCAACTGTCTTATTATACGCCTCTTCGTCCATATAAGCAAGCATCAGAACTTCGTTATTCTTATAATCCTGAACTATAACAGGCACCATTCCGTCACTGTTTTTCTTTAGCCCGTCGAAGGGAACCGCAGTATCAAAGGTATTAACCTCGATACCGTTTCTTTTCAGGCTGTGCTTTATTTTCATTATTCCGCTCAAGCTCTCAGCCTCACCGTCCTCATACGGATAGCCCTCTATATTTCTCTTTGCCGGGTCATAATAATTGGTGGCGATTCCGCTCACGCCTTCGATAGTTATCAGACTTTCAATATCATTTCTTATAAGGCTGTCCCTGATTACCACCGGAAGCGTTTCGGATGCAATTATTCCTGCAATTCTTTCGTCAAGCTCGACATGCTTCAGAATTATTCCTCCAAAGCCGGCAGCACGAAGCTCTTCCTCATTTCCACTTCCGAAAAACTCGTTCTCGGCACAGTTTACCTCAAGATAAATATGCTCACTTCCGAAGCGTTCTACTGCCTCCTTCATAAGGCCTGCATCCTTTATGTCACGATATCTTATGACAACTATTTTGGCTCCGGTATAAAAAGCCTTCTTTACATCCTCAAAGCGCTTTACGCAGTCACCGATAATAACCGGCACATCAACGCTTCTGACAACCTCCTTAACTATTCCCAGAAATTCCTCGATTTCCTTTTCATGTTCAGTATGATTAAAAATAAAAAGCTCGTCAATTCCGCTGTTTTCATAGGCCTGTGCCTTTGTAACAACGCTTTCCACTGTTTCATTTTCCGCATTTATATATGCCGTCAGCTTTTTCATATATTCCTCCGTCTGCATATCCGCTCTGTCGGGCTGATATATTTATTTGTTATTATACAGCATTATTGCCTGTTTCAAATCTATTTTACCCTCATACAGTGCTTTTCCGATAATTACGCCTTCAACTCCCATCTTTGAAAGCCGTTCCAAATCCTCCATACCGCTTACACCGCCTGAAGCAATAATGTTTAATCCTGTTTCGCTTACGAGCCTTCCTGTATATCCGAAATCCGGTCCCGTCAGCATTCCGTCTCTGGATATATCTGTATATACTATATTGTTTACTCCCGCATTTTTCATAGTAAATGCCAGATCAATAACGGTCTTTTCGCTGTACTTTTCCCAGCCCTCAACAGCAGCCATTCCTGCCTTTCCGTCAAGTCCCGCAACAATGCGCTCAGAACCGAAAAGCTTTACCGCCTCTGCAACAAATTCCGGCTCCTTCACTGCCTTTGTTCCGATAATAACTCTTGACACACCTGCATCAAGTCTCTCACGAATATTCTCAAGGCTTCTTATTCCGCCGCCCGTCTGTACCGGAATATTAACGCTTCCTGCAATTTCACGGATAATATCCGCATTTACAAATCTTCCTTCAAGCGCTCCGTCCAGGTCAACAATATGTATATACTCGGCACCTGCTTCCTTCCATGCCCTTGCAACCTTTACCGGATTCTCCTCATATACGGTAACATCAGCAAAGCTGCCCTGCCTCAGACGTACACATTTGCCGTTTTTAATATCAATCGCCGGATATAATCTCATCGTACCCTCCAAAATTATATTGTACCCTTAGTGGATAAAACCTCTGTTATTCTTGAATCATAGCTGCATGCCTCGTCAAGAGCCTTTGCGAATGCCTTAAATGCCGCTTCTGCAATATGATGATTATTTATTCCGTCAAGCTGCTTTATATGAAGATTCATACCTGCAGCGTAGGATACCGCATAGAAAAATTCTCTTATGAGCTCAGTGTCCAGCTCACCGATGCGAGGCACCGTAAAATCAAGACCGAAATTAAGATACGGACGCCCCGATAAATCAATTGCACAAAGCACAAGTGTTTCGTCCATCGGCAGACAAAAGCTTCCGTAACGCTTTATTCCCTTCTTCTCTCCGACTGCTTCCTTTATAGCCTGTCCGAGAACAATTCCGGTATCCTCAACGGTATGATGTCCGTCAACCTCCAAATCTCCGTCTACAGTAAGCTTCATATCCATAAAGCCGTGACGTGCCATGCTGTTAAGCATATGATCAAAAAAACCTATTCCGGTATTTATCTCAGCCTTGCCGCTGCCGTCCAGATTAAGCTCAAGACTTATTTTTGTTTCCTTTGTGTTACGCTCAACAATTGCCCTTCTTGACATATCGGAAATCCTTTCTGTATAAAATCTTTCTACCGGCTTTCAAATCTTACCGCAATTGAATTTGCATGTGCCGTAAGACCCTCCGCTTTTGCAAACTTCTCAATGTCCTCATGTACTGCACCGAGTGCTTCTCTTGAATATGAAATTATACTTGATTTTTTCACAAAATCATCAACGCACAGTGCCGAGAAGAACTTTGCAGTTCCGTTTGTAGGCAGAATGTGATTAGGCCCCGCAAAATAATCGCCGAGCGGCTCACTCGAATATTCGCCGAGGAAAATTGCTCCGGCATTACGAATTCCCGTCAATACCTCAAACGGATTTGCCGTCAGTATTTCAAGATGCTCGGAAGCAATATCATTAACTGCCTCAACAGCCTCCTCCATACTGTCCGCAACCAGAATATATCCGTAATTTTCTAAAGACTTCTCGATAATTTCCCTGCGTGAAAGTCTTTCACACATTTCATCAATCTCATCTGAAACCTCTTTTGCAAGCTGTCTGCTTGTAGTAATCAGGATTGCCGAAGCAAGCTCATCGTGCTCAGCCTGTGAAAGCAGGTCTGCGGCAACATATCTGGGATTTGCGGTTTCATCTGCCAATACAAGTATTTCACTCGGACCGGCTATGGAATCAATACTGACATTACCGTAAACCATCCTCTTTGCAAGTGCCACATATATATTTCCGGGACCTACAATCTTATCTACCTTCGGAATGCTCTCGGTTCCGTATGCCATAGCAGCAATTGCCTGCGCACCGCCAACCTTATATACACAATCAACACCGGCTTCCTTTGCAGCCACAAGTGTACCCTCATATACCTTTCCGTCCGGTCCGGGAGGTGTACACATAATGATTTCATCAACTCCTGCAACCTTAGCAGGTATTACATTCATTAATACTGAAGACGGATAAGCCGCCTTTCCTCCGGGCACGTAAACACCTGCACGGCCAAGAGCAGTATACTTCTGTCCGAGGAAAATACCATTTTCGGTCTCAAACCAGCTCTTCTGCTTCTGCTTCTCGTGGAAGCTGCGGATATTGGCTATCGCCCTTCTGATAATCTCAATCAGCTCCGCATCCATCTTTTCGTATGCCTCGTCAAACTCCGCATCCGTAACCTTTATTGTATCTGCCGTCAAAACAGCCCTGTCAAAGCGCTCGGTATATTCAAATACAGCCTCATTCTTCCTGTTTCTGACTTCATTTACAATAACCGCAACCTTATCCTCATACTCTCTGTACTGTGCAGGACTTCTTTTAAGCAGATTAGCTAAAAGATCCTGCTTCGTATTATTATCAAGCTTTACCGTCTTCATAATCAATCCTCATTCCTTTATTTTGTCGCCTTTAAGACCCTTCTGAGGTCTTCAATCAGCTTTCCTATCCGCTCCTGCTCCATCTTCATGCTTACCTGGTTTACAACCATTCTTGCAGAAAGCGGGCAAATCTCTTCTAATACCTCAAGCCCGTTTTCCCTAAGCGTCGAGCCTGTTTCAACTATATCAACAATAACCTCTGACAGTCCTACTATCGGTGCAAGCTCAATCGAACCGTTAAGCTTTATAATCTCTACGGTCTGGTGCTTCTTATTATAGAAATAATCCTTCGCGATATTGGGGTATTTTGTCGCCACTCGTATAAGCGCGCCGTGCTGTAAAAGCTCCTTTGCGGATGCGGGGCCTGCCACACACATCCTGCATTTTCCGAGGTTCAGGTCAAGAACCTCATAAAGCTTCCTTCCCTCCTCAACAATTGTGTCCTTACCGACTATACCTATATCAGCCGCACCATATTCTACATATGTAGGCACATCATTTGCTTTTGAAAGGAAGAATCTTAAACCAAGCTCTTCATTTCTGAAAATCAGCTTTCTTGAATCCGGGTCCTCCATTTCACTGCAGGTAATTCCGATTTCGGAAAGAATTTTCATTGTCTGCTTTGCCAGCCTTCCCTTTGCCAGCGCAATTGTTATATCTCTCATAATTCCTCCGGTATGTTAATCTAAATTTACGCCAATGCAGGCACTCTTTCCGTTCCTCCTGAGACTGATAACCTTCTTAATAGCCTCACTGTAATCCGCACCCGCCTCGACAACAGTCTTTTCATCCTTAAGCTCAGCTTCTATTCCCTGACGTGACAATGCAAGCATCAGTCTGTCAAGAATAATTGCCATTCCTATTGCAGGAGCATCCTTACCGAACTGTCCCACAAGAGCATCATACCTTCCTCCGGAGATTACCGCATCTCCGATTCCGTAGGTAAATGCATGAAATATTATACCGGTATAATATCCGTACTGACTGAGCATTCCAAGATCAAAGCCGATATAGCGCTCATAGCCGTACAGCTTCATGAGCTCATAAATTGCTTCAAGGCGCTCGACTGCCTCAATGGCATCCTTATTTGAAGTAAGCTTCTTTATTTCGGCAAGCTTTTCAATACCGCCGAAAAGCTGCGGCAATTTTGAAAATACTGTTTTCAGCTCGTCCGAAAGCTGCATGTCATTCAGGAAATTTTCAAGTCCGAAAATGTTCTTTTCAACAATAAGTGCTCTAAGCTGCTCCGTCTGCTCCTCTTCAAAGCCCGCTTCCTTAATAAGAGCCTTAAAGAACTGTACCTGGCCAACCTCAACCTGAAATTCGCTAAGTCCCGCTTCCAACAGACAGTCAATCGTAAGCGCAAGCATTTCGGCATCCGCACCCGCGTCCGCATCATTTATCAGTTCGGCTCCGAGCTGTGTAACCTCCTTCTGCTTACCCTGATACTCACTGCTGTTGATAAAGGTATTGCCGTTATAGGCAAGCCTTATCGGCGATGTAACCTCCTTATAATACTTCGCGACACATCTTGCTATCGAAGGTGTCATATCCGGCCTCAATACAAGTGTATTACCCTCGCGGTCAAAAAGCTTATACATATCCTTAGCCTTAACAGTACCGCGCTCCTCACTGAAGATATCAAAATATTCAAAGGTCGGAGTCTGAATATAATCAAACGCATACAGCTTCATCGTATTCTGTATCTTTTTCTCAAGTGCCAGCTTCCTTCCGCACTCCGAATTATATATATCCCTTACACCCTCAGGTGTATGTAATAATCTGTCCTTCATCCCATTCTCCGTTTCTGAGCGGCTTGTTGCGAGGAATATCGCCGTTATAAAAAAACAAAGCGCTCTGTGCTTTATTGCTTTAAAGTGCTAATTTGGTAGCATGCTACCAAATGAAATTGGACTTATTATACTATTGTCATCAGCCAATGTCAATGCTTTATTCTTCTCTTTGTTCAAGATCCTTTTTCAGGGCTTCAAGATACGGTACATAATACCCGCCCTGTGTTTTTATAAAAAAATCCTCACTGAGTTCTTCAATCCGAAAGCTTTTTCTGCCGCCCTCCGCAGCACGCTTCCAAAAGCCCTCCAGCTCGGCAAAGCGCAGATAATAATATGCATCCCTGCATTTATAGTAAATCAAAAAAAACGCGATTCCGCCCTGTTGCTCAAAATCACGCATAAAATCCACCTGATGCTCATGTATATTCTGCAGTGCAAAGGTCTCAACAGCACATTCCTTTGCATCAAAACAAACCGGAATTCCCTGAACGGCTCCGATATAGTCAACTGTACTTTTCTTTTCAAAATACGCAAGCGTAATATGACCCTTCTGCTTATCCATTTCTATGGGAGTTATCGGGGTCGGCACCTTCTGTATAAGCGCCAGCTTCTTCTCACGATATTTTTCATTAGTAAGATTAATAAGCTCCTCGAGCATCGAGCCTCTTAATCCCCGAGAATTCCACGACGGCATTTATTAAGCCCTCCGTTTCCTTTATTATGGCCGGATAAAGAACTCAGCAGGAGGTTCCGCGCAAAATTCCTTTCCCGACAATCCCGCAAACTCATCATGCTTAAATAACGGAAACCGAACCCTGTATGCAAACAAAAGCTGGGAGCGAACCCCGTATTTATCTCTCACTCTCCTGTTAAGCCCTTCGTCTCCGTATTTTACATCTCCCGCAATCGGATGCCCGATACTTGCAAGATGGGCTCTTATCTGATGCGTCTTTCCGGTAATCAGTTTAACCTCTAAAAGTGTACATCCGTCTTTGTACACAATCGGTCTGTATTCCGTTTCGATACGCTTATACCCGTCATTTAGCGCTCTTTCGGATATTTTTACAATATTCTCTGACGTATCCTTACAAAGATATGCATCAATACGCTTTTTCGTCTTTATCTCACCCTTCACGATAGCGAGATAATATTTATCAAGTTCTCTGTCCCGCAAAAGCTCTGACAGCATTTTCAGCCCCGAAAGACTCTTTCCGGCCAAAAGTATTCCGCCCGTATTTCTGTCAAGCCGGTTGCACACGGATGGCCTGAAGGTCTTAAGTGCCTCCCGATTAAGCTCTCCCTTTTCAAGAAGATATTCGATAATATATTCATTCATCGAAGCATCCCCTGCCTCTGCCTTTTGTGACAGCATCCCGACAGGCTTATTAACCAGTATTACATTATCATCCTCATATACAATACTAAGCTTCACCTTATTAAGTTCATGCCCGGCAGCCGCATTTTCGCTCCTGAATGACGCAATCGTGTCATCTGCAAGAAACAGCTTAATCACATCGCCCTTCTGCGTCCGCTCATTTCCTTCAGCCCTCTTACCGTTCAGAACAATATTCTTCTTACGAAGCATTTTATATATAAACGGCTTTCCGGCCTTATTCAGATACTTCTCAATAATCCGGTCAAGTCTCTGTCCGGCTTCATTATTACCTATTATTATCTGCTGCATACAGCTCCCGTCCAATCTGTATATCAAAGCATAAGCGACTCAAGCATTGAGCACAAATCCTCTCTCTCTGCATCAAAGGCAGCCTTTGCTTCATCATTTTCAAATTCAAGTGCCGCCGGCGAATCCGAATTCTTAAGAAGACTGATGTATTTCTTTTCATCAGCTGTTACCGTTACCTTAAAGTCACAGCCCCTTCTTCTTACCGCACCTCCGACATATTCCTGAATCCCGGCAGGGTCTTCCTTCTCACGTCCGGTCAGTATCAGTATCTTATCCGATGTGATAACCATAAATGCAAGGTTCATTGCTTTCTGCGTCGATGTGATAACAAGGTCTGAATAGAGTATGCTTCCCGGCTTCATTGCATCCTTTACAACAGCATATTTATCCTCGGCTACAGAATGATAGGGGACAAACATAATAAAGCTTGTCAATATCTTGGCTGCGGGGATTACCGCTAACGCAGCAGCAATCGTAAACACATTTCCCTTCTCAAAGTTATTCAGAACAAGTCCGAGTATAAAAATAAATGCCGCTATACCAAAGGATAAAATCGAAAGCAAAAGCTCTCTTTTTTTCATATAATCTATGTAACCGACCTCGCCCTTACACTTTTTCTTGCTTTTCTTTTCGCTGCTCATAATATATTAATCTCCATTCTTTGACCCGCCGTCCGGGTTTAACAATTCTGTATAATCGTATATAAAATAGTCTGCCGCTTCAGCTTTCTCAGCCCTGTATTCCTTTGAAAAATCATCATCAACCGCACAAACCTGCATACCGGCATTCTTCCCTGCCGCAATGCCCTGCATAATGTCCTCAAACACAAGGCATTCTGCCGGCGAAACACCAAGCCTTTCGGCCACCAGAAGATATATATCCGGCGCCGGCTTTCCCTTTTTTACCTCACATGAGGTATGCACGGCATCAAAATATTTCGCAATATCCTGCTTATCAAGCACAACTTTGACAAGCTCCTTTGAATTACTGGTGGCAATTCCGGTCTTTATGCCTCTTTTCTTCAGTTCTGTAAGAAATTCCTTAACTCCGGGCTTAAGTCTGACCCTGTTTTCATATATATCCCACGCCATGTCGTTCCACGACTTTTTTATTTCGTCAAGCTCATCATTAATACCGAAGCGTTCCTTAAAATATACCGCCGTTTCGGTGAAGCTCATTCCCTCAATGCAGCTTTGTAAATCCTCCGGCATCTCAATCCCGAAACGGGCAAGATAGTCAATATCAATCTGCTTCCACATCCACATTGAATCGACCACAGTCCCATCGAGATCAAAGATCACAGCCTTTTTTCCGTTAAGCATGCTCAGCCTCCACTAACTATTCGTTCAATCTCATCCGCCGTTAATTCTCTGTACTCACCCGGCTTTAAAGACTTATCCAGCATAAGACTTCCCATTGAAAGCCTTTTCAGATATGTTACTTCCTTTCCGGTGTGCGCAAACATTCTTTTTACCTGATGATACTTTCCCTCACAGATTGTAACCTCGGCCTCCGATATATTGTTTTCTCTGTCAACACTCAGAATCTTTAATTTTGCGGGAAGGCTTTTAAAATCCCTGAACTCAATTCCCGCTTCAAAAACAACAATGTCACTCTTCTCAAGACATCCGCTCACACGCGCATAATAGGTCTTGTCTACATGCTTTTTCGGAGACAGGAGCTTATGAGCCGTTTCACCGTCGTTTGTCATAATCAGCAGCCCTTCCGTATCCTTATCCAGCCTTCCGACGGGGAACAGTTCCTTAACCTTTTCCTTTGCGAACAGCTCTGTTACCGTTTTATCATTCCTATCCTCGGTGGCGGAAACCACACCTGCCGGCTTATTTAGCATAAAGTATCTGAATTTTGCAGTATTAAGAAGCCTTCCGTCAAACGAAATCTCTGCGCCGGAATCTGCCTTATATTCACATTCCTTAACAATAGCCCCTCCTACACGTATTCGTCCTGCCCTTATGTAGCCCTTTACCTCACTTCGGCTTCCGATGCCCGCCTGAACCAAAAGCTTGTCGAGCCTTTCACTCATACCCATCTCCATCCCGGCAGATACTTGTTTTTGAACCTTCCCCCGCTGTTTTTTCCCCAGCCCAGAGGATATCCGTCAACACATACAAGCACATAACCGTCACCGCAGCTTTCCGGAATCTCAATGCTTTCACACTTGAGATACCTTATCGCCGCAGCCTCATCATTTACAATATTATAGACATTATCAAATTCCTCTGCCTTCAGGGCACAGGCTAGAGCCTGCGAGGGTTCAAAACGACCCTTTTTCATTTCACCGAGCAGAAGTCCCGAACGCATTACCCGCAGCCCGTTAAGTGCCGGTATTCCGTCAGGAAGCAGATACAGCCTCTCTTCCTTTACAAAAAGCCGCTCTGCCGGTATTTCAAATCCGATTCTTTCAAGAAAGTCAAATGCCTCTTCCGATATCGCCTTAAAACGCTTTCTCTCCTGTAGTGAATAATTGTTTTTATATATATCTCCGGAATCTGCCTCAAAAGCATCCTGCTGCAAAGGTCCGTCCTTTCTTAAAAGCGCAACAAAATGGCCTTCGCCCTTAACCCTGTGCGGATAGATTCTCAGCGCATTTCGTATCTCCTCCGGACCGTCAACAAGCTCAGGTCTTGCTGCGCAAAAGCCCTCAAAGCCCTTATCGGATAAATCAGCGGCAGGAATCACATGCATATCCGGATAATTCTCCAGAATAAACTTCAGCGTGCCCTCATCCTCCTCGGCAGAGAAAGTACAGGTCGAGTAAATAAGACATCCGCCCGGTCTTAACATTTCAATGGCACTCGGCAGAATTTCCCGCTGCAGTTTTGCATAATATTCCACACCGTACTGCTCCCAGTTTTTAATGATTGCATGACTTTTTCTGAACATACCCTCACCTGAACACGGAGCATCAACAAGGATCTTATCAAAATATCCCCTGAAGCTGTCAGTAAGCTTTGCCGGAGCCTCACTAATAACAACGGGATTTCGTATACCAAACAGCTCGACATTTTTAAGCAGTGCCTTTGCGCGTGAATTACTTATATCATTTGCTACAAGCACACCCTGTCCCTTAAGCTTTGCTCCCAGCTCCGTACTTTTACCTCCCGGTGCCGCACATAAATCAAGAACCCTGTCCCCCGGCTTCACCGGAAGCAGGGATGCCGGTGTCATTGCGCTCGGCTCCTGTATATAGTACAATCCGGCATAATAATACGGATGTCTTGCCGGCTGGTCTTTTTCATCATAATAAAACCCGTTCCTAATCCACGAAACGGGCTCCGTATCGTACGGACTTACGGCCCTGAATTCCTCAGGACCGAGCTTAAGCGTATTAACACGTAGTCCGCAATTATGCTTCTGTTCATAGCAGGCTTCAAACTCCTGATATTCATCACCCAGAAGCGCTATCATCTTCTCTTTAAACAATTCCGGTAATAATCCCAATTTACACTCCCCCGGCAGCTAACCAAGGCTCTGTGCCCTGTAGCCCTCTGAAATAATATCAAGCTCTTTTGCAAAATGCTCGAGATGTTCAAGATCCTCCGTCTCATATATCCTGAAGAATTCATCCTGAATCTTAACAACCTCACGCTTGTTTGCAACCTTATATAAATTCTGTATGTTTGTCAGAATATCAGCCACAACATTCGACTTAATCGTAAACGTATTCTGCGCATCCATTATTTCTCCGCGCACCAGCGACATTTCCTTATCAAGCATTACAATCGCATCAGATGCCCTGAGAAGTCTGGTTCTTAGATTCTCAGGCATATTGCGCTTATACTTATACTGAAGTGAATGCTCAACCGTTGCCCAGAAATTCATGGCAAGCGTTCTGATCTGGATTTCCGCAAAAATATCCTTTGGTCCGTGCAAGGTCTCAACACGATATTTAATTACCATGTGAAAGCTCCGGTAACCGCTTTTCTTTGTATTCTTAACGTAATCCTGTTCTTCAACAATCTTCATGTCGGTGCGCTTACGAATAAGCTCGACAACCTTATATATATCCTCGATAAACTGACATATTATACGGATACCCGCTATGTCGTCAATCTCAGTCTCAATATCATCAAGCGATATATGCTTTTTCTGAACCTTTTCAAGCAGACTTGATATCGTCTTTACACGACCGTCAACCTGCTCAATCGGTGAGTAAAGCCCCGCTTTTTTATATGCATACTGCATGTGCTGGAACTTAACCTTAAGCTCATCAACAGCAAGCGAGTACGGCTCAAGTATTTCCCTCCACATCTGTATTTCCATTAATGCTACCTCCGTAAATTTAGAGTCGATTATTCCCCATAAATAATCATTTGTAAAGCTTCTCTGTTTTCTTCAATATCCATCTGTGTTACAAGCATGTCGCGAACATACACACTCTTGTATGAGCCCTCTATCGGTATTCTGTAGCTCTCAAGTCTGTTTTTAAATCCGATATCAAGCAGCATTGTAAGGTAACTCTCAATATTCTCGGCAGTAAGATCGGTTGTTATGTATGGCAGACAGGTATCCGCAACTCCCAAAAGCTCACTATATCCGAGTGATGCAATCGAATTAAACAATGCCGTAAGCAGTTCCCTGTGTCTTGCGGTTCTTCCGAAATCACTGAATTCATTATTTTTCGTACCGACATATCTGATACGACAGTACCCGAGAGCCTGACTTCCGTTCAGATGATTAATGCCCTCAACAACATTTCTTGAAGCCTCATCCGATATGTAATTTGTTCTGTTCAGATACTCTGCTTCCTCAGCAGTAAGAGACATGCTGATACCGCCTATTGAATCGATAATACTCTCAAAGCCGTCAAATCTGACCAGTGCATAATTATCAATCTCTATGCCGAAATTCTGCTTAATCGTTTCGTATAACAGTGCAACTCCTCCGATAGCATAAACGGCATTAATGCGATTCTCCTGATAGCCCGGTATTGAAACGAGCGAATCTCTCATTATTGAAGTCAGCTTAATTGCCTTCTGCTCAAGATTAAGCGTTGCAATAATAAGAAGATCCGTGCGACCCCTGTAAATACCCGAATCAAGATTTTCCTCACCAATCAGAAGAATATTATATACCTTCTTCTCTTCGACTTTCTCCGCCTCCGGGGTAGGCGTAGGCGACGCAGGTTCGGGAGTTATCTCCTCCGTTATATCATCAGCCGGAACCCCTGTAACATTTTCCTCTTCACCGTTATCCTGTGCCGGCGGCTCAGGTGTTACGGTATTGACCGGAACATAATTCACCTTTTCACTTACATAATTACTTCCAAGCTTTATAAGTATACTCTGCCCGACATCCGAAAAAGCAAACCACAATACTACGGCAGCAATAACTATTACCGCACCACCTGCAGCGTAAGCCCAAAGCGGAATCCGTAAAAACCATGCCTTCTTCTCTGTCTCACCATCGGGTTCTTCCAAACCTGCAGGCTTCGAATCGCCAATCAGCTTCATGGTTTCCAAATCAGAATCCATCTGGCGGGTCAGGGAGGCACCTATCTGGGAAAGCATTTCTTCATCTTCCCGCTCGTTTTCGAGTTCCTCAAGCTCACGGCTGAAATCATCGGGAAAATCAGTATTAATTATTATCGAATCCGCCTCTGACGTATTCTCCTGCCCGAAATCGGCTTCAGGAGTCTGAATGTCTTCGGTACTGATAGTCATGTCCGAATCATCCTCGACTGTATCCAAATCGGGCTTAATCTCAATCAGCTCATCCTCATTTTTGATTTTCTCATCCATAAGAACCTCCATTAAAGGGCTCGGCACGGAAACCGCGCTTACCTACTCTGTGGTATCAGTCGCAGGGTCAAGGAAAACAAATTGATGGAATTTCTTTATGTTTTCTTCACGGTATGCATCTATTACAAGCGCATATGTGATATTCTTATTACCGTTATAAATACCGGTTTTTCCGGCATCATAAAACAGTTCATCGGTAGGCAGCCGCATGGATGCGGTGGAGAAAATGCTGTGCTCCACAACATTAACAAGTGCATCCGTAATCTGCTGCTCCGTCAGATTTGTATATACAACACTCAGACAATCGGTCATAATTGAAATCATATCGATAATGCTTGATGATTTGTATTTATTAATAATTGCATTTATTACACGACGCTGTCTTAAGGTACGTCCGTAATCATTATTGGCTCCTCCGAGAGTTGCAACCTTTCTGACACGGACATAGCCAAGCACCTGATTTCCGTTTAAGCGGTTCCAGCCCGACTTTACATTACGGTATGCCGGATTACTGATGTAATTTGTTTTATTAAGATATTCGGCTTCAGCACTGCCAAGTTCTAAATCAATACCGCCCAGTCTGTCGACAATCGTCTCGAATCCGTTGAAATTAACACAGGCATATCCGTCTATTTTTATGTCATAAGTATTTTCGATAACCTTTATCAAAAGTGCCGCACCGTTTTTTCTCGCCTCTGCAGTGGTTGAAGCTCCCTTCGCACCCTTTGCATAAACAGAATTCAGCTTATTTCCGTAATACCCCGGGATTTCAACATAGGTATCCCTGAGAAGCGATGTAATCTTAATCGTACTGTCCTTGGTATTAATGGAAACCAGAAGCATCGCATCCGTATTAGCGGCTCCGTTAATCTCCTCAATTCCGAATATAAGATATGTAGTAACATATTCCTCGGAACGCGGTTCTTTAATATTAACTGTTTCTGAGTGATCCGGCACCGGTGTCGGGGTCGAGCCGTGGTCAACAATTATTAACTCCGGCATGGTACTTCCGGGATTTTTGTCGATTTCAGCAAGACTGCCGGAATTGTTTTCTTCGGTTGTCATATTGCCATGTATATATTTTGCCACCAGTCCCAGACCGAATCTTCGTCCCGACGGTGTTGCAACTACCCACAAAACAAACAAAAGCAGAACACCCATGATTATCCCCGTAATCTTAAGTGCCCTATGTTTTTTCTTTGGTTTTTCTTCCATCTCTTCCTCGGTATCCTCAAAATCCTGCTCACCGTACTCGTCCATTTCCTCCATCACCTGATGTCCGAGTGCGTTGTCAAGATCCCCAAAGAGATCCTCCTCATCTGTATTCTCTTCCTCATTTTCTTCCTGTTCGTGCTCATCTTCATAAAGAATTTCATCTAAATCAAGCTCAGGAAGCTCAAATGATTCATCATTTATCTCATTATCCTTCATATTTATCCCCCGGTTACTACATCTTCGCAAGAAGCTTTTCTAAAAATCTATACACTTTTATTGACGAAAGTATGTCAAGACGTTCTCTTTCGGAATGTATATCCCTCATATTGGGTCCGATTGAAATCATGTCCATATCCGGAGCCTTTTCACTTACAAGACCGCACTCGAGTCCGGCATGTATAGCCATAAACAGCGGTTCTTTGTTGTATTCTTCCCTATAAACCTTCGTAAAAACATCACGTAGTGCCGATTCTCTTTTATACTCCCATGCAGGATATTCATTTCCGCACTCGGCACCGCTGCCCACCATGTCAAACAGCATCACAAGCTTGTCCCGCATGTAATACTTGTAGCTCTTCTTCGAGCTTCGCAGGGAATAATGATAATGTGCTTCATCAATGCCCATTCTGAATATTCCGAGATTAAGCGAGCTTTCCACAAGTCCCTCAATATCCGAGCTCATTACCTGCACTCCGTTCGGAGCTTCAAGTAAAAGGAAGAGTAATCTGCGGCATTCCTCACCGCAAACAGCATCCTTGACACATTCTGCAAACGGACTTCCGATATTAAACCTTATACCGGGCTCTGAGCCTGAAAGCTCCTGTGAAATAAGCGCTGCTCTTTCACGCAGAATTGCTGCCGCTTCCTCAGCCATATTACCGCTGATAATAATATCTGCCGTCGCACTTGACGGAATTGCATTATCCTTTTCTCCGCCGCAGATATCAATGATTCCGAAATTCTTTTCAAGCTCGGGATTTTCTAAAAGCATTGCCGACAAAAGCCTTGCCATTGCTACAACGGCATTGCTTCTGTTTTTGTCTATTTCGGCACCCGAATGTCCGCCCTTAAGCCCGCACAGTTCAAGATGCACAGTCTGACCCTCAGTACTGCTTCTTTCGTACCGGAGTCTTCCGTCAACACGCATTCCGCCGGCGCAGGAGCATAAAACGACACCCTCATCCTCAGAATCAATGTTAATCATTCTTCTGCCCTTAATTAAAGACATATCAAGCGCAATCGCACCATCCATGCCGGTTTCTTCGTCAGTTGTTATTATGATTTCAAGCTCCGGAGCCTTAAGCTCTTTGTCAGCAAGAAGAGCCATGCAGTACGCAACGGCAATACCATCATCTCCGTCGAGAGTTGTTCCCCGGGCGCCGAGCCAGCCGTCTTCAATAAAAAGCTCAAGTCCGTCATTTTCAAAATCATGTTTACAGTCAGGCTCGCTTACGCATACCATGTCCATATGTCCCTGCAGCACAACAGGCTCGTGTGCTTCATAGCCTGCTGATGCGGGTCTGCGTATAATAACGTTTTTTGCCGAATCCGTGTAGGTTTCATATCCGAGCCTTCTGCCGAAATCATATAAAAAGGCACTGATCCTTTCCATATTTCCCGAACCTCTCGGTATTTCGGAAATCTCGGCAAAGTACCTGAACACATCCTTATAATCATATTTCTTCAATTCTTCAATTATATTCATATTTCCTCACATCAATTCTTAAAGCTGTGAATCGGAGCAGGAATTCTGCCGCCCCTCTTTATAAAATCATCACATGAAAAACCATTTACCTTCATTATCGGGGAATATCCGAAAAGACCGCCGAAGTTAAGCGTATCTCCTTCCTTCATACCGATTGCGGGAATAAGCCTTACAGCAGTTGTTTTCTGATTAATCATACCTATAGCCATTTCATCCGCAATAATTCCCGAAATCGTTGCCGGCTTAGTATCTCCGGGGATTGCAATCATATCAAGTCCCACCGAGCACACGCAGGTCATTGCCTCAAGCTTCTCAAGAGTCAGACAGCCTGCATTTACTGCATCAATCATTCCCTGATCCTCAGAAACGGGGATAAACGCTCCGCTCAGACCGCCGACATATGAGCTTGCCATAACTCCGCCCTTCTTAACCTGATCATTAAGAAGCGCAAGCGCTGCCGTCGTTCCGGGAGCTCCGGGATATTCAAGTCCTATTTCCTGCAAAATCTCAGCAACGCTGTCACCGACTGCAGGAGTGGGAGCAAGCGATAAATCAACGATTCCGAAGGGAACCCCGAGCATCGCGGCTGCTTCCTTGGCAACCAGCTGACCGACACGCGTAATTTTAAACGCTGTCTTCTTTATTGTCTCACAAAGTATCTCAAAGCTTTCGCCGCGAGCTGCCTCAAGTGCCTTCTTAACAACTCCGGGGCCGCTTACTCCGACATTAATAACAGCCTCTCCCTCTGTAATTCCGTGAAAGGCACCTGCCATAAACGGATTATCATCGGGCGCATTGCAGAATACCACAAGCTTTGCACAGCCAAGTGAATCCGTACCGTAGGAAAGCTGTGCCGTTTCGGAAATAATCTCACCCATTATCCTGACAGCATCCATATTTATTCCGGTCTTCGTTGATGCCACATTAACGGAGCTGCACACTCTTTCAGTCTCCTTTAATGCCAGCGGTATCGATGAAAGGAATATTTTTTCCTTCTCGGTCATACCCTTGGCAAGCATGGCAGAATAACCTCCGATAAGGTTAACCTTAACATCCGACGCTGCCTTATCAAGTGTACGTGCTATCGATACATAATCCTCGGCACTGTTGCATGCCGCTGAGCCGATTGTAGCAATCGGAGTTACGGCAATTCTTTTATTTACAACGGGAATACCATAGTTCTTTGAAATTCTCTCGCCGGTTTCGACAAGCTTACCCGCCATACGTGTAATCTTCTCATATATCTTACGGTTACACTCTTCAAGATTGCTGTCCATGCAATCATAAAGACTGATGCCCATCGTTATTGTACGGACATCAAGATTTTCCTTCTGAATCATTTCATTTGTTTCATATACTTCACTGATATTTATCATACTAATCCTCATTTCTGAAGCGTAGCGCAGGAATATATCGCACAAGGGCTTATTATGGGCACCTCGGCGAAAACAGCCGGTTAGCTGCAAAAAAGTATTCCGACACCCGTTTACACTATATTCTGTGCATCATATTAAAGATATCTTCACGCTGCATTCTGATAACAACACCGATTCCGTCGCCAATAGCTCCGATTCCGCTCTCAATCATGTCAAAATCCTCAGTTGCACCGGCAATGTCGGCAATCATCATCATGTTAAAATAGCCTCCGACAATAGTCTGAGAAATATCAAGTACATTAATCTTCTTCTCTGCGAGGAAGGTACATACCTTTGCAATTATTCCTACACAGTCCTTACCAACTACAGTTATAATTACCTTTTGCATAATAATCTATCCTTTCCTTTATAATATTGCCTGTCTTATTTAGAATCGCGGTCAAGATATATCATAGCTGACGGTATATCTCTGTTTGCAACCGTAATCACTGGCTTGCTCTCGTACTTCCAATTCATAAGAACCTCTGCACGTACCGTTTCATAAGCAAGCTCCGCATAATTATTTTCCTTACTCAGATGAGCAAGCACCACATATTTAAGTCCCTCATGCTGAAGCCCACAGACAAGCCTGCCGCAGTCATCATTTGATAAATGCCCTTTTGAGCCGCTTATTCGCTGCTTGAGACTGTACGGATAGCTGCCGACCATCAGCATATTAATATCATGATTTGCTTCCACATACAACGCATCAGCTCCCGTAAGGTTCTTAATAATGTAATCATCATAAAAACCAAGGTCTGTTACAACTCCGAGCTTTTTCCCGTCTGCCCTTAGCGAATAGCTGACCGGATCGCACGCATCATGCGAAATCTTAAACGGAGTCACCTCAATATCTCCGACAAAAAAGCTGTTGTCGGGACTAATCGGGCATATGTACTCACTGCACAGCTTTCCGTCTGTTTTGTATATATAGTCAAGCGTCTTTTTCGTTCCGTAAAGCGCTATCTTATACTTTCTTGCCAGAATTGCAGCTCCCTGAATATGATCCGAATGCTCATGCGTAATAAGTATGGCATTGACAGATGACGGCTCAATACCGATTTCAGCAAGACCCTTTTCGATTCTCTTTCCGCTTATTCCTGCATCAATAAGCAGATTTGTATTTTGGCAACCGACATAAACACAGTTTCCGCTGCTGCCGCTTGCTATACTGCAAAATCTCATTTAATCCTCACCTCTGAGCGACTTGTCGCGAGGAATATTACCATGGCTATTTGCTTTCGCTCAGAAGCAATATAGCCGTGTAAAAAATCATACTATATGATTTTTACACTATTTCCAATACAATTCAACCGTCGCTCCCTCATGCACCGGCGTCATGAATTCTGCTTTTTCCCCATCAAGCGTCATAACAACCTCTTCACCGTGACGACTTGAGGTATCAAATGAATACGCATCCAGAATATCAACAAAAATGTATGAATTCTTTCCTGTAAGCGTTACAATCTGTCCGTTAACCGTAAGCGACAGTGAAACTCCTTCTTCCTTTTCCTCAACCTTATTATCATGCCCCATATTATTCTGACTGTCAAGCTTTAATGATTCCTCCGCGTCAATGCCGAATTCAACAAAGAAATTCTCAAAAACCCTGTCATCGCCCACGGCACGGATGTTATTAACCAGTATCGGACCGGTTGTATTCACATCCATATACTCAAGCAGCCTTGACACCGTATAATAATCAAGCACGGATATTTCATCACCGTCTGAAATACTGTACAGCTCTGAAACAATCTCGTTTCCGCACATAATAAGTCTCGGGCAGGTCACCTTTTTCGAATTAACGGTAAAGCATATACGCTTCTTTGTTTCACCTAAATCAGCGACCGTACATACAGCTTCCTCACCTGCGGTAGATTCCTTTATCAGTATTTCATCATTCTGCACAACGGGAGAAGTAATTGATGCCGTACGTCCGTTAACCGTAATCACCGATGATTCTCCGGCTTCTCCTCGTATCAGTCTTCTCTCACCGTTAAGCCTGAACTCAAGGCTCTTACCGCGGCGCGGGAACAGCTTCTCATTCGGGAATCCGATACCCATTGCCGCATCCATAACGGTAAGCCTGCCGTTATCATACAGCTTAACAATCTCACCGTTTACCTTTACAAATATAAAATTATTATTCTGCTCATAATAATTCAGACATATACCTATCGGAGTAACAAGCATCGGGTCCTTAACAATGCCCTCTTCAATAAAGTGAACCTGAGTTAATACCTCCTCGCCGCGCAGTGCCACTCTCTCCTTCGGAAGCTTCGCATATTCCGCAAGCGTTGCGGTAAAATCAGGATTTTTACCGCCTCCTCCGACAATAAACACGGCACTTACATTCTGTCCTCCGTTAAGCTCCTTTATCTTTGCCGCAATCATCTGTGCAAGATTCTTAAGCGGTTTATCAATCATTGCCCTGATTTCCGCTGCAGTCTTTGATTGCTTCAGTCCCATAATATCAACATAGGAAATCTTCTTTTTCTTATTTGACAAATCTATTTTAATCTTTTCAGCCGTATTAAATTCAACAAGACAGCCCTGAACAATTGCCTCGGTAATATGATCTCCCGCGCTCGGTATCATTCCGTAGGCAACAACGCTTCCCTCCTTCGTGATACATATATCGGAGGTACCCGCACCGACATCAACAAGGGCAAGATTAAGCAGCCGGAACTTCTCGGGTATTGCAAGATTAATCGCCGCAATCGGCTCCAGGGTAAGATTAATCACAGTGAGCCCCGCACGCTCTGTTGCTGAATATAATCCGTCAATAACATCCTCCGGAAGGAAGGTTGCCAGAATGTCTGCACCGATTCTTGATGCCTTATGGCCCTCAAGATTCGATATCGGGATATCACCAAGATAATACTTAATAACAGAATATCCGACACAATAATAGCTGTCCTTACTGTTTCCGTCCCCGGCACGTAAGCGTGCATGTGCCTCCTCGACACCAATCAGCTCCATAGAACGGATAAACTCATCCGTAACAACCATTTCGTCTCCAAGCTCATAATCGGTACGTATAGTGTAGGTCTTTAATACACGTCCCGCCGCCGCAATACAGACCTCACTGAGCTTTCTGTCAAGCTTTCTCTCAAGCTCACGCTTAACCTCAGATATCGTTTCGGCAACTCTGCCGATATCATGTATCTGTCCGTCAAGCATGGCTCTTGTTTCATGAAATCTCACCGCCTGCGCAGCAACGACAAAGCTTTCGGCATTTTGCTTAAAGCCAACCGTTCCGACTATGCTCCTCGTTCCAATATCCAATCCGAAAATTAATTGTTCCGGTAATCTGCCATTCATTCCGATGAACCTCCGCTCATTAATTGCTATATGTTTTCAGCCTAACAGCTCCCCTATGCGGCAAATAAGCTCCTCCTCAGATATATTGTCCGAGTTCTCAAGCTCAGCCGTCGCATATTTTCTGTATTCCTCTTCAGCCCTTTGTGACGCAACAATGCTTTCAATCCTGTCTGCGGAATAACCGCGTGATTCCTTAAGCCTTCTTTTCCGGTCCTCCATATCCGCATGAACATACCATATTTCATCACAAAAGCTGTCATAGCCCGCTTCAATAAGAATCGCCGTTTCAATGAGAACCGCCTTATAAATACCGGCCTTTTGCGCCTCTTCGATAAGCCTTTTAACTTCTGTCGTAACATTTGGATGAGTTATGCTGTTTAAAAGCTTTATCTTCTCATCGTTTCCAAATACGAGTCCGGCAAGAACCGAACGGTCAATCTCACCATCCGGGCCCAAAATTTTGCTTCCGAAGCATTCAACGACACTCTTATAGGATTCGCCCGTGCTTTGCATCTGCCTTCTTGCTATTTCATCCGTATTTATGTGAACTACGGGAAAATTGCGCGCTACAAGCATCGCAACATAAGACTTGCCGCTTCCGACTCCTCCCGTTATACCAATTACCTTCACAGTTACTCCGTTTCCGCAGCTATGAAGCTTCAAGGTCAGTGTGCTTCAAACCAGTCATTTCCCTGCTTTACTTCAACCTCAAGTCTGACCTGCATATCGGCTGCATTCTGCATCTCTTCAGTCATTATCGCCTTTACCCTTTCGATTTCGGAGAGCTCCGTTTCAACCAGAAGCTCATCATGTATCTGCAGAATAAGTCTTGATTTAAGCTTCTCTGCCTTTAATCTCCCGTCCACTCTGAGCATGGCGATTTTAATTATGTCAGCAGCGGTTCCCTGTATCGGCGAATTCATTGCAATTCTCTCACCAAAGGACCTCTGCATAAAATTCGTTGACGAAAGCTCCGGTATCGGACGTCTTCGTCCGAATTTTGTAAGGGAATATCCCTTCTCCTTCGCTTCCTCTACCAAACCGTCCAGATATTCCTTAACCTTCGGATAGCTGTTAAAATAGCTTTCAATATACTTTTCAGCTTCCTTTCTCGATATATTTAACCCCTGCCCGAGACCGAAGGAGCTTATTCCGTATACAATTCCGAAATTAACCGCCTTTGCGTTGCTTCTCTGCGCCGGAGTTACTTCCTCAAGCGGAGTATTAAAAACCTCCGAAGCAGTTGCCCTGTGGATATCCTGAGAATTCCGATATGCGCCTATAAGCTTCTCATCCGCTGACATGTCTGCAAGTATTCTGAGCTCGATCTGTGAATAATCCGCATCAAGGAAGCAGTATCCCTCAGCAGGAACAAACACCTTTCTTATCATTCTTCCAAGCTCCATACGAATCGGAATATTCTGCAGATTCGGCTCGGTGCTGCTCAGTCTTCCGGTTGCCGTAACCGTCTGGTTAAGCTTTGTATGAATTCTTCCGTCATCCGAAATATATTCATCCAGTCCGTCGGCATATGTGGACTTCAATTTCGTAAGCTGCCTGTATTCAAGTATCTTCTCTATAATCGGATCTTCTATTTTCAGCTTTTCAAGTACCTCCGCCGAGGTCGAATAGCCTGATTTTGTCTTTTTTCCGTAAGGAAGCTTAAGCTTCTCAAATAAAATCACACCGAGCTGCTTAGGTGAATTAATATTAAAGTCCTCACCCGCGCGCTCATAAATTTCCTTCTCAAGCGCTTCTATTCCGCTGCTTAAGCTCTCCCCGTAGGTACGCAGCTCCTCACGTTTTACAAGGATACCGAAATCCTCCATTGAAGCAAGCGTATACTCAAGCGGCAGTTCAAGCTCCCTGTAGAGCTTATCCATTCCGCTTTCAAGCAGTTCTTCCTTTAATGTATTATAACAGCAGAACGCAACCGCACTCTCAAGACAGGCAGTGGTTACCAGTGATTCGTCACCGGCAGCTGCCGCCTCATCAAAGCTTTGCTTTCCGAGCAGCGATTTTCTGTCTGCCACGCTCATGTCAGCATATCTTCTTCCCACCGACGAATAATCATAATCTCCGTCAAGCGGATTAATAAGATACGCTGCCAGCTCGGCATCAAATATCGCTTTTCTTTCTTCATTGCCAAGAAGCCTCAGCTGACGTTTCCAGTCAAATACCACACCGGTTTTACCGTCAGAATCAAGCTTACATATCTGCGCCTTAAGGTATTCGGGACTTATTTCATCACAGGTTCTGATAAAAACTGTCTTATCCTCCGATGTTGTAAATGCCGCTCCGCTTACCGTATTTTTGCTGCCGGCTATACACAAGCCGTAGTATCCCTTATCTGAAGCTGCTATTTCATCAAAAAGAGCCTGCGCTCCTTCCAAACCCGCAATTACAAAAAAGCTGTCAACATCAACTGATGCCTCCGCGCCCATATCATCTATCTTAAGTGATTTGAACTCAAGCTCGTCAAATGCCCTTGTGGCCTCCTTTGTGTCAATGCGGACCTCCAGGTCTTCAAGCGTAAGTCCGTTAAGCTCAATATCTCTCTTTATCGTTGCAAGCTGCTTGCTCAAAAATGCCGCACGCTTACCCACAAGCTCATCTCCGGTCTTAAGAAGATATGCCATCGGAGAACGTAAAATACCAAGCTCACTTTTCCATTCCGCCGCAAGCGCCTTAAGCTCTTTTTCATCCAGCCCCTCAATGGCATCATACAGCGCTTCCACTGTTTTATATTTTGCAATAAGAGCTACTGCCGTTGTCTCGCCCACACCCGGCACACCCTTAATATTATCCGAGGTATCTCCCTGTAAACCCTTAAGTGAGCTTATTGATGAGGGCTCAACACCAAATTCCCTTTTAACAAGCTCGGGAGTAAAATTAAAGCTTCTGTCCGCTGCGCTTCCGTCCTGCGCAATACGGTACTTTTTATACAGCTCCTCCGTTTTCTTTGCGGTCGAATGCATCATCCAGAGGTTTGTATTATCAGATACCAGCTGAAGATAATCGTTATCCTTCGTAAGAATCTTTACCGGAAGCTCATTTTCAAAACGCAGAGCCAGTGTTCCGCAGAAATCGTCCGCCTCATAATGCTCATCCATAAACTGCTTTACATTCATACGTTCAAGCAGCTCGCGGCACAGCTCAAACTGCTCCCGCAAAGGAAGCATGGTTTCCCCGCGGTTAGCCTTATACTCCGGGTACATTTCACGTCTGAAGGTAGCCCGGCTGACATCCCATGCCACGGCAATGTGGGACGGCTTCTGCTCCTTTAAGATTTTAATAAGAGTCCTCACAAATCCATATACCGCATTTGTATATACACCCTTTGAGGTCTGCATAATCTTATGGTAGAATTTTTCTTTCTCTTCAATTGTCTTTGCAAACAGAATCTCACGCGGAAGATTCCCGTAAAACTGCGTAGTCAACAGACTTGAACCGTCTATCAGCAGTAAAAAATTATTATCATTCATTGATACTCCGCTCCGAATTAAGAAAAAATATATATCAGTACTATTGCCGAAATGATACCGGCTGCAAGACATATTCCGTAGAAAATCCTTCGCCTTCTCATATACTCAATACTTCGGTTGAGCTTTCTTTCAAGAGTGGCATTATAGTCTATATTTTCCTCTTCGTTATTATTATCAAACTGTGAAATAACCGAATGAATCACATGATATACCTCAAGCTCCTCCCGGCAGCTTTCACATTTACAGACGTGAGTTACAAACGCCTCTTTATCTGCCCTTCCCAGCTCATCTGCAATAAAGGGCTCAACCATTGCCTGTATCTTTGCACATTCCATATAACCCCTCATTTCCGCACACTTTAGACCAAATTCCCAACGCATCTGCACAGTCTATTTCATTATAACTTATTTTTCAAATATTATCCACTAAAAAATCCATAACAAAAGCCATAACAAAATCCCCCCATATACACGAAGTTTTCCGTATATATGGAGGGATTTTTCACACGAATCCCAATTCTGAGCGACTTGTCGCGAGAAATCATATTATATGATTTTCACACTACCAAATTCTGTATTTACCGCTTAACGCAAGCATGGCAAACATATAAAGAAAATTATCATAATAACGTCTGTCGCCCTTTCTCAGCGGCGTATCAAAGAATTTTCTGACACAATACCCGGCATAGGGACCCTTTGCTGCAAGCGATGCCTGTGCATTAACCGCAATAACCGCAACCGGATGCAATGCCTTTTCTTCCAGCAGCGTACCGTCTGTAAGAAAGACCCCGTCCCAATGCTCCTTATTATCTTCACAATAGAACCTCTGCAGGGTATCCGCAATTTCGCACTGCCCTTCATCAGCTCCGAACCAGCTGTAATCAAGTCCGATATTTGCAATGGTTCTGTAGGCATCACTGTAATACCAGTCATGCCGTCCGTACTCACGGCCTTCATACGGAGTTCCGTCATAATATGCATATTCCGCAGACAGACCTGTATGCCTGTTGCAGGCCAGATGCAGATATTCCCTGCTGGCAGCTGCCGCCCTTTTCCAAAATACAGCGTCCTCTTCATTTCCGTATTTTGCAAACAGCTCATAAAAATGAGGCAGATGATAGGACGGATCCGAAAATTCAACACAGGTAATAAACTTAATCAGGTGATTATCAGGATTCCACATAGGCTCACCGGGTCTGCCCTCATCTCCGTTATGGAGACATGCATGAAGTATCATACGTGCCTCCTTACCGTAGTCAAATATTCCTTCGCCATCACCCCAGCGGTGTGAGGCGAAAAGCAGTGCCATGGCAAAATACTCCTCGCCGTCAGGAGCCGGTCCGTCGGAATTGCTTGCACCCGAGGTAGCGCAGGACCATCTGAAATATCCCGCATTCCACCCGCTCTCTATCCACATATATTTCTTTACCCATTTCCATAAACGGTCAAACTCAGCCTTTTTATCAAGCTGTACACATACCATCATTCCGTATGACATTCCCTCGGTTCTGACATCATGATTTCCCGTATCCTCAAGATATGCCATATCCTCTCCGACCTCATGATAAAAACGCTCATCGTCATTTCCGTAAAAGATGGTATTAAAGGCCTCGTTAACCCTGTTGTCGATTTCCTCCGACGTATACCCGTACTCTGCAAACACATTCCGGTATTCGCCGCTTAATGCACTTTTCATGTTAATCCTTTCTGATCAAATCATAATATTTAAGCAAGTCTGCTCTCAACCGGTCCGAGATAGGTATTCGGAAGACAGGTTCCCTTTCTTACAAAGACAAGCTTTTCAAGCACAAAGCCCGGCTCATCCGCCATAATTCTTATATTATTTACACCCTTCTTAAACCGTACTGCAGTCTTTGTAATCCTTATCTGGTCAAGCACTCCACGGCTCCAGTCCCTTGAGATGCTTTCACCGGCAATAAAGCCCTCCGGTATAGTGTTGATTCTTACCGGATTTTCGTCATTAACCTTAATGCCAAAGCACAAACTCATATCAGGCTTAACAGGATTTGAAGGTGCACTGTATACCAAAAGCTCGTATTCATCATCTTCCTCGGCATAAATACCATACTCAAGCGCAGGTGCAGCCTCAGGCTCAAAATATGCCGTAGACGGGAATGCCTTAATACCTGAGCGGGTTTTTCCGTAGCCGTTAATCACCTTAAACTCGCCGCTGTCCGCCTTATGATTCGCAATAAAATGCTCAGCTTCAACACAGGCAATACCGTCGCACATAATGACAGTTCCCTTTGGAAGTCCTTTTACCTTCTCAGGCACTTCGAAGTATATATTCACAAGTCCCGCATTTGAATTGACCGTAAATTCATATTTCCCCGCAACATACTCCTTAAGGGTAACATTAATACGTTCCTGAACATCCACACAGCCAGCTGTCGAAGAAAATACAACATTTTCATTATCACAGGCAATAGTATACTCAATCGGGGTTTTTCCGGCATTTGCTATATCAAATGCCGCCTCATTCGAATATTTAAATCCGTTAAGGCAAAGCGTATGTCTTATCCACGGTCCTCCAACCGAAAAGTCGGTTGAATCAGCAGGGGCAACTATCATCTCTGTTTTTCCGAGAGGGGTAACATACTGCTTTACAGGGTATTTACACCCTTCGTCATTCCAGTTAATAAAACCGATATGCTCGGACAGACCCATGCCGTTCCATTTTCCGCCCTTAAACTCATGGAATTCCTTTGTCAGAATTTCATCCTGCTCAAGACACATATCCACAAGCTCCGCATAGTAATTTGCCTTTACTCTGCCCTGTGCCGCATACAGCGCGTTCATTCCGGCATACAGTTGCATCTTAAGCAGATTCAGGGATGCCTTTGCTATAAAGTAAATCATGCTGTAATACGCGTCATAATACTTTTTATCAATATTGTTAAGAAGTGCATCCGCCTTCTTCTCAATCTCTGCTGCTACCTTTAAAACCCTTTCGGATTCGCGGTAATGCACCGGATGGTAGGTGTCAGCTGCCAGAGCCTCAGGCTTTCTGTTATGGCTGAGCTTTGTATAGCCCATGAGGACATCAAAAATTGCCTCCTTATGCTCACTGCAAAGCCCCTCAAACTGCCTGTCTATCCAGTCTCTTGTATAGCCGTCCGTACAATTAACAGCCGATGAACCGAAGCTGTCCATGTCATATGCCATACTCATGAAGAAGCCAAGAGGATACTCCTGATACTTAAGGTCTCCGACATTTACAATCCAGATGTCCCGAATACCGAAGTCATATGCCATGCTCATCTGCTCCCATACCTTCGGCAGATACGAGCTGTTAACCCATTCATAGGAAATCGGCGAGCCGTGATAATCGAAATGATAATACATTCCCCAACCGCCCTTATGATTTCTGTTTGAAGCATCCGGAAGGTTTCTGAGATTTCCGAAATTATCCTCGCACAGCATAAGGGTTATTCCGTCAAGCCCGTCCCACTCACGAAGTCCTTCGGTCTGCGCATCACCGTTAAAATACTCCTCAACCTCTTTATATACCGCAAGCATCTTCGGAACTTCTCCGTGCTGCTTCTCAACATGCTCATAAATAAGCTTTTTCTGTTCTGTAATAATATCCTTAAGTACATCAATATTGTCCTTAAGCTTAGCATCGCCCATGAGCTTGGAATCACGCTCGCCTCTCATGCCCACAGTGATAATGTTTTCATATTTTCCGCTTCTTTTAAGACCGTCCTCCCAGTATTTTAACAGTCCCTCGCGGTTCTTTATATAGCTCCAATCATTACCGTAGGGAGTATCGGGTCCTCTCAAAATGTCCCACTCCTCGCTGTGACGCAGGCAGGGCTCGTGATGCGAGGTCCCCATAACAACTCCGTATATATCCGCAAGTATTGCGCTTGTCTCTCCGGGACCGTCCAGAGTAAAATTTGAGCTCCACATGGCAGGCCAGAGATAATTGCCCTTCATTCTTAAGAGATACTCAAATACCTTATCATACATATCGGTTGTAAAACCGTTAAAATGCTCTCCTGTCCAGTTGCCGAAGGCCGGCCACTCATCATTGATAAAGAATCCGCGGTACTTTACCGAGGGCTCTCTCGAAAGCATATTGACGCTGCTGTCAAAGACTGCCTCGCTCTTTTCCTCAGGAGAAGTGTCTCCCCAGTATATAAAGGGCGTTACACCAATAAGCTCTGAAATACGGAACAGTCCGTATATAGTTCCTCTTTTTTCACTGCCTGCAATTATAAGAAGCTTTTTACCCTTGTATTCGCTTTCACATACCTGAAATATGTACGACTCACGGCGTCCTTTAAGTCCGCCCGGATTAATAATTCCCTCTGCCTGCAGCTCATCAATAAGCCCGCTTTTGCCGACAGTACCCGCAACCACAACATAATCCGAGTCCGCTTTCGATATATCATCACAAATCTCCGGCTTCTTTCCCGATACAAGCTCAATATCCGCGGCTACCTTACCGCAAATTCTTTTTACACCCTCAAATTCATCTTTTCCAATCGCAAATACTGCTGCCTTTTCAGTGTTAAACAAAACAAAATTCATACCTGACCTCTTTCCGCGTCACCTCTGCCGGAAGACGCTAAAAAACGTTCATTTACAGCTGATTTCATAAGTCTAATTTATCAACAATTTACTGTTTTAGATATACAATTCTTGCTTTTCAAATATTCAGAAATTGCGAAGCAAAGACCCGAAAACTCAGGCGGAATTTTCGGGTCCGATACACATGTTTTATTTAATTTTCAGACTGAGAACATGGAATTGCCCGCTTCCGATTTCATAATCAAATGTCTGTCCCGCATTTACTGATTTTTCATACGGAACAACTCTGTCGGGTGCCTCGGAGCAGTTATATGCACCTGCCTCTCCCGATAATATCACTGCCTTTCCTTCAACGGCAATTTCCTGCTCAAAATTAAGCTTGGCAAGCACTTTTTCGGCTGATGTATTTACAAGCTTCAGATAGATTGTTCCGTTACTTTTATCTAATGAAACCGAATGAAGGATGCCGTCTCCCGCTCGCTCCGATACAAGCTCCGCATCACCGGTCATGGTTGCATAAAGCTTCTGCACATAATAGCTGGGAGTTCCGTATGCCCGCTCGGCATCAAACCAAATCAGATCAGGTGCCCACTGTACATATCTTTCACGTGCAAACAGCGGCGCGTATGATGCCATCACAACAACGTCCGAATTTCTTTCAAGACCTGTCATAAATGCAGCTTCTCCGAGTGCGGCTCCCATTGTATTCCGTTCGGGAAGAACCGAGGGCTTCTCTATATGACCCGCATATTCTCCGGCAAAAACCTTAACCTCTCTGGGATAATTATCATAAAATCCGCTGTTCGACGCAAGCCATTCGGGTCTTACATAATAATGCTCGTCAACCGCATAGGCAAAGTTTGCATTCTCCTCAGCCTTTTTATTATAAAACTCCCATGCATCGGTATAGTGCTCACTTGTTACATCAGGTCCGGCAGAGCCTATAAGCTTAATATCCGGATATTTATCATGAATCGCCTTTTCAAATTCCACATAGCGCTCAAAAAATCTCGACTCGGGAGTATCCCACTGCTCATTGCCGATTCCGAGCAGAACAAGATTAAACGGCTCGGGATGTCCGAGCTGCGCTCTTCGTTTACCCCATACCGAGTCCGCAGGTCCGTTGGCAAATTCTATCAGATCAACAGCATCCTGCAAAAATCCCGGGAATTCCGGACTTTCAAGCTCAAAAAGCTCCTTTGACTCATACTGGCAGGCAAGTCCGACATTACATACGGGCAACGGTGATGCACCGATATACTCACATAATAAGAAATATTCATAATAGCCGATACCGAGAGTCTGATTGTAATGGCTGAAGCTTCCCGACTGCTTTTCGCTGCTATTTCCGTGTACGGCCCATCTGTTCCAGTTTGCACGTCTTTCCTCAGGCGCACATACCGTTTCCTTCCAGCGGTACATATTCTCAATTGTATTTCCCTCAACCACGCAGCCGCCGGGGAAACGAAGGAAGCCCGGACGCATATCCCTGAGAATATCCGCCAGATCCTTTCTGAAAATCCCGTATACCGCATCACCCGGTATCATTGATACAAAATCAAAGCAGACACTTCCGCCGTTTTCAAGCCTCACGGTAAAATCGGCATATGATACACCCTCTTCACACACAAGCTCTGCTTCATATTTCTTCCACTCACTGCTTACACTCTCGGCTATTACGGCCTCTGCAACGGCTGAACCGTCCTTAACAATCTCAACATACACTCTTCCGACATAATCTGCAGTCTTCATATACATTGATACCCTGTGCTTAAGACCGGGCTTCATACAGATTCCGTCATAGGCTTTATTTTTCAATACTCTGTTATCTCCTGCCGTAAAGCACAGATAATGAGGATTAATTTCATTAAGCGGCTGTTCTGTTTTAATCTTGAGATTTTCTCCCTCCCAGCCGTACAGACCGTCATACTCGCGATACCAGTTATATTTATAGCCACCGGCCTTATAAAACTCAAAGGAACGGTTTTCAATCATCTCCGCATGAAGGCCTCCGTCAAGGGCATAATTTATATCCTCGAAAAACAGTCCGAACATTCCGCGGTTAATTTTATTTTTTACCTTATCATACACCTTAATATCAATAGTCTTATTCATGCTTTCCTCCACTGTCCTATCAATGCCTGTTTCTTATAAGTCTTAATGTCTTCACCTCAAACGGCTTAAAATCAAGCTCTATAGCCCTGCTCTCTGCAGTATTCAGGGATGCCGCATATTTCTCCTGCATGTCGCAGAGAACCGCATCAGAATAATCAAGCGTTGTTTTTACAACACAGCTTTCATGCGCATCCACACTTTCATAAAGCCTGATAATCATATCGCCCGAGCCGTCTTCCGCTGTTTTTACATAGTCAATTACAACATTTTTTCCTTCAGCATTTATGAAGCTTCTGCCCTCTCTGCATTCTTCTTTTTCCCGGTTAATTAACGTACCGGAGCCCAGAACCGGTGTGTTAAGTCCGGCTGCTTCCCTTAAAACTCCGCTTCCGGCAAACTCACCAATATACGGACAGAAGGAGTATGTAAACTCCTGCAATCCCATATCCGCATTCATATCGGGAATCTTCGCCGCCTTAAGCAGGGAAATCGATAATACATTATCCTCAGCTGACCCGCCGTATTTTGAATCGTTAAGAACGGCAGCGCCTCTTCCCGACTCACTTAATGCCTCAAAGCGGTGCATAATGCCCTCAAATCTGTCCTTATCCGACTGCTTTGAGCGGTGTGCCGGGCGCTTTATATATCCGTACTGAATCTCAGAAATAACCTCACCGCCATAAACAGTTGTAGGGAAATCCACCCTTAACAGCTTATGGCATTCCCGCCAATCAACCTCAGTCACAAAATCAATCCGCTTTGCACCTCTTCCAAGCTCTATGCGCTGTCTTACGGTCGATTCGGACAGGCGGTAAGAAAACTCGGCATATGCCGCAGTGCCGTCACTTCCGAAATCCACAAGCGTAACATCCGATGCCGCTCCCGCTATTTCCTCATCCTTATAGAAGGTTGCAAGCTCCCACGCATCATACGCTATATTAATATCCTTATAGAGCTTTAACTCATTTGCCGGCTCCGAAATAAACTCACTGCTTATTCCGCTTTCATCCTTAACTATACAGCTTATCAGTCTTCCCCTTCTGTCAAGGACAGCCCTAAGATGCTGATTTTCAAGAACCGGATTACCCGTTTCCTCCTGTATACTGCACACAGCCGGAGCCGTATTTATGAATTTACCGGACGACACTTTGTCTTTCACGGCATAAAGAATACCGCAGGGCGGGATAACACTCTCGCTGCTTGCGTCATATCTTTCCCAGGAAAGAGAATTCCATAAAGCACCTGCGTAATTCGCGCCGCAGGCCTCTGCAATCTTCTTTCTTGCGCTGACCGCATTCTCATCCGCTTCTTCTATTATGCGGCTCCACTCTCTTTCCGCCTCATTATTAACTCTTTCAATTGACGTTCCCGGCAAAATATCATGGAATTGAAGGAACAAATGCCGCTTCCATAATTCCTCCATTCGTCTGCATACATCCTCCGGTACCGTTTCATTGTCCAAAAACAATCCTATCGCATTCCACATATCTGCTTCACGAAGAGAGTTTTCAGCACGCCTGTTAAGCCGCTTAAGCCTTGCCTGCGAGGTATACGTTCCCCTGTGCCAGGGTAAGTAAAGCTCGCCTCTGTAGACATTATCCGTACCGCTCTTTTCAAGTCTTTCGAAGAAGCTCACCGGGCTTTCCTGTCTGGTTCTCGGAATTCCTTCAAGGTCCTTAGTCCTCTTTACGGTTTCCAGCATATCTCTTGTGGCTCCGCCTCCGCCGTCACCAAAGCCGAACGGAAAAAACATTTCCTCAATATTTTCATTCTGGACTCTGTCCTTATACCAGCGCTCATAAAGCTGCTTAACCTCATAACGGGCATTATTTTTCTTAAAGAAATGTGTTAATACCCTTGTCCCGTCAATTCCTTCCCAGTAGAAATTGTTATACGGAAATACCTCAGCCCCCTCAAGTGCTCTTGAAAGCTTCTGAGTTGCGAAATACTTCAGTCCGCAGCCCTTCATAATCTGCGGCAGCTGCCCGGGAAAGCCGAAGCAGTCCGGAAGCCACAGCATAACAGAATCCGCATTAAAATTTTCCTTAAACCACTTTCTTCCGTAAATGCACTGTCTTATCAGGGATTCACCCGAGGGTATATTGGTATCCCCCTCAACATACATTCCGCCCTCCGGAATGATATTTCCCGATTTAACCCTTTCAAGTATCCTTCCGTAAAGCTCAGGATAATCCTTTTTTATTGATTCAAATATGTAAGGCTCGCAGCCGAGGAATTTATAATCCTCATAATCCTCCATAAGCGAAAGCTGTGTCGAATAGGTTCTGCCGCATTTACGTCTTGTTTCCTCCCAGGTCCATTTCCACGCAAGGTCAAGATGTGACTGCCCGAATATCGTATATACCGGTGCCGTACTTCCGTTTACACATGAAAGAGGCTCCTGCAGCACCTTATCCGCCATGACATAGCTTTCCTTTCGCTTCTTAGGCTCCGCCTCAGGATCAGCAATTCTTGTAAACTCGAAAAGCGCCTTTAATATCTTCTGTGCCCTCAGGCTTCTTTCATCAAGACAGCCGTACAGCTGCCAGAGCGTAAGTGCATCAATATACAGTTTATAGGTCTCTTCATTGCATACGGCAATATAGGATTTTCCTTCTCTCTGCTGGAACATCGGAGGCTCCGGAACCATAGCCACACCGAAAGGTGCCGGTCCCGCATGCTCAAGACGCGGCCCGTGTCCCGCATAGCTCTCAATCAAAATCTCATACTTTTCATCGCCCTTTATACTGCGTGAAAGTGTAATTCCTTCATGCTGTAAATCTCTTGAGCCCGCCAGCTTACCGTTTACGCTGATAAGCATTTCACCCCCGACATCAGGAATAAGCTCAAGACGCCTGCCGCGTATATCAGTATCCCTTTTCTCTCCGATAACCGATGCTATGTCTATTTCACCGTAAAACCATCCGTATTCCCATTTCCTGCCCCATGCACCGTCACGCTCATCCTCAAAAGCAAGCACGCCGGTATCCTTCCCGGATTGCCGTGCTTTAATGATACTCATAGCCTTCTCAAAGCCAAGATTATCATATGTAGTCATCCGGCACCATTTAACCTCTGCAACCGGTGTGTACAATTCTCTTTTTAGAATGTCAAGCCAAATCTTTATTCTTTCAATCTGTTCCGACCTCATACCAATCCCCATTTCTGAGCGACCTGTCGCGAGGAATATCGCAATGGCTATTTGCTTTCGCTCAGAAACAAATAGCCGCAGCGCAGGAATCCGCGCTTCACAAAAAATGCCCGCATACCGGTTCTTCCGGACATGCGGGCCACACTGCATTATAATTCGCTGTTAAGCTTTCTGACCAGCTCTAAAAGCTCTTCCGGTTTATGAATAACATAATCCGGAGTTTCATCCTCATTTGCCGGCACCATATTATATCTCGGCGACCAGTCAAGCAAAACAGAAGTGATACCAAAACGGTTTGCACCCGCAATATCCTTACGGCAGTTATTACCTACCATAATAATGCGGCTTTTATCCTCATCTGTCAATCCGTTCTTTGCCATTGCGTCCTCGAACATGGAGGCAGCAGGCTTCTGCTCTCCGACTATCTCAGATATCGTTCTGGTGTGGAAGCAGTATCCGAGTCCGTTTTCAATATAAACGTTTGTAAAGCTCTGCTCCTCACCGTCTGCAACCATACAAATCCGATACCCCTCATCATAGAGTTGCTTTAAGGTTTCAGCCGCTCCCGGAATCGTCTCCGCATGAATTACAATACCGTTTTCATCACGGATTTCGGTGCCCTCATTAATAATCGTATCACCGCTGTCCGTAAAAATAATCAGTTTCTTATTTATCATATTTAAAACCTCTCAGTTCAAGCTCTTCAGCCCTGTGGCATGCAACCATATGTCCGGGAGAAATCTCCTTAAAGGAAGGCGCTTCCTTTACGCACTTCTCGGTGCAATAGCTGCAGCGCTCATGGAAATAGCAGCCGCTCGGCGGATTTGCGGGATTCGGAATTTCACCCTGCAGAGGAATTCTGTCCATCTGAATCTCCGGATCTGCTACCGGAACTGCCGAAAGCAGCGCCTCTGTATACGGATGTCTCGGCCTTTCAAACATTTCCTCGGTAGAGGCATACTCAACAAGCTTTCCGAGATACATTACACCAACCTTATCCGAAATATGCTCCACCACAGACAGGTCATGACTGATGAAAATATATGTCAGGTGGAATTCCTTCTGTAAATCACGCAAAAGATTTATTACCTGTGCCTGAATTGATACGTCAAGTGCCGAAACCGCCTCATCACATATAATAATCTGCGGCTCGATTACAAGTGCCCTTGCAATACCTATTCTCTGACGCTGACCGCCGGAAAACGCATGAGGATATCTCATAAGATACTGGGGATTTAAGCCTACCTTCTCGGCGATGTCCTTCGCGCGCTCATCCATTTCCCTCTTTGGCATCTTAGGATAATTTGCCTTCAGCGGCTCCTTAATAATATCAAGAACCGTCATACGCGGGTCAAGTGAGGAATACGGGTCCTGGAAAATCATCTGGATTTCCTTACGTATTTCCTTCATTTTCTTCTTATCAATCTTTAAGAAATCAAGCTCCTCACCACTTCTGGTCCGGTAAAAAACCTCACCCTCAGACGCATTATAGGCACGTACAATGCAGCGTCCGAGCGTTGTTTTTCCACAGCCCGATTCTCCTACGATACCAACCGTCTCGCCCGGCTTAACCGAAAAGCTGACATCTGTAACGGCTTTAACGGTTATTCCCTTGGAGGTAAAGCGTTTGTGCAGACCTCTTACCTCCATTATATTCTCTTTATTCATTGCTTACGGCCCCCTTTTCCCTCAGGATAGCTTCAACCCTCGCTCTTTCGGCCTTACACGCCTCATGAGGACAATTAAAGCAGGCAATTTTATGTCCGGGTGCAACTTCAACGAGCTCAGGCTCAGCCTTATCGCAAAGCCCTTCAATACGCGCATCGCAACGGTCATAAAAGCCGCATGCCTTAGGCAGATTCATTGCAAGCGGAACGGTTCCCGCAATAGAGAACAGTCTTTCTTCCTTTTTGGAGCCTATTTTATGAACCGAACCGATAAGACCCTTTGTATAAGGATGCTGGGGATTTGCATATATCTCCCTTGAATCCGCACTTTCGACTATTTTTCCGAGGTACATAACCGCTACTCTGTCACACATTTTGGCAACTACACCGAGATCATGCGTAATAAACAGTATAGCCATGTTAAAGTCCTTCTGAAGCTCCTTCATAAGCTCCAGAATCTGTGCCTGTATTGTAACATCAAGTGCGGTTGTAGGCTCATCTGCAATAAGCATCTTAGGATTACATACAAGAGCCATTGCAATAAGCGCACGCTGCAGCATACCGCCGGAAAACTCATGCGGATACTGCTTGTAGCGTTTCTCAACATTGGCAATGCCGACCTTACGCATTACCTCCATCGATATTTCCTTTGATTTCTTTTTATCCTTTGTAATATGAAGTCTTGTAGCTTCATTAATCTGATTGCCTATGGTATACATGGGTGAGAAGGCAACCATGGGCTCCTGGAAAATCATCGATATTTCCTTGCCGCGGATTGAGCGTATCTCATCACCCTTCTGGTCAAGGGCAACCATGTCAACCTCACCAAGTTGCTCCGAATCAAACATTATCTGTCCGCTCGAAACACATTTCTTCTCATTTATTCCGAGAATCGCCTTACAGGTAAGTGACTTACCGCAGCCCGACTCTCCGACAAGACCTAAGGTTTCACCCTTCTTCAATTCAAAATTAACACCACGAACCGCGGTTAAAACTCCCTCCGCCGTATTTATATCCACATGGAGGTCTTTTACTTCAAGAATATTACCGTTATTCATTTTGCTCCATACCTCCTGTTTATTTATACGGGTCAGCGGCATCACGAATTCCGTCTCCGAGGAAGTTGAATGCCAGAACCGTTATTGTTACGAAAATAATCGGAATCAGCTTATGGGGATGGCTCGCAACATCCGTAACCGAGCTTGCCTCCTGAAGCAGTACACCCCAGCTGGTTGCAGGTGATTTAATACCAAGTCCCAGATAGGACATTGAGGTTTCACCGACAATGGAACCCGGAATACCGAGTGTAACGGAAACAATCAGATAGCTCATAAAACCGGGTACAAGATGCTTCCATATAATCTTCCATGTAGAGACACCCGACAATCTTGCCGCCATAACATAATCCTCATTCTTTAAAGACAGGAACTTACCGCGCACAATACGTGCCATACCGGTCCAGTTAATGAACGAAAGAATAATTGTTATGTAAAAATACATTTTTATTGTTGATATTCCGGGAGGAATTGCAGCCGAAAGCGCCATCCAGAGCGGAATCTGCGGTACGGCACCGATTACCTCGATAATACGCTGTATCACAATATCAATCGCTCCGCCGAAATATCCTGAAATCGAACCTATTGAGACTCCTAAGAAAAAGCTGATAATAGCACTCGCAAACGGTATCGTAAGCGATATGCGGCTTCCCAGCAGTACTCTTGAAAAGATATCTCTTCCCAGAGAATCAGCACCGAACAGCATCAGCTTTGCCCCGCTGCCCCCGTTACTTCCCTCGCCCACACCGAAAAGGTGAATGTCGCAGGGAATCAGTCCGAAAATCTTATACTCGGTACCGTGTACAAAGAAGTCAATTTTATAATATTCTGAGGTGTCCTCTGTTATTGTAACAGAAAAATCCTCTCTGTTAATAGTTTTTTCAAGCTTATATACAAAGGGTCCTACAAATTCACCCTCATGTACAAAATGAATTGATGACGGACTGCTGTTCTTATACAATGCATCAAACTCCTCCAATGAATACGGAGCGAGAAAATCCGCCAGCAATGCACAAAAGTACAGAATTCCGAGAATTACCATCGAAAACTTTGCAAGCTTATGCTTCTTAAGCTTTC
>JAZNKQ010000078.1:0-5718 GCA_045578645.1 Lachnospiraceae bacterium
GGGGGGGGTAATATGGAGAATACAGATTATTTGCAGGAGCTTGTAATTAGCAGACAGCTGGCGGCAGTTATGGAGACAAACACCTATACGGAGGAGTACGGGCTTTTATTAACAAAGGAGGAGGCAACAGAGCTTGTCAGGGAACGCTTTCTTGTATTGAAGGAGCAGCAGCGGGTCGAATTCGGAGAAGGCATACTGCCAAAGCTGATAGGGGCATTTTACAGCTCGGCGTATATCTCACAGGACGACTACTTCGAAACGCTTTGCCGACTTCAGGAAATATTTTATATGTACAAGAATGAAAGCATGGACAGTCTGACGGATGATGATTTAATTGATTACATGAAAAATGCATTTGAGAATGAATGCGAGGGCTCTTTGGAATATCTTGAGGAGGTGTCTCTGGAGCGGTTTGCGCGTGCGGCAAGGGCAAATACGAGACTCTTTATTGACAAATATGCACTTGGAAGGGCGGACAGACGGGATGAGGAGTAGTGACCTGTATACAATGGAGGAGCTGCTGCCGATAGTTGCCGGGCTTACGGATATGTATACGGCGGGACGGAGCAGCTCTGTTACTTATGAGAAAGCGCGTATGCTGATGCGTGCGGTGAAATATTGCATTGATGAGCTTGATTATATATCAGATACCGACCGACATGAGGATAAGAGTGGGAACAGCTTACCGGCTGCAGGCACAGCGGTTTATAGCGCAGGGGAGGCTTATGAGCTTGGCTGTGAGCTTGTTCACAGGCGGGTTAAAAGAGCAGCTCTTGCGTATAAGGAGCTTCTTGCCGGATTCAGGGCATACGGCTGCCGGAATTTATCGGATACGGTTATTAAGGGGCTAAAGGCTTTTTTTGATAACTACAGCGTCAGGTTTGACCCTGAAAATACCGTAATTACCATGGACTATCCCGTTATGAAGTCTGTTGGGGAGCAGGACGGGATTCGCGCTGTTGAAGAGTATCTGCACTGTGTTATTCTTGAACAGCGTTTTCTTAACGGATTTACGGAATCGGAGGTGTACTATTGGCTGGAGAATGCGCTTCCGGACTATAGGAATATGTATGAAAATATTGCGGGAATCGTATTAAGGTGCAGACTTGCGGCCGGGATTCGTGCTAAACAGGCAGAGGGTAAAATACCGGCGGAAAAGGGTTTTAAAAATGCGGAGCGTGAAATATACGCAGAATACGACAGGCTGATTACGGAAAGCTACGGAGGCGATAAAGAGCTTTATGACTATTTGAAAAGCGAAGTTAAGGCATTTTGCGCAACCGTCAGGATTTATTATGAGGAGTATGAGACAGGTAATTTCTGAAATTTTTATGTCCTGACACATTTTACGTGGACTTCGTGCCGGATTCTGTGATATACTTAAGCATCATATAACTTATTATGCGTTAATAGGCGATTTTTTAGGAGGGCAGTAAATTTTGAACAGATTGCAGCTTGCATGCATAGCTATGAATGTATTCATAGCCGTTATATATTTTTCGGTCAGGAGAACCAGAACCAAAGGACATGTTTTATACTCGATTATTCTGTTTTTATCCGTATTCCACCTGAGTTTTGATACAATCACGGTTTATACGGTAAATCATATGGATGAAGTTCCGGCAATGGTAAATGAAGTGTGCCACAGGATTTTCATCGGCTCCATGGTTATATTGCTGTATCTTATGTTCAGATACATTATTGAGCTTATTAACAGGAGCCGGGAAAATGATAAGAATCCGCGAATTTTCTGGGGAATTCCGCTTCTTATTTCACTTATCGGAGTTATCTTTCTTCCGTTGTCATATAAAGAAACCGCGGAAGGAAATTATTCCTACGGTGCAGCTGCTAATGTTGCGTACATAAGTGTTGCGTTTTATCTTATTGTATCGCTGGTTGTGCTTTTTGTTCACTGGCAAAAGGTAAATAAGAAAAAGCGTTTTGTTATCGTTATTGCGATGAGCTGTGAGTTTGTGGCAGCCTGCTATCAGGCAATATTTCCGACGGAGCTTATTTCGGGACTCGGTCTTACTCTTATTGTATTATCCTTCTTCCTTACGGTTGAGAGCCCTGACGTTCATCTGATTGAGACTCTTAAGGAGGAAAGAAAGAGAGCTGACCTTGCAAACAGCGCAAAGTCAAATTTCCTTGCCAGAATGTCGCATGAGATAAGAACCCCGATTAATGCGATTATGGGTATGAACGAAATGATACTGCGTGAGTCCTCTGAGGATGAAATAAGGCAATATTCCGTTTACGTAAAATCCTCAACACAGACTCTTTACAGTCTTATTAATGACATTCTCGACATGACAAGAATTGAGTCGGGTAAGATGGAAATCATTCCGGTTGAATATGAATTCTGCAGTATGATTTTTGACCTGACAAATACAATTTCTGAAAAAGCCAAGCGCAAGAAGCTGGATTTCGTTACATATATAGACCCTACTATTCCTTCGGTGCTCTTCGGTGATGATGTCAGAATATATCAGGTATTATCAAATTTATTGACAAATGCGGTGAAATACACAAACGAGGGTAAGGTTACCTTAAGGGCAACGGCGAAGCGTGACGGAGACAATGCTGTTATTCATTTTGCCGTTGAGGATACGGGAATCGGTATTAAGGAAGAGGATATATCAAAGCTGTTCACTGCTTTTGAACGAATCGAGGAAAAGCGAAACCGTCATATCGAAGGAACCGGTCTCGGAATGAATATCGTTATGCAGCTGCTCGAGCTTATGAACAGCAGCATAAAGGTTGAAAGTGTTTACGGTAAGGGTTCAATCTTCAGCTTTGACCTTGTCCAGCCGATCATTTCAGATGCGGAAATCGGCGATTTTGAGGCGCGCATGCGCGATTTCGCAAATAAGTATAAGTATAAGGCTGTATTTGAAGCTCCGGATGCGAATCTGCTTGTGGTTGATGACAATGATGTGAACAGGAAGGTCTTCGTGAGCCTGCTTAAGCAGACGAAGGTAAGAATTGATGAGGCTGAGGACGGACCGACCTGTCTTAATATGGTAAAGGATAAGCACTATGATATTATTTTCCTTGACCATATGATGCCCGGAATGGACGGAATCGAAACGCTTGAACACCTGCGGGAGATGGATTGCGTAACGCTGAAGGATACGCTTTTTGTGGCTCTTACCGCGAATGCCATGTCAGGTGCAAAGGAAGAATATCTGTCGCTTGGATTTGATGCCTTCCTTTCGAAGCCCATAATACCGGATAAGCTTGAGAAGATGATACGGAGTATGCTGCCGAATGAGCTTGTTCAGATGAAGGATGAGGCTGAGCTTATTGAGGAAATTCCGGATGATGACGATAAGAGCGAAGAGCTGCCCTATATCGAGGGCTTTGACTGGAACAGTGCAATGCTGCATTTTTCGGGTCAGGAGCAGCTGCAGTATGCAATTGCTGATTTCTATGACATAATGGAAAGAGAAGCAGTGATGCTTGATGCACTTTGTGCCAATGCCGATCATGAAGAGGGAATTAAGGAATACAGGGTGCGTGTCCACGGCTTTAAGAGCTCTGCGGCGCTTGTGGGTGCCATGCAGCTTTTTGGTCTTGCAAGAACACTTGAAATGGCTGCGGCCGGAAATAATACGAACCGGATACGTATGCTTAATCCGGTTCTGACAGAAGAAATCAGAAGGCATAAGGCAAATATCGAGGAGGTTATCGAATTTGCCGAGGAATAGAGTTAGTGTTGTCCGAAAGGGGGAATACTGTGGGAAAGTTTGTAATTGGTAAGGTTAAAACTACAATTGATGAGATTCTTGAAGGAAATGATTACAGGAAGAATGTGCTTGTTGTTGACGATAACGCAATGATGCTGCATTCAGTACAGCGTCTTCTGGAGCCGCAATATAAGGTTACGATTGCGCAGTCGGGAATGGAAGCCATGAAAGAGCTGGGAAGAAAGAAGCCCGATGTTATCCTGCTTGATTATGAAATGCCGGTGTGTGACGGTAAAATGACGTTTGAGATGATAAGAGCGGATAAGGATTTATGCGATATTCCGGTTATTTTCATTACCGGTGTGGATGACAGGGCACATATTGCAGCAGTGTTGAGCTTAAGACCGGCAGGCTATATTCTTAAGCCGGCGGCGCCTGAAAAGATTATTTCCACGATTGAAAAAGCGCTTTCCTAGTGTATTATGAAATATCTTATCAGGAATAAGAAAAGAATAGCTGTAAGGACGGCTGTGTTGGCGGGACTTACGATGCTTCTGCTTTGTGTCAGGGTATGTATTTACGACAATGCAGTGTCCTATGGTGACAGTGGGACAGACAAAGCTTCGGTGAGATACTGGATTGATGACAGCTCAGAATATCCGCAGTATTACAGACAGGACGGAGAGTATAAGGGGATTTATGCCCGTATAATAAGCCGGCTTACCGAGGAGCTTGGCGGTACGCTTGCGAAGGTCGATGCCGAATCTGCCGATGATGCTCTCGATATGCTTGAGGCAGGTGAGGTTGAGCTTGTATTCGGACTTCCCTCAGTCCTTGCCGATGAAGATACCGGGGATTTCATTGACAGAACGGCTGTAGTTTACAGAAATGTTCTTACTGCGGTTGTTATGCCGGAAAGCATTGATTATTCCGATGCTGCAGATAATAAATATTGGGGAGTTGAGAGTATATATCTTCCCCTGATTTTTGGGGAGGAGCTTGAGGAATGCCTTCTCGACTTCAATTCATCCGCGGCATTGTACCGGGCACTGGTTAATAAAGAGGTATACGGTATTATTGTGAAAAGGAGCAGTATTGATGCGGGTATATTACTTGAGGGCTCCTTTGATTACGCTGAATACGGAGAGCTTTACGCTGAATGTGACGAATGCATACTTCTGAATTCAAATAATAATGAGCTTAATGAAAAGATTAAGGCTGTTGTTTCGGAATTTTGCGGTGAAACGGATGCCGAGGACCGGTATGACAGATTGACGGAATATGCTAATCTTCTTACAAAGACACAGGACAGTCTGAAGCGGACGAAGCTCGCCATAATTCTCGGAGCAGTATTTTGCACGGGGCTTTTAGGGGTTATTATAGTGCTGCTTATGAGACTGAAAAAGCAGAGCTTTACAGCTTATAAGAAATCAGGTGAGCTTTCGGACGGCGAAGGCAGGCGCGAGCACATGGAGCTTAAGCTCAGAGGACGAAAGCTTACGGCTTACGGTAATTTTGCGGTATTTGGATTTCCTGCGGACGAAATAAAGAATCCGATAACGCTTAAGGAACTGACTGAAAGAACAGGCTTTGACTTTTGCAGTCATTATGAGCATATTCTTGCGGAGGAAAAAGGACAGTATTCCTCACGCTTTGTTTTGTACAGCGGCGGAAAGAAGCTGTATATTTTTGAAGAGGGTAAAATAGAGCGCGGAAAAATTGAAATCATATTTGAAAACACCGAATTATGAATTTAGCCCTACAATATTTTATTTAGAGTATTTATTAAAATGTGCTTGACAAACAAGGGACAAGCACATATAATAATCTTTGTTGCGCGGCAATAAAGCGCGATGCAAAGTGAATAAATACTTTGGGATCTTAGCTCAGCTGGGAGAGCATCTGCTTTACAAGCAGAGGGTCATAGGTTCGAGCCCTATTGTTCCCATTTATTTTGGTCCGGTAGTTCAGCCGGTTAGAACAAGTCGGATCGTAGCCATGTCGTTCTGTGAGCCAAGGAGTTGCTACT
>JAZNKQ010000079.1:0-19945 GCA_045578645.1 Lachnospiraceae bacterium
TCATCAGATGAAATATCAATTCCTGTGTATTTATCAACATATGCCTTATCGAAGTCAATTGAAATGGTATCATACTTTTTACGATATACATCCGTAAGGGATGATGTCACCAAAACATCAGCGTCCGCATCCTTTAAAAGCTTAAGGAAGCGACCGATTGCGGGCACGGTAAGTTCAGGATCAAGAGTCTTTTCGTATCTTGCACTTGCCTCTGTTCTCATACCGAGCTTTGTTGCGCTCTTTCTTACGGAAACGCCGTCGAAATTTGCAGACTCAAGTAAAAGTGAATCTGTTTCATCCTCTATTTCCGAAAGCAGCCCGCCCATGATTCCGGCAACGGCAACAGGCTCCTTCTCATCACATATCATCATAATTCCGGGCTCAATATTTCTCATTGAGCTGTCGAGAGTCTGGAATTCAACCTGCTCATCAAAGGTCTTAACTCTTATACTCTTAACCTTTGCATTATCAAATGCATGCATGGGCTGACCAAGCTCAAGCATAAGATAATTTGTAAGGTCTGCGAGAAGATTTATAGGTCTCTGTCCGCAGTAATTAAGTCTTACCTTCATGTTTATGGGAGAAATATGCTTCTTAACATTTTCAACAGATATACATGAATATCTGTAGCATAAATCAGTTTCAACAGAAACCGAAATCTCAGGCAGATTCGCATATTCTGAAAGGTCAAGAACCTCAAGCCTCTTTAACGGTCTCTTAAGAAGTACCGATATTTCCCTGGCAATTCCGTAATGTCCCCATAAATCCGGTCTGTTTGTTAATGACTTATTGTCAACCTCAAATACCGTATCCTCGAGGTCAATAAAGCTCTTAATATCGGTACCGATAGGATAATCAAAATCATTGAGTATCATAATACCGCTATGGTCCTCACTGATTCCGAGCTCCTTCTCCGAGCAGCACATACCCATGCTCTTATAGCCTGCAACGGTAGCCTCACAGATATCCATTCCGTTAACTCTTCCGCCGGCTTTAGCGAATGCAACCACAGCTCCCTCAAAAACATTGGGTGCACCGCAGACGCAATCAACAATCTCTTCTCCATTGTCTACCTTAAGCAGATGAAGCTTCTTCGAGTTCGGATGATTCTCAATACTGAGTATCTTTCCCACTACAACATTCTCTGTATTCTTTCCGTATTCGTATATATCTTCGACCTCGGCAGTTGATAATGTGAAACGTCCGATAAGCTTTTTAAGATCAACGTCCGAAAGATCAACAAAATCCGATATCCAATTCATTGAAATTTTCATTATGATATCCGTCCTTTCTATTTAACAAACTGCTTTAATGCCTTAAGATTTCCACTGTTCAGCACTCGTATATCGGTAATTCCGTACTTCATCATTGCAAGTCTTGTAAGACCGAGACCAAATGCAAAACCTGTATACTTCTCAGGATCAATTCCACCCATTGTAAGAACGTTCGGATGAATCATACCGCAGGGAAGAAGCTCAAGCCAGCCTGAATCCTTACAGGTCGGGCAGCCCTTACCGCCGCAGATAAGAGAGTTTATATCAAGCTCAAATCCGGGCTCAACAAACGGGAAAAATCCGGGACGAAGTCTTACCTGTATATCCTTTTCAAATACCTCTGATAAAAGCACCTTCATGAAATATATCAGGTTAGAAATAGATATATCCTCACCAATCATCATACCCTCCATCTGCCAGAAGGTATTTTCATGACATGCATCAATATTCTCATTACGGAAGCAGCGTCCGGGGAATAAAACCTTAAGCGGCTGTCCGGATTTCGGTGCTCCGTATTTTCTCATAATATAATTCTGCGCAGCTGATGTATGGGTCTTAAGCAGCTGTCCGTTGCTAAGATAATAGGTGTCCTGCATATCTCTTGCGGGATGATGCTCGGGAATATTAACTGCTTCAAAGTTGTTATATTCCGTCTGGATTTCAAGACCGTCCTCGATAATAAAGCCCATTGACTTGAAGATATCCTCGATTTTTCTCTGAACAAGTGTTACGGGATGAAGACTTCCCTCAGGCTGTGTACTCGGAATGGTAAAATCAAACTTGGGAACCAGATTCATCTGAGCCTCATATGCCTTCTCTGCAAGCTTCTCAGCAAAGCTTCTGATTGAGCTGTCAATGCTCTCCTTAAGTACGTTGATTTCTTTTCCGAATTCCTTTCTGGTTTCATTGTCCATGTCCTTAAGCCCCTTCATGGCATCGGTCACGGCACCCTTCTTTCCGAGAAATGCCACACGCAGCTTTTCAAGACTATCATTGTCATTTACTGCAGCAAGGCTTTCTTCAAATTGTTTTTTCAGTTTTTCAATGCTCTCTAACATTTTGTTTTCCCCTTTCAAGCAAATAAAAAGAGCCCTTCGCTTGGGACGAAAGGCTCGTGGTACCACCCAAATTCGAAGCATACGCTTCCTCTGTGACTTTAACGCAGTCATACGGTAATAAATACAGCTCACATGTTGAATTTCACTCTGAATCTGAACCGAAGAATGTTTTCAGCCGATGACATTCTCTCTCTGACGGAAAACTCAGCGCTACTTACCGAAACGGCACATGTTCAACGCTTTTAAACTATTGAAAATATATAACAGAATCCTCTGAAAGTCAAGCCTTAGCGCTCTATCTTTATTATATATGAGGTATTATCCGCCATCTCATTACTGAAACCTTCCGGATATATTACATCTCCGAGCTCAAGCAGCAAATCGTGATTTACGGGATTATCATACTTTTCCCTCTCAAGCTTGCCGACATAAATATATTCAATATTGTATTCCTCAATAAGGCTTTCAATATCCGATATGGTTTCTGAAGTATAAATTGTTTCGATATCCTCTGCTCTCTTTGTAACAATCTCAGGTATCTCTCCGGAGCCGTCACTCTGCCAGAGCCATTCGTGTGTCCTCCAGCCAAGCAGTGTAGGTAAACCGGTACGCACGGAAATTCTGCAGTAGTCAGTATAGCTGTCGCCGTTTACCTCAAGCATAACGGGTCTTCCTTCAATATTTTTGTTTATCCAGTTTGCCGCAAGATAATCCTCTTCATTTATATTTTTAAGATATTCACCCGCATTAAGGCCCTTATATTTACTGCCATCCTCAAGGTAATTTCCAAACCACGCTTCCGTAGAATTGAAAAAATAACCGACGGACATAATAACACAAAGACCGGTAACAACTGCAAATATACGCTGTCCCTTTGTTCTCGCAAAAAACAGGAATTTCGCTATTATATAGCCCATTGCCATACCAAACATAATAAATGCCTGATAGGTCAATTTAAACATGGTATTGGCACGCTTATAATCACCCGAATATATATCCTTTACATATACAAGCTCCGGAATAAGTACAAGACCTGCAGCACAAAGTCCGAGTACCAGTACAAACATGTCCGCGACTTCAAGGTTGCCGATAAAACGATATAGTGAATTTGTTCTTCCTAATGCAGTTTTATCTTCATTCTTAAATATACCCGCAATCTTCTGCTGCTTAATCAGAGAAGCCAGGAACACGAAGGTACATACTGCCGGAAGTCCCCAGAGTATAACAAGCTGATACAGCGGCGTATGATTCTCACTGATACATATTGATGTTGAAATCTGATTAAACGATAAGGTAAACGGAAGGCAGACAAGCTTTGCAACAGCCAGAACCACAACCGCATGTAATGCCGTAAGCTTAACAGTAAGTATTGAGAAATTATATATCACGGCATTTGAAAACAGTATCACGGCTCCCGCAACAACAAAATAAATGGGATAATCCCAAAAATTCGTTGTGTGGAAAAGTCCTATAAAGAATCCCGTCAGTATTATTGCAGGATGAAATACCTCCTTCATAAAATCAGGAATTCCGAAAATGCAGCCCTTTTGATTTTTGTCTGTCTTAATATAAAGCTTATTGATACGTGACGCATCCATGCTCTTTTTACGATACTGAAGCCATGCAAACAATACCGCAATCACGGTAAATACAAAAATAATATTTAAAACATGAGCATGTAAATCTCCGAGGACAAATGAATAAAGCGGGAATTCATGTATTGTTTTATCATTTGTTTCGGGATTATAGCCTATATACCTTGTAGCATTCGGGAACCAGTAGCCGGCAAAGCTGTATTCAAGCTCCTCCGCCATCTTATCAAGACCAAGCATGGTCCGAAGCCAGGGAATAAACCGGGCATAGACCAAATAATGCATGTTCCCGGCAAAGGATACGGCAATTCCTGCAAGTCCGCCCGCAAAATACGGAAATACGGAGCTGAACAGACCGGTACGGCTTCGTCTGTCGGATAAATGAGCTGCAGAAACATTAACAATGAGTGAACACGGCAGAGAAAAAGCAAATGCAGCAAGAACCATCATCATAAAATTATATCCGTATTCAACGCCCACACCCGAAATTTTGCTGAGATAGGTTGCAATAAACTGTCCTACATAATAGTAATTCAGACTGTTTCCTGAAAGCCATAAATCCTCAGGAGGCATATATTCCGATTTATCAATTGCCTGCATGAAACCAAAGTCCATGAGCTTTTCAGTAGTTCCGTATGCATCGGGCTTAAAGCCTTTAATATATGTCCACAGCACAAATACGGCAAGAAAAACAACCTCTGCGGCAAGTATTGAAACAATTGTTTCTGCATTAATTCTGTATGTCGGAGCAAAGGTCTCGGGATTTTCACGTCTTCTTCCCGCATCCTTCTTAATAACCGCAATTATCAGAATAGTATTTAAAACCAGACATATTCCGAGAATTGCATAGCAGCCGGCTGCAGTAAATTTAAGAATGTGCATTGAAGAAAGATACCAGACAAGCCATCCGCTTATTGCAATACCTATTATCTTTGAAAACATCCAGCCCGAATCACGGAAGTTACGAAACAAGATCCCGGATAAGGGCATAAATACAACGCCAAGCGCAACAAGAACAAGCCACCAGTTAAGAAAATATCCAAATTCATCCTTAAACAGTCTTGACGCAAGAATCAATACAAAAATTCCTATTACAGCCAGCAATATGCATTTTATCAATGCAATTAAAGAAAACGCATTATCGTTACCTTTTTTATTCATTTCAATCCATCCTCTGACTACTTAATGCTTTTTAACGATTTGTTAATTGCCATAAAATCCTTTACGGCTTTTCTGCCTATCTTAATAATCTTTTTAATATTTATCGAATTTGTACCGCCCTGTCTCGGTCTGAAGGTAATCGGAATATATTTTACCGGCTCCTTCTTCTTTGCATAGATTACCGACAAAATAACATTTGAAAGATTAAAATCCTCCGGTACAAGCTTAAGATTTTCCTTCAGCTTTTCTGCCTTCATCAGTCTGAAGGGCGTATTCGCATCCTTTAATGAAACTCTGAAGCAGATTAAGCATACAAGCTTAAGGGTCTTTGTGACAATAACTCTTGAGAAGCCGTCCTGTCTTCCGGCTCTCTGTCCGATAACCATGTCATACTCCGTTCTCTGCTTCCAGAAATCCCAGAATTCTTCAACAAGCGTCTGACCGTCTGAATCTGTTTGAAAGACATAATCGGCTCCGTTATCAACAGCATATCGGTAGCCGTAAAGAACAGTTGCTCCGTGTCCGGCATTCGGCTTTGTAATTCCGATAAGCAGTTCGCGCTTTTTCATTTCATCCTCAAGGATTTTGAAGGTCTTATCACGGCTTCCGTCATCAATTATAACAAGTCGGCTTTCATTTCCGATTTTTTCAACAACCGGATACCAGTCAGCAATTACCTGTCTGATATTTTCCTCCTCATTATATGCCGGAATAACAATATACAGTTTATCCATACGCATCTCCTTTATCATTGAAGTATTACAGAAGTATCATAAATACTAATCATTGCATTTCCCTCACCGCTGCAAAATACCTTTTTATAGGTTGAATCAAATATTGCTTCATTCAAATCATACTCTTCCGTAAGTCTGTTTGAAGCATCTATTACGATAAAAGCTATATTTTCCTGCTGTACAAGCTTTTTCAGGGTTTCACGCTCCGTTGCCCCGTATATTGCAGCCACCCTGTCATCGCGTCCGGAGGTATCATAGCCGGCCGACCATGCAAAGTACTGCCATGCCTGATACAGCATTGCACCGCTAAGCAGAATGGAATTCGATTTTCCGGAGTAATTAAGATATATATTTGATGTAAGGAAAATGTCCTCGGAATCGGTATTATTTGATATCCACGAAACAATTTCATCGTCAAGAGGATATGATATATTTCTTTCATCCGTGTTTTTTCTTGCAACTATCGTAAAATCATATATACCGGTTGCTGTCAGACATACCACAAGCAATATGCATAATGCCTTAATGACTGCATTTCTATTCTTAAACAGCAGGACTATAAAGGACGCCGCAAAAATGTTAAGCAGCATAACAGAAATCATTATATATTTATGATTTACAGTAACATCGGGGGTCAGCGATATCGTAAATGACATGATTATCGGCATTGAAAAGCAAATCATCAGATACTTTCTTGTTCCCTTTGAAACAGCAAATACTATCAGAAGAACAAAGGGCAGAATACCCATTAATCTGATAATATAATCAATCGCTCCGAATAGCGTTTTATTCTCTGCAATAAAACCGTAGGTGTATTTCAGTCCGAATGCATTACTGTCAATAAATATATTGGTCTGCAAAAGCGAAAGCGCTCCCGCAATAACTGCCATAATCAGATATTCAAGCCTTCTGTCGGCGGCAACGGCAATAAAAAACAGAATAAGAACGGTTGCTATAAGAACTGCTCCGTTCCAGAAACCGATTGCCCCCAATATAATACCGGACACAATTGCTTCCCTTATATTCTTTGGCAGCCAGCCTTCTTTATTCAGAAGACTTTCCCTGAAAAACAGCTTAATACAGTAAAGCATTGACGGCTTATTATCATCCTTTGATGCCAAAAGCGCAGACAGCCTTTCCCCTGCCAAATACAGCTGCGGAAGAAAATTAATAAGCACAAAAAGCATTACCGAAAGACTGAACGCAAAATGGCGCTGATTGCAATAAACATTCAGATTCCATAAGCCCCAGTTTTCATTCGTCGAATAGCCGATAAATTCCGTGTTATTATTTAGGGCTTCTATTATTCCGGTACCTTCAGGTACTTCACTCAGAAAATGAAAAATTGCGGATGAGCTTCTAAAGGTAAACAACAGACAGCACAAAAGACCTGCGGTCTTCTTTCCCGTAATTTTTACCGCAAGCACATATAAAAGCGAATATACACAAAGCATGCTCAGCGCACTGGCAATGTTAAAGGCATGGTCAATTCTGAGTCCGAGAAACTCAAGATTTCCGACAAGAAACTGAAACATGAAATGATATTTTACATCCTCACCCGCAAACACGGAATACTGTGTAGGAAAATTATCTCCGTAAGAGAATGATCGTATCATTGACACATGAGGAGTAAAATCACTAAAAACAGACAGTCCTATATGAAGATTATTGTTCCTTACATAAAAGGTTGTATACATTAAGAAAAGAACAAGTGCCGTAAATAAAGCAAAGGCAACAGCCTCAGGAATCCTTATTTTTTTGATTTCACCTATTAAGCCGGTCGGCTTACTGCGCATCATCATATACAGGCTTACCGCACATACAGCCACCGCAATTATCATTACTATCTCATTTGCATGAAGCATCGGGATTTCGTTATCCTTAAACAGACAGGATAATATATATACAAGCCACGTAAGCAAAAGTGTTCCCGAAATAAACCACGCCGGTACAAGTAAGAATATGCTGCTAAGTCCGGTATCATTTCCCTTAAAGGTTCTGCAGGCAGAATCCTTAAGCCCCGGAAATGCAAAATGACAAATTACACATCCCGTAGCAAAGCATAAAATCAGATATATAACACCCAGCATACTTACCTCACATCATCTTCCGTAATTTCAGTTAATTGAGCTATATCCGGCCTCTCAATAAGCATAATCCTGTTTGCCTGTTTTACAACCATTCTCTCAAACAGATTACGCATTCCTCTTGCATTTCCGAACTCACATTTTCGCTCTTTACTCATGGCAGATATATCCTCATGTACCATACGGCGTGCCTCAGCGCTTATTTTGTAGCCTGCCTTTTCCGCCATAACATCAAGTATTTCCATTAATTCATCATCAGAATAGTCGGCAAACTCGATAAATCTGTTAAATCTTGAAGCAAGACCTGTATTGGACTTAAGAAATCTCTTCATTTCTTCCGTGTATCCTGCAGCGATAACAACAAGATTATCACGGTTATCCTCCATCAGCTTTACAAGTGTCTCTATTGCCTCATCACCGAAATCATTCGCTGACTGTCCGGAAAGTGAATATGCCTCGTCAATAAACAGTACTCCGCCCTTTGCCTTATCAACGACTTCACGGACCTTAATTGCCGTCTGTCCGACATAGCCGGCTACAAGCCCTGATCTGTCGGTTTCAACCAGATTTCCCTTTGAAATAATGCCGAGCTCCCTGTATATTCCTGCAATAAGTCTTGCAACAGTGGTTTTACCGGTTCCGGGACTTCCCGTAAAAAACATATGGTAGGACATATCAAGCGTCGGCAAGCCATGCTGTTCACGAAGCTTTCTTACCTTTATCAGATTAATAAGGGAATTTACCTCTTCCTTAACCTGCTTTAATCCTACAAGTCCGTTAAGCTCCTTCAACAGTTTCTCAAGCTCGGTTTCCTTTGAATCTCCTGTGTTGTCATTATCTTCCTGAATAATCTCAGCTTCCGCAGCAGGAGCCTCTATATCTTGCTCTTGTTTACCCGTATCCTCTGCCTTTTCACTATCTTCTTTTTTTGCTGCGGACTCAGAAGCTTCACCAACCGCACTTTCCTTTTCCGCACAGCTAACGGTGCTGTTATCGTCTACAAGATAAAGATATTTATTTTTATAATGCTCGAAATCTTCTCCTGATTCCCTCAATGCTTCTGCACTTTTCTCAAGGGTACCGTTGCAGAGCTTTCTGAAGATATATTTCTCATCAATTATATTTCCGTATTCGCTTTCACTGCTGATAAAGGCTTCAACCTTACCGTAGTAATCACGTATAAAGGCTGCCACTCCCGCTGTCTTTGCCGCACTGTAAAAGGCAAGTGATAATTGTATATTAAGGAGGGCGTCAAAGAAGAGTCCCATTATACCGGAGCCGTGATGCTTGTCCCTTAGGCCGCAAAGCTGAAGAAGAATCGGAGGCGAATTAAAAAAACGGTCGGATTCCGATAATATCCTCTCGTCAAGCTCCTCATCCTCTTTCACGTCATATATATTAACTTCCGGTAAATTTGCAATCATTCTTCTTTCTTCGTTAACAACCTTACCGCAATAAAGCGCAAGCTGAATAAGAACCGTCTGCAGATACATGTCAAGTATACTGTAAATTGACTGTCTCAAAACCGCTCTCGGTCCGTCCCAATAGCCCTCTTTCTCAAGAAGCGCACAATATTCACGCAAAATCCTGTAGTTATCACGGGCGATATTATTCAGCTGTTCCCTTGTATATGACGCTATCATAATCTTCTTCTCCGTTCCAATGTATCATCATATCACATTTACCTGAGAATTCATAGCAGAAAAAACATCTGAACGCATTCTGATAATTTCACCAAGCTCATCCTCACTCAGCTCTCCTGCAGCCTCAGCTGCATTTCGCAAAAGCTCCGCGTCCGTATAAATATCTGCAAGCTTAAAGTCAAGCTCTCCGCTTTGTCTTATTCCGAAAATATCTCCGGGTCCCCTTAGCTTCAGATCCTGCTCGGCTATTTTGAATCCGTCATTGTACTTTACAAGCGTATCCAGACGTTCCGAAGCCTCCTTACTTTGAACGCCCTTTACAAAAATGCAGTATGACTGGTGTCTGCCTCGTCCTACTCTTCCGCGAAGCTGATGGAGCTGCGCAAGTCCGAAGCGCTCGGAATTTTCAATCATCATTACTGTTGCATTCGGAACATTAATTCCAACCTCAACTACTGTTGTAGAAATCAATATTTTAATTTTTCCTTCGCCAAACTCTTCCATTATTCTGTTTTTTTCTGACGGCTTCATCTTCCCGTGAAGCATTTCTACTAGCGTAGAACTATCATCAAATATACTTTTCAGTTTTTCTGTATACTCAGTTACATTTTCAAGCTCCAATTCCTCATTTTCATCAACCATCGGACATATTATATATGCCTGTCTGCCTTCTTCTATCTGCTTCTTTATAAAATTATACGCAGTATTTCTATACCCCGTATCAACAACGCAGTTTTTAATCGGAAGTCTGCTTGACGGCATTTCATCTATTACCGATAAATCAAGTTCACCGTAAAGTAATATGGCAAGGGAACGCGGTATCGGCGTTGCACTCATAACCAGTACATGCATTTCCGAATTCTTTTTCATAAGAATTTCACGCTGTCTTACACCGAATCTGTGCTGCTCATCAATAACAGCCAGCGCCATATTGCTATATTCAACCTTTTCCTGAATAAGCGCATGTGTTCCGACAATAACATCTGCCTCATGATTCTTAATTAATTCATATGCCTTACGCTTTTCTGCCTGAGTCATAGAGCCGACAAGCAGCTGTATTTTCACTCCGAAGACTGACAGCTTTTCGCATAGCTCTTCATAATGCTGCTTTGCCAGAACCTCGGTAGGAACCATTATGGCTGCCTGATATCCGCTCATAACGGTTTCAAGAATGGCGGCAATTGCTATTATCGTTTTTCCCGAGCCAACATCTCCCTGTATCATCCTTGACATCATTGATGACGAGCCAAGATCCTCTCTAACCTGACTGAGCACCTTCTCCTGCGCCCCCGTAAGACGATACGGCAGACCTGCTATCATTTTATCAAGCTCTTTGCTCCTTTTTATATTAAATGGATTTATATTCTTCTCTTTATTCTGCTTCATTCTTCTTACAGAAACGGCAAACATAAAAAACTCGTCAAAAACAAGTCTTCTTCTCGCTTCCAACAGCTCATCACGGTCCTTTGGGAAATGAATCCCGCAAAGAGCATCACTGTATCTCATAAAGCCGTATTTTTTACGTAAATTAGCATTAATTATATCCGTGCCGAATTCAACAAGCGGAAGCACTGTTCTTACGGATTTTGAAATGAAATTGCTTGTAATCCCCTCACAAAGCGGGTAAACAGGCTGCATTACCGACAGCAGCCTTCTGTATTCCTCTCTCGTATACAGCTTCGGCTGCTCGATAACAAGCTCTGCATTTTTTCTTACAATCTTTCCTCTGAATAAATACCTTGTTCCCGGCTTAAGCTGGCGCTGTATATACGCACTGTTAAACCACTTAAGTCTGATTGAGCCTGACGGGTCACTGATTCTGCATGACAGAATCTGGAGATTTCTGACCCTTCTCAGCTCAAAGCGCGTTGAAAGCATTCCCTCAACGGTAACAGTCATTCCTTCGGCAACATCGCTTACAGGCACCGGCATGGAAAAAACATCGTAATTTCTCGGATAATGCTCCAAAAGATTTCCTATACTGTATATTCCGAGCTTTGCCAGCAGCTTTGCCGACTTTTCACCTATTCCCTTTATTTCCTTAACATCATCCGTAAGCTTCATGCCAATCCCCGTTCCGCAGCGACCTGTCGCTGATATTTTCCTGATAATTATAGCATTATTATTTTATTATTACATTATAAATGTTGACAAATTTCAAGAATACTTCTTATACTCTTTATGTTATTACTTTGGCATCAGAACCGATGCCGGAAACGGGGAAATATGACGGAAAAATTATTTGACTTTGACAGCTATCTGCAGGAATTTGATGCAAATGTAATTGATTGCATACCTGATGAAAAAAAGAAGCTTTATGATATTATTCTTGACCGCACTGTTTTCTTTCCCGAGGAAGGCGGTCAGACCTCTGACACCGGCTTTCTCACGGCAATTTCGTCCGATAATAATGTCATTAATGCTTTTGTCGGACATGTAAGTATAAAAGACGGTATTATTCATCATTTTTCAGAAACAGCCGTGCCAAAGGGCACTGCCGTTCACGGCAAAATTAATTTTGAAGAACGTTTTTCAAAGATGCAGCAGCACTCCGGAGAGCATCTTATTTCAGGCTTTGTTCACAGCCGCTTCGGCTACGATAACACCGGCTTCCATCTCGGCAGTACTGAGGTAACTCTTGATTTTAACGGAACCTTTACTGCAGATGAAATATTATTGATTGAGAACGAGGTCAACAAGGCAATCCTTGCCAATGTTAAATGCAATATATCCGTACCTGATGCGGATGAGCTTGCAAAAATACCCTACCGAAGCAAAAAGGAGCTTGAAGGTCCGATTCGTATAGTTGAATTCCCCGGTTACGATATTTGCGCATGCTGTGCCCCGCATGTTGCCTATACTTCAGAAATCGGCATTTGCAAGATAATCTCTGCCGAGCATTTCAGAGGCGGTACCAGAATGAGCATTCTCTGCGGAACACGCGCTTTATATGACTACCGTAAAAAGCATGATATGACCAAAAGCATCTCTGTTATGCTTTCTGCCGGTCAGGAGGATATTGTTTCCGCAACAAAAAAGCTTAAGAATGATTATGACAATGCCTGCTATAATCTTATTGCACTTGAAAACAGACTTTTTGAATATCTCATTCCCGAAGCCCTTTTATCGGTGAACCCTACTATTTTCACGGCATCTGCCGAAACACTTACGGCAAGAAATGCAGTTAATAAAATGTGTGAAAAAAGCAGCGGTATCTGCTCTGTTTTCGTCGGTAACGATAACGACGGGTACAGATTTATAGCCGGCAGCAGCAGCTTTAACTGCATCGAGCTTCTAAACAAATTAAAGGCTTCGCACAATGCCAAGGGCGGCGGCTCACCTAAAATGATTCAGGGAACCGTTATTGCGGCAGCAGACATCATATCGGAGGTAATAAATCAAAATGGCTAATGAATATAAAATAATACTGGCTTCCTCTTCACCCAGAAGACGCGAAATCATGGATCAGATTGGTGCAAAATATACTGTTATACCAAGTACAAAGGAAGAAAAAATTGAAGACATTGCGCCCTGCGAGCTTGTAAAGAAGCTTTCTCTCATGAAGGCAACCGATGTTGCCGAGAATGCAGCGCCTTTATCGGTAATCATCGGTGCCGATACGGTAGTTGCCTTCGACGGCAAAATTCTCGGAAAGCCGAAGGATTCGGAGGATGCATTCAGAATGCTGAGCAGCTTCGCCGGAGGCTTCCACTATGTTCATACCGGAATTTGTATCATAATAAAGAATTCCGCACGCGCATCCGAAAACAAGATTATCTCCTACTCAGTTTCAACGCGCGTCAAGGTCACTCCCATGACAGAGCATGAAATCAGAAGCTATATTAAATCCGGAGAGCCTTCGGACAAGGCCGGTGCATATGCAATTCAGGGACTCTTTGCCCCGTTTATAGAATCAATTGAGGGCGATTATTACAATATAGTCGGCTTTCCCATCTCATCTGTATACCATACACTTCTTGATGAAGGCATTGATTTACTTAAATAGGTATTTACTTTTCTGCTTTAAAGTGTTATAGTCATTACGACTGTTTGTGTCGGGAATATCACAAAGTAGTCTGTTTGTCTGTCAGTTATTTTTCTTTGATTTCTGACAGCTATAATAATAAGCATTCCCGGAATGGAGAGTTTAACATGCCAATAATGGATATTCTTGACAGAAACTGTGAGCTTTACGGCAGCGAAGTCTGTCTTGTTGAAATCAATCCCGAGGTTAAGGAGCGCAGACGCGTAACCTGGAAGGAATATGATCTTATCGAAGCAAATCCCATGATTTCCTATCGTCGTGAAATCACATGGAATGTATTTAATGAAAAGGCAAACCGCTTTGCCAATCTTCTTACGGAGCGTGGAATAAAAAAGGGTGATAAAGTTGCAATTCTGCTTATGAACTGTCTCGAGTGGCTTCCGATTTATTTCGGTATACTTAAGACAGGTGCACTTGCAGTTCCGCTCAATTTCAGATATTCCTCGGATGAGATTAAGTATTGTCTTAATTTATCGGAATCCGATGTGCTTATATTCGGACCTGAGTTTATCGGTCGAGTTGAAGAAATTGCAGATGATATCAGTATAAACCGGCTTCTTTTCTTTGTCGGAAATAACTGCCCGAGCTTCGCTGAGGACTATAATAACCTTACGGCAAACTGCAGCAGTATTTTTACTTCTCTTCCGATTAGCGATGATGATTATGCTGCTATTTACTTTTCATCCGGTACAACAGGCTTTCCGAAGGCAATCCTGCATAAGCACATGAGTCTGCTACACAGCTGCAGGGTTGAGCAGAATCACCACAGTCAGACACATGATGATGTCTTTCTCTGTATACCTCCGCTTTATCATACCGGTGCTAAAATGCATTGGTTCGGAAGCTTCCTTGTAGGCGGCAAAGCCGTTCTTCTAAAGGGAACAAAGCCTGACTGCATTCTCCAGGCGGCTTCTCAGGAGCGTTGTACAATAGTATGGCTTCTTGTTCCGTGGGCTCAGGATATACTTGATGCCATTGACCGCGGTGACGTTAATCTCAATGATTATGAGCTTGAACAGTGGCGTCTGATGCATATCGGTGCACAGCCTGTTCCGCCCAGTCTTATTTCCCGCTGGAAAAAAACATTTCCGAAACATGACTATGATACTAATTACGGTCTCAGTGAATCAATCGGCCCCGGCTGCGTTCATCTCGGTGTTGAAAACATACATAAGGTCGGTGCCATCGGAAAGGCAGGCTTCGGCTGGGAAGTAAAGATTATAGATGAAAACGGTAATACCGTTCCCCGCGGTGAAGTCGGAGAACTCGCTGTTAAGGGTCCCGGTGTCATGACCTGCTATTACAATGACCCTAAGGCAACCGAAGAGGTTTTAAAGGGTGACTGGCTCTATACCGGCGATATGGCACGTGAGGATGAGGACGGATTTATTTTCCTCGTTGACCGAAAGAAGGATGTTGTTATCAGCGGCGGCGAAAACATCTATCCTGTTCAGATTGAGGATTTCATCAGAACAAACAATGCCGTAAAGGATGTCGCGGTAATCGGTGTTCCCGATAAGCGTCTCGGTGAAGTCACCGCAGCGATTATTGAAGTAAAAGAGGGCTTCTCTCTTACCGAGCAGGAGGTTGCTGATTTTTGTCATAAGCTTCCGAGATATAAGCGCCCTCATCAGATTATTTTTGCCGATATCCCGAGAAATCCTACAGGCAAAATCGAAAAGCCTAAGTTAAGAAAGATTTATTGCGGCGAAAGCCTTGTCGAAGCTCAAAATAAGGGCTGATAAAAGCTTTTCACAGTACATAATTTATCCCCGGTTAATATGAACATTATTAACCGGGGATTATCTCTGCTCTTCTATTTTATGTTACTTGAAAGAAACTCAGCTATATTAGGACAATTCTCATGGAAGTATATTGACAGTCCGCTGTATGAATTCTCCTTAGGAGACCTGTATTCAAAATATGCATAACCGCCAAGTCCGTTCTTTTCAACAAAAACATATCTGTCTGATAAAATCTCAGAATACTTAAGATATCCCTCGGAAACATCCTTCATAACCGCTTCCAGAAAAAGCTCCGCACGCTGTGCATCAAACTGGAAATCTCCCAAGCCCTCTTTTTCTATAATTGCTTCATCGACAATCTCATCTTCGTTTACCGTATAGAGCATTTTACTGTAAATCTGCACGTCAGCATAGCTTAGAATATAATTCTCATCTATGTTATAAAACAATATTTTCTCACCGTGCTTATCAAGCGTACTATTATATTTTTCTAATATATCTTCTAAAGTATTTGCAAGTATATAGCCTCTTGAAATACTTTCTCCGTCTTTCATTGCATATTTTACGGTAAAATTATACCTGTAATCATAATTCCGGTTCTCATTATATGCTTCAATACATCTGTCACTGCTATCAATTATCATTTTATGCAGAGCAGCTATATCTTCGATTTCATCTCCCGAAAAGCTCACGTTATTCACATCAAATTCAACATAAACCCTTTCAACCTCGCTGCTATCGGGAACATATTTCATATTTGATGAAACCGCTGACAGACCTATAACAGTTATCGCTATTGTAACAACAGAAATTAATAACCATTCCCTGAAAATACCCTTGAAAACCGCAAAGCTCTTTTTCAGAATCATCTCGGCGGCAAAAAAGCCTATGCTCATACAAAGAAATGCCGTAATAACTGTTGCAACAACTAAACGTGTTGTAAAATACTCCCCGGCAAAAATTGTTGAAATAATAATCCAGGTAAACAAAAGCATAGCCGAAAAGGCAACTCCCCAGCGGAATACCGGTCTTGTATACTTTATTGTAACCGTATCACCCGCCGCTTCACTGGGTCTTTGCTTATAAACAATTATTGACACGGCAGCAAGTATACAGGATGCAAGAATTCCGACTGCAATAATCTCGCCGACACCATCAATTGTATAATATTCTCTGCTTCCCGATACTATATGATTCCTTGAATAGCTCATAAAAAATTCGGTTGGGCTCAGTATCCCTAAAAATCCTTCCGGTTTTCCGATAAATTCTTCATTTACACCAAAGAACATTTTCTCAAACATTCCGTTTACCATGCTTCTCACAAACTCAAAAAAGAAAATCAAAATAACATAGCATATCGGTGCCGAAAGCAATCTTCCGGTAAACATGATGCAGGTTACCGCAAATGTATAGAAAAACAGCTGCATTACACAGGTCATTGCAAGCCATATCAGCATCTCCTTTACTGTCGTATAACCGCGGCTCTGTGTTGCAAGCATTGTTATGCCCGCGATAATCACATTCGGTATCAGCAAGAAGGAAAGACCGGTTGTATAGCATGTAATAAATAAGCCTTCACGCTTTATCGGAAGCGAATGAAAGAAACCGCAGGATTTCTCGTTATTAAGATAGGAAAACATTGAAACTGCACATATCAGGGCAAAAATAACAGACATAACAAGTGATATTTCAAGCTCCGTGGTATATATACTTCGTGTGAGTACCTCTTCCCGGTTTCCGCCGAAATAAAACATACCGAGCACATTAAAATAAAGCAGCGCAGGAACCAGCCAAATCATTATAAACGTATATCCGCCCCACACAGGCCAGAACCGCTTAATATTTTTAATAAACAGAGCACTGCTAAAGTATGATTTCTTTGACTTCATAGTTCTCTCCTCCCAACTCATAGATGAATATTTCTTCGAGTGTCAGCGGAAGCGCATCGACAAGAATAGGATTATATTCCATCATTTTTCTTTCTATCATTTCAGGTACACCTCTTACAATCATGGTATACACACGACCGCTTTTGCTTGAATGCAGTATTTTTATATTACTGTCAAGCTCCGGCATTTTGTCATCTGCAAAGGCAATCTGCAGCTTGGTTATATTACCCTGAAGGTCTGAAAGTGAACGCTCAAGTATCACCTTTCCCTTATTCATTATTCCTACGTTATCGCACACATCCTCCAGCTCACGGAGATTATGTGAAGAAATCAATACCGTTGTTCCTCTCTGGGTTACATCCTGCATGAGAAGACTCCATACCTGACGTCTCATAACGGGGTCAAGACCGTCAACAGGCTCGTCAAGTATAATTACTTCGGGATTACAGCAGATTGCCAGCCAGAAGGCCGCCTGCTTCTGCATTCCTTTGGACATTTTCCGAATCGGCTTCTTAACATCAAGAGAAGTAAAAATCTCACGCATATTATTAAAGCGCTCATCACTGAAGTTCTTGTAAATTCCCTTATAGAAGCGCATCATATCAAGAATTCCGGCAGATGTAAAATAATATAAATCATCCGGAATATACGCAATTTTCTCTTTAATTAACGGATTTTCATAAACCGGCTCACCGCCAATAAATACCTCACCTGCCGTAGGCTTATATACACCTACCAGATGTCTGATTATTGTTGATTTGCCTGCGCCGTTCGGTCCGACAAGACCATATACCGAACCCTTACAAACCTTAAGGGATGCATCATTTAATGCATAAAATCCATCGAAGCTCTTACTTAGATTTCTGGCTTCAATCATAATATTTTCGTTCATATTTTCCTCCGCTCAAATAATCAATTCTTCCTTAATCTGTTTTTTCCGAGTTTTTGTAAACCTCATCGACAATTGAATCAATCGTCTCCTTTCCGACTCCCATGAAACACAGCTCCTGACACGCCTCACCAAGCTTTTTCAGCATTTCCTCTTTTCTCTTCTCATCAACATCGGAAACCGGCGCGGCAAATGAGCCTTTACCTGCAATTGAATATATATATCCTTCAGCCTCAAGCTCTCTGTAAGCACGCTGAATCGTATTTGGATTTATCGCCATACTCGACGACAAATCGCGTACCGACGGTAATTTTTCATCTGCTTTTATGACTCCTGCAATAAGCAGCTTTCTCATTCCGTCAACAATCTGCTCATAAATCGGTCTTGAATCACGGTAATTTATGTTAATCAGCATCGTTTGCCTCCTTTCTGTATTATCTGTATTACCTGTCTTAATACAGTTATACATTATTAATACAGCTCTGTCAAGCACTTGTTTTCTAAAAGGAATTTTTACGCACAAAAAAGCCACTCCGTTTGGAGTAGCTTTTTGTGTATATTTTTATTTTGAACGAAGCTTAGAACTTGCCGTTATCTGCTGCTTCCTGTACTGCAACCGCAACTGCAACCGTAGCACCAACCATCGGATTGTTACCCATTCCGATAAGACCCATCATCTCAACGTGAGCAGGAACTGATGATGAACCTGCAAACTGTGCATCGCTGTGCATTCTTCCCATAGTATCTGTCATACCGTATGAAGCGGGACCTGCAGCCATGTTATCGGGATGAAGTGTACGTCCTGTACCACCGCCTGATGCTACAGAGAAGTACTTCTTACCCTGCTCGTTGCATTCCTTCTTGTATGTACCTGCAACGGGATGCTGGAATCTTGTAGGGTTGGTTGAGTTACCTGTGATAGAAACATCAACCTTTTCCTTATGCATGATAGCAACACCTTCTGTTACATCATCTGCACCATAGCAGTTAACCTTTGAACGTAAGCCTGTTGAGTATGACTTTCTTGAAATCTCCTTAACTTCGCCTGTGAAATAGTCCATCTCAGTCTCAACATATGTAAAACCGTTGATACGTGAAATAATCTGTGCAGCGTCCTTTCCGAGTCCGTTTAAGATAACACGAAGAGGGGTCTTACGAACACGATTTGCCTTTTCTGCAATACCGATAGCACCTTCTGCTGCAGCAAATGACTCGTGTCCTGCAAGGAAGCAGAAGCAGTCTGTTTCTTCCTCAAGAAGCATCTTTCCGAGATTACCGTGTCCTAAACCAACCTTTCTCTGCTCAGCAACTGATCCGGGTACACAGAAAGCCTGAAGACCCTCACCGATTGCAGCGGCAGCATCAGCAGCACGTCTGCAGCCCTTCTTGATTGCGATTGCTGCACCTACAGTGTATGCCCAGCATGCATTCTCGAAGCAGATAGGCTGTATTTTCTTAACCTGGTCATATACATTAAGACCGGCATCCTTAGTAATCTTCTCGGCCTCTTCAATTGAAGCAATACCGTAGCTGTTAAGAACAGCATTGATTTTGTCTATTCTTCTCTCATATGATTCAAATAATGCCATTATTAATACCCTCCTTATTCCTTTCTCGGGTCAATGATCTTAACTGCATCATCGACACGTCCGTACTGGCCCTTAGCCTTTTCCCAAGCTGTATTAGGATCATCACCCTTCTTAATAAAGTCGGTGAGCTTTCCAAGGCTTACGAACTGATATCCGATAATTTCATCATTCTCATCAAGTGCGATACCTGTAACATATCCCTCTGCCATCTCAAGATAACGGGGACCCTTCTTTAATGT
>JAZNKQ010000080.1:0-9006 GCA_045578645.1 Lachnospiraceae bacterium
TCCCATTAAGGTCCACTGGGCGGCAAGATAATAATCTTCTTTTGATATTTTCTTTTTCCTAAACATTATCTGCCACCTCCGGAATAACGAATTCTGGGATCAAGGAATGCCAATGCAATATCAGACAGCAGAATTCCGATAACAACCAGAACTGCCTGTACCATAACGATAGCACCGGCCAGATACATATCCTGCGCCTGAAGAGCCTTGAATAGTACCGGTCCCTGAATCTGCATGTTCAGTACCATCGCAGTAACGGTTGAACCGGAGAACAGGCTCGAAAGAACACCGCCAAGTCCTGACACCGTAGGGTTAATGGCTGCTCTGAAGCAATACTTCATAACAATTGTTCTTTCCGAAACACCCTTTGCTCTTGCTGTAAGTGTATACTGTCTGGCTACCTCATCAAGCATCTGTGCACGTACCGAACGTATAATACCGCAGGTACCGCTTGTTCCGATAACGATAATCGGAATAATCATACGCTTCAGGAAATCGCCGAAATTCGACAAATTAACTCCGTTTACCAGCATATCCTGCGTAAACAGACCTACATTTGCATCACCTGTCAGCTTATAGGACAGATACATCAATACTATCGCCAGAATAAAGTTTGGTATCGCCGTCCCCAGAAAACCGAAAATCGATGAAATATAGTCACCCTTTGAATACTGATGTGTTGACGCATAAACTGCAATCGGCAGGGAAACCGCATATTGGAAGACCATAATAATTGCGGTAACCGCAATGGTCAGACCCAGCCGGTCATCTACAACATCCCAGACATCACGCCCGTAGGCAAATGAGTATTTCCAGTTATGATGAGAGCCGTAAAGTCTGTAATAAGTAGAATCTGTAGGTGTCCAGATAATATCCTTAATCCACTTAATATACTGCTCGTGAACCGGAAGATCCAGTCCGTAATCAGCTCTTAACGATGCCGCATAATCAGCATCCACATACTCACCTTCTGTTGCAAGCGCCGCAATATGTGCGGACACATAATCACCGGGAGGCAGCTGGATAACAAAGAAAACAAGTATCGATATCAGAAACAGTGTCGGTATAATCATAAGCACACGCTTAATAATATACTGAACAAGATCCTTCCTGAAGAAATCTTTCACTCCTTCCGCAAAGGACTTCTTGGGATTGTTATCATGCATGCTTTCCGCATTGTACGCATTCTCTTCCATTAGAAATTCCCCTTTTCAAAAAAGCCGGAGGCGTGGAAACCGGATCCCCGCCTCCGGAAAGTAATCTTATAAATTAAAACCGTGTTAATTATTCAGCCTTGTATAATGTCTCATAGTGAATGATATTTGCATACTGATATAAGTCATCACTTACAAGGTTGTCAGGATAGTTCTTTATGCTTGAGCTAACAAGATTGTATGAGCCCTCGCCCTTTAAGTATGCGATTGACCAGAGATTTTCTTTATGAATCTCATAAATCTCAAGTGCATATGCATCTCTCTCCTCAGCATCGGGAGTAGCTGCCCACTTCTCGTAGATTTCAACTAACTTAGCCATATCGCCTGTAGGAGCAACACCCTGCTCGCCTGCTGTTGCATAGTATGCACCGTACTCACCGTACCACTCAGCTGCCTCAGCAACAGGAACGAAAGGAGCAACTCTTGATCTGAGTGAAAGTCCGCCGATTGAAGTATGAGGTCCCATTACAGCATACCACTCATTGTTATCGATATCCTGATCGAATGTGGCAACCTCTGATTCCTTGCTTGCACACTTGATACCTGCTGCATTGTAATACTGCTCAAGTACGGGATAAGCTTCTGCTGCGCCTGAATCCTGATACATATAGAATGTAAGTACGAAATCGGAGCCGTCTGCAAAGTTGTAGAAGCCGTCATCGCCCATTACAAGTCCGCACTCCTCAAGGAGAGCCTTTGCTGCTGCAACATCATACTCAGTCCACTTCATCTCCCACTCGGGATCGTAACCGAAGTTACCCTCTGAAGGAGCACACTGACCGGGCTCAAGGAAACCGTCTGAAAGGAGTCCTGAAACCTGCGTACGGTCAACACAAATTGACATTGCCTGACGGAACTTGATATTTGAGAATAAGTTTGCATAATTTGCATCTGCACAGGTGTAGTTGAAGGTTATCTGGTATGAACCCCAGTTTGTACCTGCAAATTCACGAAGCACAGCCTTATCGCCAAGGTCGGTAAGAATAGAGGTAATATCCTGCATTGCAACACCGATAATATCGAGCTCGCCCGAACGGAACATTAACTGATCCTGACCTTCCTCAGAGGTCTTGTTGAAATGAATTGCATCACAGTAAGGAAGCTGCTGTCCGTTAGCATCAACCTTCCAGAAATATGCGTTACGCTCAAGAATACAAAGTGTATCATCCTTTGTATTGTTACCTTCCTTTGTTGTAAGTACAAAGGAGTTAAGTGTAGGAATACCTGAAACATTCCAGAAATAGTAGCTTACAGCCTTACCGAGATCCTTAATGGTAGCCTGATCAATATTCTTATTCTTTGCATTGAGAAGAACCTGCTCATCTGAAAGACCGGTAGCCGGCCAGTAAGGGTTCTCAACATAAATCGAATCCGGAATAAGGTCATTCAGATAGTGTGAAGGAGCCCAGCACCACTTGAAATCGCCGTTTTCAATAAAATCAGCCGGATACTTAGGATTCTGGAAGGTCCACTTAACTGTAGTGTCATCAATCTTTGTAAGAGTAGCCCACTGCTCCTCACCATCTGTTAATGCAGCCCAGCTCTTCTTTGTATCAAAGTTGGTAAGGTGACACATATAGTACCAGAAGGTCACGTCATCAGCATTGAAATCATCACCGTCTGACCACTTCATACCCTCTCTTAAGTGGAAGGTCCACTCTGTATAGCTGTCATTATGCTCATAGCTCTTAATAACGTTAGGATAATATGTACCATCCGTGTTGTAACGGATAATACTCTCTAAAACAGGTCTTGAAAGATCCCAGCTTCCGCCGCCGCTAAGAAGATTGATAACTCCGCCGTAGGTACCGATTTCAAGTGCCTTACCGGTTGCGTCAACCTGCTCAACAAAAACGTCATCCTTAACGGGAAGTCTGTCAGCAACGTCACCTGATAATGTGGGAGAACCGGTAAAGCTTATGGTCTCAACAGGAATAGGGGTAGGTGTTGCTGTAGGTTCCGGAGTTGCAGTAGGATCTGCCGGCTTATCGTTATTCCCCTCAGACTGAGTGGGGGCATTTGTAGGCTCCGCCTCAGAAGTGTTGCTGCTGCCGCATGCACAAAGTGAAACAAGTAATGCACAAACCATTAACAGCGCAAGAATTCTTTTTTTCATAAAATACATCCTCCTTAAACTTAAATTAGCTCCAGCAGAAACAAAATCGCCATTGCCTGACCATAGGGCATCGACTTTATTTCTATTTCCTTGTAGAACTGCTTTGTTTCACGACCCATTGCTGTGCCGTATGATACCTGATTGACAATACCGTCTTCACTGATGTAAGAAAGAACCGGCTCAAGTGCTTTTAGTGCACATTGCTCGTACTCCTTATCAATCAGTCCGTCATGTACTGCCCTTAGGATTCCGTAAGCGAATCCGCAGGTAGCACTTGTCTCAACATAGGAATCAGGGTCATCAATCAGTGTATGCCACATTCCTGACGGGTCCTGATACCTTCTCAGGCTTTCAACCTGATTTCGTAATGCTTCAACCAAAAACCTCTTTACAGGCGGATCACATTCGACAATCCTTAAGAATTCAGGAATTGCGGCAGTAACCCAGCTGTTGCCACGCCCCCACAATGCTTCGGCAAAGTTGTGATTCCCGTTGAAGGTCCAACCGTGAAACCAGAGTCCTGTTTTTTTGTCAGATAGGTATTTAATATGTAAAAGGAATTGGTACTCTGCTTCTTCGACCCACTCCTTATTACCAAAAATAACTCCGCACTTTGCCAGGAAAAGAACCGCCATAAACAATGTATCATCCCAAAGCTCCTGAGCATTAAGTGTGTCCGAGGTGAGATGCTGAAAACCGCCCTCCTTTGTCTTTGGCAGCTCCCGCATAAGCCATTCTGCCCATTCAAGGCACAGCCTGCCGTACTCTTCATTACGCATTCTCTCATAAATGTGAACCAGCGTAAGCATCGGCGCCGTAGTATTAATATTCTTTGCCGGAAGTCCTCCGGCAATCTGCTCTGTATAATACTTAAGCAAAACATCAAGATATTTTTGTTCGCCTGTTTTCTCATACAATTTCCAGAATCCGAAAAGCCCGACTCCCTGAGTCCACTCCCAGTATCTGAATTTGCTTATATCACAACCGGACAGATTGTTTTTTTCCATTCCTTTAAGGAAAGTATCATCATCCTCGTACAGAACCTTCTGGAAGCTTTCAACCAGTAAATTCAGTTTTTCCGATGTGTTCATCCTAAGCCTCCGTAAACTGCAAATCGAACCATATATAGTAATTTTGCATAATTTTCTTTCATTTGACAGCAATATTGTATCAAATCTTACAAACAAATACTACGCATCATTTGCGTTTGTGCTTGACTTTTATTGCATTTTTTGCTACGATATATGCAAATCAACAAAAACTTAGGAGGAATTTACCAATATGTTGATAAATAATGTGCTACATTATGAGCACAAACATATGGTAGAAATAAATAAACCGACGGACCCCTGCTTCTACTATTTCGATTACGATGAACGCTCCTACAATATAAATATGGAATTTCAGCATTTTCATCCTTTCTATGAAATGCACATTTTCCTTGACGCAGCGGCAAATCATGTACTCGAGGGCACTCCCTACGCGCTCTCCTGCTTTGATATTGTCTGCCTCCGTCCGTCACTGCTTCACAAATCGCAGTATTTTGAGGGTCCTCCCAGCAAACGTCTGGTTATACAGTTTGCAATTCCTCCCATGCCCGCCCCCTTTCAACGGGATTATGAGAAGCTGCTGACACTCTTTGATGCATCGCTTCCCATATACAGATTTGAACAGGATATATACGCAGAGCTTTTCGAGCCGCTTAACGAGATTATCCGCTGTACATATAACCGTGAAAACTACAGCACTCTGTATATCCATACAAAGTTTATGGAATTCCTTAATATCTTAAGCGACAAACGGCATGCAAATATATACAGACCAAAGGCCATAGAAGGCAGCTCCCACAAAATTTATGAGATTACCTCGTACATACACAATAATTTCAGTACCGAGCTCTCACTCTCCTCTCTGGCATCGCGTTTTTATATAAGCACCTTTTATTTGTCGCATCAGTTTAAGGAGGTAACGGGCTTTACACTGATTAACTATATACAGCTTACCCGTATCAGAAACGCCCAGCAGATGCTGCTGTTCTCTGACAAAAAGATTACGGATATTGCCGAAGCATGCGGTTTTACAAGCTTCTCACAGTTTAACAGGATGTTTAACAAATTCTGCGGAATTTCTCCGAGGGATTTTAAGAATTACGGACACAATATGAAGAGCGAACCCACCAGTGCAGATGTTCCTTCCTTTGGAACGGGTTCAAAAAAACGTACCAAAAAGAATAAAACAGAAACGGAGGTATAACGAAAATCATACCCCACACTGATTTTCAAAACAGACATGAAAAAGCATTATTTATCAATGATTAAGGACGCAGACGAGCGTATCGCACGCTCACTTGATATTCAGTATCTTTCCGATGAAAGATCACCCTTCTACGGAGGCTTTCGTGACGCAAACAGTCTTATAGAAGCAAAATTTGCCATATATCGCGTAACGACCATGATTGTCGGCTACATTAACGACCAAAGCCGCTGGTATCGCAATGACATAGTCTATGAGCGGATTTTGCTCGGCTTTTCCTTTATTATGCGCACACAGCGGGAAAACGGCTTTTTTGACCTTAATAACTGCAACTTCTATTCGGGTCCCGATACAGCCTTCTGTTTAAAGAGGCTGATTCCCGTATTCTGCTATCTGCGAAATAATATGGCTGATGACGAACAGGCTGCGACTCTTATCGGAATAATGGACAGAATAATAAAAAAGGGAGCAGATGCCATGTGCAACGGAGGCTTCCACACCCCTAACCACCGCTGGGCCATTGCTTCAGTACTCTGCTTCTGCAGCAAAATATATGAAAATCCTATTTACAGGGAGGCTGCCGACAAATACCTTGCGGAGGGCAATGACTGTAACAGTGACGGGGAATATGCGGAGCGTTCCGCAGGTAATTATAACCGCATAAATAACGATGCAATGATTATGCTTGCGCTCGCCACCGGCGATGAAGGCTATTTCGACCCTGTCATCCGCAATCTGCGCATGATGCTTACATATATCGAACCCGACGGAAGTGTATTTACAAATAATTCAACAAGACAGGACCGCGGGCACAAATCCTATCCGAAGGATTACTATTTCGAATATCTTTACATCGGACATCGTTTTAATATAAAGGAATTCCTTGATGCTGCAAATTACATTATGGAAACCGTTGAAAAGCAGGGGCTTACACATATGGACAGTGTTATCTCCTTTATGAATAATCCGGGACTCATTGATTTTGAACACGGCGAAAGCGGTATCCCGTCTGTATATTCCTGCTTCTACCGCGATTCAAACATTGTTCGTGCAAGAAATAACAATTATTCATACTCCGTGATTAACAAATGTCCGTCCTTCCTTTATTTCCAGAGCGGGCAGCTTACAATGGGAATGAAAATCGGCGCAAGCTTCTGTGAACACCGCTATTTTATTCCCGAAACAATTGAAGAAATTCAGAGTGAGAACGGTAAAACCTATCACCTTCGCCAGAAAATGGTGGGCTGGTATTACCTTCCCTTTGATAAGCCCCAGAATACAACCGACTGGTGGAAAATGGACCATACAAGCCGTAAAAAGCTGCTCGGTCCCGACATGATTTTTGATATTACCGTAACTCCTGCCGAGAACGGTCTCAAAATAAGGCTTAAGACCGAGGGCATCGACCGTGCTCCCCTGCGTGTCGAGCTCTCCTTTGATGCGGGCTCCAGAATCGATTCAGACAGCTTCAGCATCGAAGGCATCCCTGGAGGCGGAATGGTTGCAAAATCAGGTGACATAACGGTATCAAAGGATTTTGACTCAATAAAGGTCGGCCCCGCATTCGGAGCTCATAACTTTACCGCCGGCAAGTTTGGAAGCGATTCACGTAACGCACAATGCTTTACCGTATATCTCACCGACCATACCTGCTTTGACAGGGAGCTTTGCATAACGGCAGGTCACAGTCTGTACTGATAAGGTTTATTCCTCATATACAAAGAAACAGAGACCATCGCACACTGTGTGATGGTCTCTGTTAATCTCATTGCTCTTTATTCTCTTATTCCTTCGTCCACGGTATCCGGACGTATCGTACCAAAATCACTGATTACCCAGCTGTGTTTTCCGGATGTAATAAATGAATCGCAGTATTCACACTGCCCGTTTGCATTCAGCGTAAGATTAGCTCCGCAGTTAGGACACTTATGTGCCATCTCATCACCGTCTGCCGCCCGTGTTTTAACTCCGTATGCACGCATAAGCTTGATACGGTAATACATATCCCAGCGCGTGCTCTTATTACCTCTGATAATCTCTCCCGTAGTCTCATTAATCTGATAATCAATCATTCTTGCATTCAGGTAAAGATTAACATACTCATAATCCCGATCTCTGACATATGCTGATATATATGCCGTATTAACGGAAATTCCCTCGATTTTATTTACAATACCGTTTTCGATCATCTTCTGTATCTGAAGATTGGTCTGCTCATAAAGGTCTGTATGAAGAATTCCCATAACCGGACGTAAATCCCGTCCGCTCCATGCCATTTGTATATCAACAAATGAGTTTTTCGCAAAGGTAATCAAATCGCTGCTCGAGAAAGCAGGGTCATGCTGTTTTATAATTGCCTCAATCTGTCCGGTTCTGTTGGGCATCTTATTCATCGCACCATGCATGGTATTCCGGTTAGGCTTCGCAGGCTTTTTCCTGCTTACATTTATAATGATAATAATTACAACTATAATGATTGCGGCAAATACAAATATTCCACCGAAGGTTAAACCGCATCCCAGACAGCTGAAAACACCTGCAGCTGAGCTGATGCCGTCATAATAGTCATAATCATCATAATAATCATAACTATCATCGTAATCATAGTCATAATTATAATCATAGTCATCGAAAAGATCACCGATATCGAAGTCCCAGTCAGAATCCCAGTCAGTATCCCAGTCGAAATCAAAATCACTGAAATCACCGAAATCATTAAAATCACCGAAATCAGTTGAAATAATCCCTTTTTCCGTCTCTCCCGCAGCATATGCAGGCTGCATTGTTAACATACCCATGGCACAGGCTGCAACAAGCATAATTATTTTAATAAAGCCTTTCATCCAATCCCCCTGTATTCCGTAATCCTTTTACCGTCTTCATAGCCATTTCCGTCGGTAACAGCTATAGTTTACGTATATTCAGGGGGATTGTCAATCCCAATAACAGTATCAGTTTTTATGCCCTGCGGCATACAGTCCGCGCTCATCATACATTATTACTATTGATTCGCCCGCCGAAACATCTCCTTTCAGAATAAGCTTTGCAGCCAGCGTTTCAACCGTCTTCTGTATATATCTTTTCAGCGGTCTTGCACCATATACCGGGTCAAAGCCGTTTTCAATAATGTACCTCTCAGCGTCTTCCGTAAGCTTAACCGTAAGTTCCCTGTCCGTAAGTCTTTCGTTAATATCCTTAAGAAGCAGATTTACTATTCCCTTAAGATCTGACTTTGTAAGGGGCTTGAACATGATTATCTCATCAAGACGGTTAATAAACTCCGGTCTGAAATTTGCTCCCAGTTCCCTCATTACCGCCTTCTCAACATCAGCATTTATATTTCCCTCTGCATCTATACCCTCTGTATACCGAAGAAGGGGATCCAGTGGCCATTTTCAGCCCCTGCTACGGTCCCTTTGCCAT
>JAZNKQ010000081.1:0-16531 GCA_045578645.1 Lachnospiraceae bacterium
GGACCAGAGATTTGCTTACAGCTTCCTTCAGATTCCATCTCACGATGGACACCCTTGCTGTTCAACTATACACTTCCCACTATCTGGGCGTGTTCGGGACTTTCACCCGTTAGAGCGCGCCCATGGCGCGCAAACTAAAAAAATCCCCTCCAAATCGGAGGGGATTTCAACTTACTTATTATTTCGCATTTTTCTTCTTATTAAGAATAATCACTACAACAACAACGATGATAACAACAACTGCTGCAACGATTCCGATAATAAGACCTGTATTATCAGATGATGATTCTACTGAATCTGAATTTGCTGAAGAAGCTGTATCCTCACTTGCTGCGGGAGCCTGTGTAGCTGTAGGCTCGGGAGTAGGTGTTGCCGTAGGCTCGGGTGAAGGAGTAGGTGTTGCGTTTGCAGCCTTGTAAGCTTCGATTGCAGCTGCACCTTCTTCGGTGTTAAAGCCTGTACCGGTAATCATAAACACAACTCTGATTTCGCTTTCGGGTGTAAGTAAATCGGGCTGTACAACAGGCATATCCTTTGTACCGCTGCCCCACTCATTGTAGAGCTCAAGTCTGAATCTTCCCTTGCCCTCAAGATCACCTGAAAGAATGTTCTTGCTCTTGCTTCTTACCTTTTCGCCGTCAACATATACTTCAACTGAGCACTCAACATCATGTGTAATACCGTCATCAGCAAGTGTTCCGATAGCCTTCATCGCCTTACCGAGACCTTCGATATCAACAAGGAATACCTGACCCGCATCAGCCTTCTCTGTAGCTCCGATATCCTCAGCCTTTAAGTAAACTTCCCATACACCGTCACCGGCAATCCATGCGTCTCCGGGGAATCCGGGATCATAAACTTCCCATGCACCGCTGGGGCAGCTGAACATCATGAATGCAAGGAAAGAATCCGGAATAACGTATTCCTCTTCTGCTGCTGTGTCACCGCCTGCGCCGCCTGCAAGGAAACCAACTGCCTGAGCAACGGGCTCAACAAGTGTAAAGGTAACCTCAATTGTCTGAACCTGAGGGATTGAATCGCGGTCGATGATTATAGGAAGCGCACCTGTTGCATCTCCGTCTGCCGCACGAACAAGTGAAGTATCACTGTCGTAAGGAACTTCGGCAACCCACTCATTAAAGAGGTTCATACGTGTCTCAAGACCGTCATCTGATGTAGTGTAGCCCTCTGTAAAGGAAATCTCTGCACCGTTAACAACAATCTTATCAAGCTGAATACAATACTGAGGGAAATTAGCCTCGCCGTCCTTAATCATAAGTGCTGAGAAGCTCATGCCCTCTGCATATCCTAAATCAGTACCGGTGAAATCAAGTCCTACAGTGTACTGACCTGCTCCGGTAACCTCCGCTGTTGTAGCAACAACGGGAGCATATGAATTGCCGTCATACCAGAACTGGCTGGTCCAGCTGCCGTCTGCATAAGCGATATAAGCTGTACTGGGTTCTCCTGAAGGAGCGGGAACAGCTGCCTCAACACCTACCTGCTCAACAGGCTCTGTGTATGTAAAGGTAATTTCAATTGTCTGAACCTGTGCAAAAAGCTCACGGTCAACGATAATGGGTGATGCATCTGCTGCAGTTCCGTCAACCGCACGTACGTCCTCTGATGTAGGAACTGAAGGTACCCACTCATTGAAGATGTTCATACGTGTCTCAACTGAATCGTCTGAACTTGTATAACCCTCTGTAAACGCAATTTCAGCACCGTTGATAACAATTGAATCAATCTGGATGCAGTAATTTGCGAAATTTGTCTCACCGTTCTTAATCATAAGACCTGCAAAGCTTAAGCCCTCTGCATATCCTAATGCGGTTCCTGTAAAATCAAGTCCTACTGTATACTGGCCTGCTCCGGTAACCTCTGCTGTTGTAGCAACAACGGGCTCGTATGAATTACCGTCATACCAGAACTGACTGGTCCAGCTGCCGTCTGCATAAGCGATATATGCGGTATCTGTAGCTGCCTCTGCCTTATTAACAGGTGCAAAAACCATGTTACCGAATACTAATGCCAATGCTAATAACGCTGTAAAAAACCTCTTAACATTTTTCATTATTTGTTTCCTCCTCTTTATGAAGCGCCCAAAGCGCCCCGGTTAATAATTACAAAATCATTTTAATATCGCTTCGGAAAATTGGAAACCTTGTGTTTTTTACATATGTTACATTACATATTTTACATCATCTGCAATGTTATTCACTGTACTTTTTCCCGCCTCTGTGTTAAAATCCGAATAGATAAATATTTGTTGGGAGATGCGTATTTTGAAACGTTTATTAAGCATTTTTATGATATTTTCAATGCTGCTTTGTACCCTTTCCTTTGCGGGAGGCTGCAGCAATTCAGAAGGCAGCCCGGATAAAAAATACGACGAGCCTCTGGTTATTGACGTCTTTGATTCTCTTGCCAATTTTCAGGGTCTCCAATCCGGATGGTTTGCCAAAATAATAAAGGACAAATTCAATATTGAGCTTAATATAATAGCTCCGAACGTAACCGGCGGCGGTGATACTCTTTATCAGTCTCTTGTCGCTACCGGCTCAATCGGCGACCTTATTATCAGTACAACAGAGGACGGCAGCATGCAGACTCTTATTGACAAGGGAATAGTTCTTGACATGTCGGCGTATCTCAAGGACAAGGCACTGCTCAAAAACTATAACGATGCCATCATAACTCTGAACAATTCATTTACACAGGACGGTATTTATGCCATCCCGTCTGAGATATCACTCCAGCCTGCCACTACTCCCAGTGAGGGACTTGACCTTACCTTCGGAGCCTATCTGCGCTGGGACTTATATAAGGAGCTCGGTTATCCCGAAATCGACACACTCGAATCGCTCCTTCCCGTACTCAAAAAGATGCAGGAGCTCTCCCCCGTTACGGAAGACGGCTATCCCGTTTACGGCTTTTCCTTTTTCAAGGACTGGGACGGAAACCTTATGAATGCAGCCAAGCAGCCCGCCTGCTTCTACGGCTATGATGAAATCGGATTTGTGCTTGCCAAGGCTGACGGAAGTGATTTTCAGAGCATAATTGATCCGGACTCACTGTACTGCCGTGTACTCCGCTTTTTCTATGAAGCCAATCAGCTCGGTCTTGTTGACCCTGATTCCTATACGCAGAGCTACTTCGAAACCTTTGAAAAATTCCAGCAGGGTCGAATTCTTTTTTCACCCTGGCCGTGGCTCGGTCAGTCAGCCTACAATACAGAAGCGAACATTTCAGAGGGGCGCGGCTTTATGCCCGTCTCAGTCAAAGACTCGCAGATATTCTCTTACGGCTGCAACAGACTCGGTAATCAGCGTACTGTAATATCAGTCGGTGCCCAGACAAAGGATCCCGAGAGAATGGTTGACTTTATTGACTGGCTCTATTCCCCTGAAGGAATACGTATCAACGGAGCACAGCCCAATTCGGGAGCTGCAGGACCAAGAGGACTTACCTGGGACTATAGCGAAGACGGTCCGTATCTTACCGAATTCGGCAAAAAAGCCTTCCTTACACCCGCTACTCCTGTTCCCGAGGAATGGGGCGGCGGCACATGGGAAAACGGCGTTTCAATGCTTAATTTTACTTCGGTTGCAATAACCGACCCGGATGATAACGGCTATCCCTACAAATATACTCTGTGGGATTCCTACGCAGAGCTGAACACCAGTCCCCTTTATCAGGACTGGAGCAGCCATATGAATGCCTCTTCAACTATTGAATATCTCATAAAAAACAATCAGATACTTGTTGCACCGGGCTGTGATTATGTCCAGCCTCCGTCAGGAAATGAAATTGCTACGCTTCGCGCACAGTGCAGGGAAATTATCGTAAACTATTCCTGGCAGCTTATTTTCGCAAAGGATGACAGCGAGTTTGAGCAGCTTATGAGTGAGATGTGCGACATTGCCATGGCGCTCGGCTATGAAACCGTACTGGCATTTGACATGCAGAGTGCGCTTGACCAGGATGCTGTCCGCAAAAAGGCAGCAGCCGGCTCAGCTGCTGACAGATAAATACCTGCTTTTGAGTAACCTATACTATCGGAGGAAATAAATGTACACTGTTCTGTTTGCTGATGATGAAAGCTCTATCCGTGAAGGATTAAAATACGTCATTGACTGGCAGGAGCTTGGCTTTGACATCATAGGTGAAGCCGGAAACGGCATTGATACTCTGAAAATGATTCTCGAGGAAAAACCCGATTTGGTTCTCCTCGATATCAGAATGCCCAAAATGCACGGAACCGAGGTCATCCGCGCCGCACGCGAGCAGGGCTATACGGGCAAATGCATTATCCTTAGCGGATATTCAGACTTTCAGTATGCACAAACGGCCATAAAATGCGGCGTTGATTTCTACCTTACAAAGCCTATTGATGATGAGGAGCTGCTTACCTCTGTTGTATCCGTCAAGGAAGCACTTGACGAAGAAAACAGCCGTGACAATTTCATAAGCAGCTACCGTGTCCGTGCACGTAACTCAATTCTTGAGGAGCTGTTGACCTCCGATGATGCATCCGGCGTTATCGTTCCCGAAAAAGAGCTTCATGAGCTCAACCTCAAATCAGAGGTTTATCAGGTTGTAATATATGAGAACTTCAGAAAGCGTATTTCTGCGCTCTCATATGATTTTGCCGAGCTTATGAATATAACAAACAACGGCAATCAGACCTTTGAACATCTCGAGATAGATGACAATGATGTCATTCTTCTTAAGGGTAACATAGCAATAAAGCTGTTTATGGATTTTCTGAACCACTACGAAACCCATCCTCCGCAAAAGGACAGTCCTCTTGATACACTTTTCCTTGCCTACGGAAGCTCCGTCGGAAGCATTTCCGAGATTTCACGCTCCTACCGCGAGGCGCTCTCGCTTATCAACAGACGTTTCTTCTGCTCGCAGGGTCAGCATACACTCGGATATTCCGAGCTGCCGTCACTTCCTGAAATGACAGACTCTCTCAATTCAGAGCTGCTTTCGGAATATGCCCAGAAAATAACGGATTATCTTCAGACCTACAATCGTAAAAAGGTTGCGGAAACGCTCTACGGACTTGAGCAGTGCCTTTACAGGACCTCTGATACGATTCCCGCAATCAAGCTCTTCCTGACGGATTTATATCTGCAGATAAAGGAACGTATTTCTCATCTGTACGGTATGATGGAAATTCCGTTTCCGACTAACTCGGCAATAATAGAGCAAATCGATAACAAATTTTATCTTTACGAAATCATCCGCTTCTTTTCAGAGCAGTTTGAAATGATAATGAATGCCACCGGTAATTCCTCACGTACCAGCATTCTTGATGATGTTATTTATTACATAGACCATAACTATCAAAACAATATAAAGCTTGAAACCATTGCTCCGCTTTTTGGCTATAACAGCGCATACCTCGGCAAGATTTTCAACAAAGCCGTTAACGAAAGCTTTAACTCATATGTTGACCACATACGTATAGAGCATTCGAAGGAGCTCCTCAAAGCCAATAAGCTGAAGGTTTATGAGATATCCGAGCGTATCGGCTATAAAAATGTTGACTATTTCCATAAGAAGTTTAAGAAATATGTCGGAATGAGCCCTGCCGAATACCGCAAGGAATATCTCGGAGATACGGAAACCTTATCCGAATAAAGCATATTACCGCAAAATAAAACCCGATGAAGCATTCCTGCCTCATCGGGTTTAGCTTATATATTATTATTCTTTCAGATTAGTTTGCTGAGCCTGCCTTAACCTCGTCCTCTAATGCCTTTCTTCTTTCAGCATCAGCCTGTGTGAATTCAACACACTGATCGTATCCGTAAGCCTTAGCTTCAGTAATCATCTGATTTACAATCTGGTCATACTCCTCATCGGTCTCAGCATAAATTGCCTTCCATGAGTAGTTCTTGATACAGGTAATAACCTGCTCCCAAACAAGCTTAAGCTCTGTGCTCTTCTGGCTGTCTGAGTATGAAGTACCGATTGTTGCAATATGAGGAAGTGAATCAAGATATTCATCCTGAGTAACAAAACCGGTATGATTTCTCCAGTCATTCATGATATCTGAATTCTGAGTAAGGTTATAGCTGTCCCAGAATAAGTAGTTGTAGGTTGAACCGTCTGAATCCGGGTTAACAGCATCGATTGACCATGAAATATTGTTCATCTGAGCTGTTCCGTCACCGAATGTACCTGTGTATCCGTCCTTCATCTCGGTTTCCTTATCTGCCTTACATGCAAGTCCGAGCTCTGTAAGGAAAGGAGCCTTATTCTCATCGTAATCCCATGTAACGCCCTGAGGACCGTACTCCATGGTCATTCTTCCTTCGGGAGTTGCAAGCCAGTTGATAATGGTCATGCAAAGCTCGGGATACTGTGTCTTTGAACCGATTGACCATACTCTGTTACCGCCGTTTACGTTAAGACCTGTACAAAGTGTTACCTGATCCTTAAGAGGAAGTGTGTACATAGCCTTGCCTGCTGCTATATGCTCAGGTGTGTTATAGCTTGCAGAAGCAATAAAGTTGAAAATGTTGAAGAACGCACGACCGTTCTGGTAATCCTCTGATGTTCCCTCGTACTTCTGTGTAAGTGAGTCGGGATCAAGAAGGTCATTCTGGTATAAATCATTGTAGAACTTTAAGCAGCGAAGGTACATTCCGCCTTCTTCAAGACATCCCTGGAATACCTGGTTCTGTGCATCGTAAAGACCTACACCGAACTCCTCCCAGCCGTAAAGTGCTGCGGTAGACTTAACCATCATAACCATGGTTCCGTCCCAGTCATCAAACATTGAAACACCGTAGGTCTCTTTTCCGTCATCAGAAAGAGGGCAGATTTCCTTCATCTTCTTTAACAGGTCTACAAGATCCTCAAGTGTACCAACCTCGGGATATCCGAGCTGCGCATATAAATCCCAACGGATATCGGGATGATAGAAATATGACTCATGGTTTGTGTAATCGGTAGCTACACCGTGACCGTATCCGTAAAGCTTACCGCTCTCGGTAAGTCCTCTGTTCTTCTTAAGAGCAAGCTCCATATTCTCCTCGATATAAGGACCGTAGTTATGAAGAAGATCCTCATCATCCCAGCAGAAAAGCATGCCTGATTCAACAGCATTTATATAATCGTCTGTATCTGCTCCCCAGATAACGATATCACCAAGGTTTCCGGACTCCATACGGGTCTCGTAAACACCGTCATCATCGGGAACAATGTTCATCTTAACGTTAAACTTATCAAGCAGAATCTTCGCAAACCAGCCAATCTGCTCACCTGAGTAGTTAGCAAGCTGTGAATAAACCGTAAGAGTAACCGTGTCCTTAGGAATTACTGAAAAACCTGTATCTTCCTGTGTTCCTGCATCCCCTGTTCCTGCAGCATCAGTCACCTGATTCTGTCCTGCATCGTTTGAAGCTGCGCTGTTTGAATCATCATTACTGCTTCCGCAGGCAGAAAGAGAAGCAACTGCCATAGCAAGTACGAGAATTACTGCTAATAATCTCTTCATCTTTTTCATAAAATCCTCCTTATAATTTGTGTTTATTTTTCGCGTAGCCACGCATAACACACGATGTTAATATCAGCCCTTAACGGCGCCGAGCATAATTCCGTTTTCAAAGTATCTCTGCATAAACGGATATACAAACATAATCGGAAGTACCGTTACCATTGAAACCGTGTACTTAATGGTCTTTGAATCAAGCAGCGCTGCCTGTGTGGCTGCAGAAAGCTGTGAATTACCCGACTGCATGATTGCCGCCAGATTCGAGGTTGTCTTAAGGTAGGTATACAATCTGTGCTGCAGAGTATGAAGCTCGGGAGCATCTGACATAAGAATCAGTGAATCCATAAATGAGTTCCAGTGTCCTACCGCACCGAATACCGCAATCGTTGCAAGTATCGGCTTACTGAGGGGCCATATGATTTTTCTGAAAATAGTCATATGCGAGGCTCCGTCTATCTGGGCGCTCTCCTCAAGCTCTGCCGGAATCGACTCAATATAGGTCTTAACAAGAATTATATTATACGGTGCAACAATACCGGGAATTATGTATGCCATAAAGGTATTGGTAAGACCGAGCATTGACATGTTCAGATACCAGGGGATAATTCCGGCATTGAAATACATTGTGATTACGAGGAAACGGTACCAGAAGCTTCTGCCCCACATTTCCTTCTGAGTTACAAGGTATCCCGCGAAGCTTGATGCAACAACCATCAGTACCGTACCGAGAATGGTTCTTCCGATTGAAACAAGTGCCGAGCTTCCGAGGTCACTAACACTTCTTAAGGACAAATAGTTGTCAATATGTATTCCTCTCGGGATAAAGGTTATAAGTCCCTTTCTTACAAGATCATTATCACTTATTGTGTTAATGAACAGATAGTAAAACGGGAAAATACATATAAACGTAAATATAATAAAGAACAGATAATTGAATATCGAGAACGAAATGTCTCCTGCCTTCCTTTTATATTTAGGACTTGAGGACATTTCCTGCTTTTTTAAATCATCATTAAGCTCTTTTGACATTCCTCACACCTCCTAGATAATACTTTCGCCACGTAACAGCTTTGATACTGCATTGGCACCGAACAGAAGAATTACGCTGACAATTGATTTAACCATACCGATAAGCGTAGACATCGGAATATTTCCCTTACCGATACCCAGCTCATATACATAAAGGTCAAGAACCATAATGTCCTTTGCATTATTGGCATTCTCGAATACCATGTACTGGTCCATTCCGTTACTGAGAATTCCGGCTATTGCCATAAGCAACAGAACACAGAAGGTAGGTATAAGACCCGGCACCGTAACATGCCACATTTTCTGGAAGCGTCCCGCTCCGTCAACCGTTGCCGCCTCATACAGCTGCTGGTCGATACCGGAAATACCGGCTATGTAAATAATCGCACTCCATCCGAGTCCCTTCCACATTCCCCATAGCAGCATCTTTATCCAGATATGGTCGCCGCTCATAAGGAAGTTTACTGCCGTTCCTCCGTTTGCCTGAATCAGATTGCTGATAAGTCCGTCTGATGAGAAAATAACGCAGGCAACCGCATAAACAAGTACCCAGCTGATAAAGTTCGGAATAGTGGTAAGTGTCTGAATAATTCTTCTTGCCCTGAGACACTTGATTTCGCAAAGGAAAATCGCAAATGCCATTGCACACCAGCTTGTGGCAAGACCGAGACCGCTCATAATAAGCGTATTCTTAAGTACTCTGAGAACGTCCGCTCTCGTTGCCTCGTTTTCAAAAAGAATTGTAAACCATCTGAAGCCTACAAAATTGTCTGCGCTCAGGGTTCCGCCCGCCTTATAATCATAGAAGGCATATCTCCAGCCCCAGAGAGGCAGATAGCAGAATACGAACGCCATAACAATGAAGGGGAGCATCATAAGGAAAAGCTTAAACTTCGGCTCCATTTCGTACACATCGCTCTTGCCGGGCTTAGGAAGTATAAAGAAAACACATGTATTAAGAATCAGTATTATTACCGATATTCCGAGGAACACATAGTATCCTGACGGAAGCGCGGGAGCCACCTGGTCTAAGTTAGCGCTTGTCTGAAGCTGTGTGTAAGCCATATACAGACCGCCCATACCGCCAAGTGTAAAAATACTGCCGAGAAAACTGATTTTGCAGCCCGTCTTTTTCATCTTTAACGAGCCGAGAGACATACATCCCGAGATTCCGTGGGCAATCGCACCCACACATGCAGCCATACTTGAGAAGAAAATAATTTTGAAGCAGCCTTCCGATATCCAGCCTCTTGTAAGCGCTCTTCCGGCATCAGCCGTCAGCGATGAGTATGCGATACCCGAGGTAAAAAGTGACATGGTTTTGTTAACATAGCTGCAAATCTTTGCAGGATTAAGACCGGGAACAAAAAGATATACTACGGTAAACAGCATAAGTATACGGAGAACGTAGTATATATACTTTGACCTCTCTTCGCCCGGACTAAGCTCTTTCATTCGCTTTGCCATAATTCATCCAGCCTCCATTCACATGCGTCTGTCCATACGCCGTGCAATATTATGGTTTAATTATAGCTCCGCATGATATTTTCGAATACCTTGCTAACTTGACAAAAAATACAGCACTTTTTTTATTAGCTAAAAAAAATGCTGTACTTTTAATAGTATTAACGCAGCGGCAGTCTGACCGTAACCTTCGTTCCGCTTCCCTGTGTGCTCTCTATGTCTAATCCGTACTTTGTACCGTAGCATAAGCGAATTCTCTGACTTATATTATACATTCCGATACTGCTGCTCGGATTCAAATCAGGTGTATTAAGCTTGTCGCGTAGCTTCTGCAGAGTAACCTCATCCATACCGCAGCCGTTATCTTCAATCTCAACGGACAGCTCATCCTCTCCCGTCTGAAGCACCTTAATCACTATCATACCGCCGTGCTCGCGGTTCTCAAGACCGTGAATAATCGAATTTTCTATAACGGGCTGCAGCAAAAGCGGAAGTATGCTGTACTCCGAGGTATTCATCCCCTCGGCAATATAAATCAGATAATTGATTTTGTCGACAAACCTGAATTTGATTATTTTAAGGTAATTCTCGATATAATCAAGCTCCTGCTTAAGGCTCACCGAAACAGTTCCTGTATTACTGAGAACATACCTCATTGATTTCCCGAGCAGCTTTATGGCATTGGCAACCTCCCTGTCCTTATTGGCAAGTGCCTTCATACGTATTGCCTCCAGTGTATTATAAAGAAAATGCGGATTTATCTGACTGGAAAGCATTTTATATTCCATTACCTGCTGTTCGGTAACAAGACGCTGTTCATTTATGGCAGCCTCATACATCCTGCTGTCCTTCTCAACAATCTTTCCTATTGTAAGCTGAAGGTCGGAAAATGCCTGTGATATTTCATCCTCGCCCTTAAGCTCCGTCGGTACGTTATAGTTATCGGTACTTACATTATGTATCGCCGTTCGCAGAATATCGATTCGCTCCGCAAAATAGGTTAAGAACAGCCTTTTTAGAATAAGCGGCAGCAAAATCGCAGCTGCTATTATCAGCAGGTTAATGCGCAGAATCGAGAATATATTATCATATGCCGTACTGCTCAGATTGCATATATATATGCGCGAATCCGTCTGGTACAAGCCAAGCGCGGATGCTGTCAGCATATAGCGTTCACCCTCAAAATCGGTTTTTCCCTGATACTCAAAATACCGGTCTTCAAAATCAACCGGAAGCTTCTCCTCCTTCTCATACCATAACCGCTCGGAACAGAAAAACGCTCTCTCCTCATTATCATACATAACAACCTGATAATCTCCGGTATTAATACGGCTCTTAAGATAATTCTCACTGATTTTTAGCACAAGCACAGCATCGTAATCCGCATCGATAAGCGGAATTTTCCTTATAAGGGCAAGCTTATAGTAGCTGTTGCCGTGTATGTCGGTGTCAACGATAGTCTGCCAGAACACTGCCGTCTGGGACAGTGCTTTTTTGTACCATTCACTCTGCATAATCCCGTCATCAACAGCCACTATATCGCCGTAGCTGTATATATGCGGGCTGTCACAATATACGCTTACCGAATCGATCTCTGCGTAGTTGTATTTATAGTTATCCAGCGTATCATTTTTCAGCGCTGCCTGCAGATATTCCTGCCTGCTGTCATATTCTCCGCTCAAAAAGTGTTGCAGTCTTGAATCAAAGGTAATCTCACCCGATACCTTATAAAGCTGTGCGGTAAGCTCATAGAGCACGGTTTCGGTACGAAGATGATCCGACCGGCTCAAATCCTTATGATAATTCAGCAGCAGCGTATAGGTATTAACCAGCAGAAAGGCTCCGATTAGCAGCATCGGAAGAAGCATGGCAGCAACAAAAATCACATTAAGCTGCTTCTTTATATTCTTTTTGCTCAAAACCTCACGTAATCTCGTATACAGCCTTTTCATCCGTATCTCCGTTTCTAAGCGGCCTGTCGCGAGGAGTATCGCTGTCTCCGCTCCAAATATTTATGTATATAAAATCGAATAATTACGGTTCATTATTATCACAAATTATAGTATAATAAAAAAACCTTGAACAGACAAGGTAAAACGACTATCAGAAGAACGGAGGTTCATTATAGCATGAGATTCGGAAACGGATGCTGGCTTCAGAAGGAAGGCTGCACGGCATTTGCCCCCAAAGAAGTTTATTTCTCCAATATCGAGGAGCGTCGCGTTGTACTTACCGCTCCCACAACCTTTATCAGAACAAGAGGAGACACACTTGAGGGTATTAACCTTACTCTCACCATTACCTCACCTTATCCGGATATTATCCGTGTACAGACCTATCATCACAGGGGAATCAATAAGAAGTCTCCTGATTTTGAATTAAACATTAAGGAAAATCTTCCGCTTGATACAAAGGAAACCGAGGATGAGATTACCATCACCTCCGGCGGGCTTTCGCTTGTAATTAACAAAAAGAGATTTTCAATGAGCTATATGCGTGACGGTAAGCTTATCACCAAATCGGGGGACAAGGATCTTGCTCTCATGAAAACCGATTGGAAGGGCTTTGCATACGATAAGGGCGATGCAGAGGAGACCTATATCCGTCAGCAGCTCTCTCTCGGTGTCGGCGAATACCTTTACGGTACGGGAGAACGCTTTACTCCTTTTATCAAGAACGGCCAGACAATTGATATCTGGAATGCGGACGGCGGAACAAGCACAGACCAGTCCTACAAGAACATTCCGTTCTACATCTCAAACAAGGGCTATGGTGTATTTGTTAACCATCCCGAAAAGGTATCCTTTGAGCTTGGCAGCGAAAGCGTTACAAAAGCACAGTTTTCAATTCCCGGAAGCACCCTCGATTACTTTGTAATCAACGGTCCTTCAATGAAGGAAGTACTGATGCGCTATACCGACCTTACAGGCAAGCCCTCACTTCCGGCACCCTGGACCTTCGGTCTCTGGCTTTCAACCTCATTTACTACAAATTATGATGAAAAAACCGTTATGAGCTTTATCGACGGTATGCTTGACCGCGGCATTAATCTTAAGGTATTCCATTTTGACTGCTTCTGGATGAAGGAATTCCACTGGACTGATTTCGTATGGGATTCCCGCGTTTTCCCCGACCCTGCGGGAATGCTTAGGCGCATCAAGGAAAAGGGACTTAAAATCTGCGTATGGATTAACCCCTACATTGCACAGGAATCTGTTTTATTTGATGAAGGTGCCGAAGCCGGATACTTTATAAAGCGTCCCGACGGAAGCATCTGGCAGTGGGATATGTGGCAGCCCGGAATGGCAATTGTTGACTTTACCAATCCTGATGCATGTAAGTGGTATCAGAGTAAGCTTGCAGCTCTTATGGATATGGGCGTTGACTGCTTCAAGACAGATTTCGGCGAGCGTATTCCTACCGAGTGTACATACTTTGACGGCTCAGACCCGTACAAGATGCATAACTATTATACTATGCTCTACAATAAAACAGTTTTCGAGCTCATCGAAGAAAAGAAGGGCGCAGGAGAAGCAATTCTCTTCGCACGTTCAGCAACTGCCGGCGGACAGAAATTCCCTGTTCACTGGGGCGGCGACTGCTGGTCTGATTATGAGTCCATGGAAGAAAGTCTTCGCGGCGGTCTTTCACTCACAATGTCAGGCTTCGGCTTCTGGAGCCATGATATCGGAGGCTTCGAAAACACATCAACAGCAGATGTTTACAAGCGCTGGTGTGCCTTCGGTCTGCTTTCCTCACACAGCCGTCTCCACGGCAGCTCTTCATACCGTGTTCCGTGGGTATATGATGAAGAGGCAGTTGATGTAGTCCGCTTCTTTACACAGCTTAAGGCAAGGATTATGCCTTACCTTTACAGCATGGCCGTAAAAGCGCATACCACCGGTATTCCGACCATGCGCAGTATGGTTCTTGAATTTACAAATGACCGCTCCTGTCATTATCTTGACAAGCAGTATATGCTCGGCGATTCATTACTCGTTGCACCTATTTTCAACGACGAAAGTATGGCTGAGTACTACCTCCCCGCAGGCAGATGGACGAACTTCTTTACCGGCGAGGTTTATGAGGGCGGTCGCTATATAAACGAAAAGCACGGATATTTAAGCATACCTCTTATGGTACGCCCGAATTCCATTGTTGCTCTCGGAGCTACAGACCTTACACCTGAATATGATTATCTCTCAGGTACCGAGTTCAGACTTTATGAGCCCGCTGATAATGAAGCTGCTTCGGCAACAGTATATTCAGCCGGCGCTGATAAATCAGTTACCATAACCGCAATTAAGTCAGACAGTAAGCTTGAGCTCAAGCTTTCGGAAGCAATCCCCTGCACGATAAGGCTTATAAATACCAAGGCCGCTGACTGCAAGGGCGGTGAAGCTGTTTTAGACGGTAATGATACCGTTATTACACCTTCATCCGCAGTAATTGAAGTAACCCTCTAAAATAAAATTTTAAAATGAATCGGACCCGTGGCACAATGCCATGGGTCCTCTTTTTTAAAGTGTTACAACCACACTCTTACGTATATCTCTCGAAGAGCTTCCGATAAGAATCTCAAACTCTCCCGGTTCGGTAACAAACGCCTTGTCGTTAACGCTGTAGAACGAAAATGCATCTTCTCCGAGCTTAAATCTTACAGTACGGGTCTCACCCGGCTTAAGCTCAAGCTTTGCAAAGTCCTTAAGCTCCTTTTTCGGTCTGTATACACTGCACTCCTTATCAGCAACATATACCTGTACGGTTTCCTTTCCGGTAACTGCTCCGGTATTGGTAATGCTCATGCTAAGCTGCACCGTCTGCTTTCCCTCTGCGGATTTAATAACATTTGCAGTTATATCACCGTATTCAAAGCTTGTATAACTGAGTCCGTGTCCAAAACAGAACTCAGGCTCTATTCCTTCATCGTCATAGTACCGGTAGCCTACCTTAAGACCGTCTTTAAACTCCACTCTTCCTTCAGTTCCGAATTCACCTATTCTGAACATCGGCGTATCCTCATAGCACTTGGGGAAGGTCTCAGGAAGCTTTCCCGAAGGATTTACGTCTCCGAGCAGAATTCCTGCAAGAGCTTCGCCTCCGCGTATTCCCGAATACGGCATATACACAAGATTCGAAACCTTTCCTGCCCATCTGTGCATATCTACGGGAGAACCTGCAAATATTACCACAGTCATATCGGGCTTCCGCTCAAGAAGCTCAAGAATCAGCTCATCCTGATTGTAGGGAAGCTTCATATCCTTCCTGTCGCCGCCCTCAACATCAAAGTCATGATTAAGACCGCCAACAAAGATAACCTCATCGCACTCCTCAGCAAGCTTAAGTGCCTCCGCCTTCAGCTTCCTGGTGCGCTCCTCTATCTGCTCCTTAGTCTCACCTGATTCTAAGGTGCCGTTCTTTGCACAAAACTCCTTCAGCTCTTCCTTACTCATAAGACTTGTTTCCTGCCACGAGGTTGCGAACTTCTGCTGAGGAGGCATAGGAATATAATATCCTCCCGCATACTCAACCTTTGTATTTCCGCCAAGTCCCATCTTAAGTCCCAGCAACGGTGATATTTCAAAAAGCGCCTTTATTTCCGCACTGCCGCCTCCGTTAGAATGTATCTTCGCACCGTTCTGTCCGATAACCGCAATTCGCTTTCCGTACAGCTTCTTCCTTGACAGAGGTAATGTTTTGTTCTTAAGAAGTGTAATACCCTCCTGTGCGGTTTTTAATGCTGCCTCACGATGCTCCGGGGTATTAAAGCTGCCTGCGGCGCGCTTATCCGCATCATCGCCGATCATCTTAAGTCTGAGCATCAGACGCAGAATATTTCTTATCTTTTTATTGACGGTCTCCTCTGAAATCTCACCGTTCTCAATAAGCTTCTTTAAAGGATTCGCCAAATAATATTCATCAAAATTGTCAGTTACCGACATCTCAATATCAAGAGCACACTCTGCCGCTTCCTTTGTCCTGTGTACACCGCCCCAGTCACTGATAATAGTTCCGTCGTACTCCCAATCGCTGCGCAGAACCTTGTCAAGCAGCTCTTTATTTTCACAGCAGTGCTCTCCGTTAAGCTTATTATAGGCACCCATTATCGTATATGAGCCTGCCTCACGTACCGCAGCCTTAAAGCCGGGGAAATAAATCTCCTGAAGCGTACGCTCATCAACTATGGTATCAACCATCAGTCTGTCGGTCTCCTGGGAATTTGCGGCGAAATGCTTAACGCATGCCGCAACATCGCTTTCCTGAACACCTTTAATAAACGGAACCGTAAGCTCTGAAATAAGCTTCGGGTCCTCGCTCATATATTCAAAGTTACGACCGCAGAGCGGACCTCGCTTAATATTAATTCCGGGTCCGAGAATTACATCCTTTCCCCTTCCTCTCGCTTCTTCACCAAGCACCTTACCGGTCTCGTATGCCAGCTCACGGTTCCAGGTTGCCGCAAGCGCAGTATTTGAAGGAAGATATGTAACATAATCATCCGAAAGACCAACCGGCACCCAGTTG
>JAZNKQ010000082.1:0-30151 GCA_045578645.1 Lachnospiraceae bacterium
ACGGTCTCAATTGCAACCTCACTCTGTAATGCATTTAAATCGGGTGCTGTATACTTTGTTACCCATGCATTTGTAAGCTGCCATACTCTGGTTCCGGTTACTGCCTGTGCTACTGCCTGCGGTGCACCGCCGTTAATGTCGATCATCTCAATCTGAACATTGTAACGGGGCATCTGGCCTCTGGTCTCACTCACACATTCCTGAATCCATGTCTTAAATGCGCTGTCAAGGGTATAGCCCATTTTTAATGTAACATTTCCGTGCTTTACAAGTCCCGGAATCTTTACGGGTGCCAAGCTGTTGGCATTGCCCTGACGGAATTCAATTACGTCTACGGTTGCTTCGATTCCCGTTACTTCACTGAATGCCGCGGTTCCCTCAACCGTATCAACATGAACAAGGAAGTTCATTTTTGTCAGGGGATAATATAACTGACCATCTGTCTGATATGCAGTTGCTGCCATAATCATCTACTCCTTTTCTTATCTGTTTTATACCTGTGTTAGTTTACTTTTTATTCCTCTCCGCCTGCTGCTGCCTCAGCCGTATGCTGCGTTACGCGGAAGATTACGAACTCTGCAGGACGTGAAGGTGCAATACCTACATTACAAATCAGACGACCGTTCATGATATCGTCCTTGCTCATGGTTGAAGGTCCGATTTCCACGAAATAAGCTTCTGATGCAGAACTTCCGGCAAGCATGCCGTTTCTCCACATTGTATCGAGGAAGCTTGAGATTGTCATCTGTACTCTCTGCCATAATGCAACATCATTGGGCTCGAATACTACCCAGTTTGTATTTGCCTTAATACTCTCCTCAACATAGATGAAGAGACGTCTTACGTTAACATACTTGAAGTTTGAATTGCTGCTGGCTGTTCTTGCACCCCAAACGCGGATACCCTGACCCGGAATTGCACGGATAAGGTTTACACCTGCGGGATTCAAGATATCCTGCTCATCCTTATTGTAGTTAACGCTAAGGCCTGTACAGAATACTGTTTCGTTTGCAGGAGCCTTATGTACACCGCGGTTTGTATCAGTTCTTGAGTAAACACCCATAACTGCTCCTGACGGAGGAATGAAATCAGGCTGACTTGATGAACGGTCAAATACCTGAATCCAGGGATGATACATAGCTGCATATGTACTGTCAATCATCTCACGATACTGTAAAAGATCCTTTGTCTTGTACATATCCTTAGGCATATCAATAACTGCGAAACGGCTCTTTAAATTCTCACAGTGACCTACAAGTGCAACAACCACTTCAGGAATTGTAACGCCGGGGATTGCAAGCATGCTTACAGTGCTGTTTTCAACAAATGAAGCAAGACCCGTACGCTTTCCGGGGCCATTATCCTCACCGATAAAGGTTCCGGCATTAACCTTATTCATTGATCCGTCCTGACCACCGTCAAGTGAAAACATACCACTGGTATTTCCCTCTCCGAGAATAGCCTCAACGGGATTTCCGATAGCATCCGATACACCGGCATTTACCTTAACGAGCTCGCTGTTTGCAAGACGATATCCGAAGAAATTAGGATTTGCAATGTTTGTGCTGAGACCTGCATAATTCTCAACATCCTCACCATATCTGATGCTCATGTCGGTTTCAACAAGGTAAACAACTGTTGCGGGGATAAGAGCTGTATCAACAACCTCACCCTTGAACTCCTGCTCAAATACGATGCTGTTATCAAAAATACTCTTAATACGGTTGTATTCCTCTCCTGCAACAACAAGGTCGCCCTCACGGAATCCGTCAACTGTCTTTGCGATATATGCCTCGCCGTTCTTTCCTACAAGCTGCATCTTACGCTTTGTAACAGTATTTAATGTAATCTGAATCTTATTTCCCCATTTACCCTCGTTAGCAGCAGCTACATCAAGGAATCCTTTCTTAGCTGTCGCCTTCTTGGCATCCTTAGGGATAATACGTGATACGAAGCAGCGTGTTCCGCCGTTAGCAAAGAACTGCTCAACGCTGGGAGCAAGATAACGGTAATCACCGTATCCGAACTCGCTTAAAGGACCTCCGAACTGCTTAACGAAGCTTCTGTAGCTTGTTACAAGAATGGGTGCTCCGGCTGTTGCACCTTTCTCAGCAAAGCCGATAAAGCCTGCTGTAGAGGTTCCTATGCCTTCCATCGCTCTGGGTGAATTATCATACTCTTCTACATAAACACCCGGTGAAAAATATTCTGCCATTTTTTTGACTCCTTTCTTATCTTTGTTATGCCAGGACTTTTGTCTGTCCCGGTACTGTTATTTTGATCGTACCGGCCCCCAGGCCGCACATAAGGGTTGCATCACTTGTCAGGCACGGACATCCGCCTGCCATTATCTTAGGATTCGTCGGAATCCAGGTTCCGAGAGGAACCATAGTACACGGCTGTGGAGTCAGCACTCCAAGGGCTGCTGCAGTAGCCGATGCAACGGCAGGATTTGCCATCGAGGTACACATTCCGAAAGGTTTGATGTTTACATTCGGCTTCATGTCCTGTATGGTGGCAATCGGTTTGCCTTCCGCGAGGCTTGTTATCTGCGATGTCACCTGTATATCACTGGGCACTGTTCCGAACGTACACGTACATACTGCTCCCGATGTAACAATAACTCCCATGTCCTGTCTCCTTAAGCTCTCAGTCATCCTGCTGTCTGTCAGTCATTAACCTCAAGAGCGGGACTCTCTGAAGAGATTCTCTTAAATGATACTTTTCCCTTTACCACATATCGAACCAAATACTCGGTTCCGTTGCCTTCATCCAGTAATCTCAGAAGGTATCGCCCCTTACTGTCAACCTTTCCCTTGACAATACGGGCAATCTTTTCCTGCGGTTTACACCCCTGCACTAAGGGTGAAACCAGCTTAAGGCTTAGCTTATCAAGCCTTTTCTTAATCCGGAAAATTTCAAATTCCCGGTCCTCATGAAGAATCGCGTACTCGCTTTCCCCCAAGGGCTTTGAATTGTAGAGCTTTAACACCTGCTTTCGTTCCTGATATCCGACGGTACTGCCGTGCGGGTTTACCAGAGACACTGCTTCAATCGAGGTCAGTCCCGGACACACTCCTTCAAGTGTATACATATCAATAAAACCACTTGTACCGGATTCCGGTATTAAAGGAACCTCAATTTCAGGAAAAACTTCCGACAGATCTTCATATTTCACATCCACCGACATCGGTAAAAATCCCAGTACCGATACGTCAAGAACAACGTCCCGTCTTCCGTGATTCAGTAATACATAAACACCTTCATCACGCCTCAGAAAAGGAACAATCTGTCCGTCGGATTTAAAAATAACCTGTCGCTGACTCACCATCCTACCTGTCGTAGTATCAACAAGTCTGACGATAAGATCCAGCTTATAACTGATTTGTGCATCCGCCACTTAGCTTTCCTTCCCCCTCTCTTTACCCATAAGGTTAATCCCGAAGGTTGCCTCACTGACACGAGGAGGTTCAACAACAAGCTCGCTTGAAAGGAATACGGGTGCTGCTTTGTAAAACAGGCTTATCTCATAGGGCTTATTGATTGCCTGCCACACCCTGACCTTTTCCTCAAGCTGCATTTTTGCCTGCGACAATACAATCGGAGGCTCCGATGCATCCAGCCACGGCTGAAGCTCCTGCGGCCGCACGGAACTGTTATCATTAACAATCTGCGCAACCCTGCCAATAATTTTTTGTATATCCGGTGCTTTTAGTCCCATCTGGGAAGAACCGTTTATAAACACCATATAGTAAAGACTATACGGTCTTGGCGGCTGTAAAAGCTGAATTTTGCCCCTGTCCACAACCGGCGGACGGGCAACCTGTGTCTCTTCCTTAATCTCATAGAGATATACTCCGACAATGTAGTCAACATCCTGCGATGCAGGTGATGATATTTCAATATTGTTCGGTGAAGGCACCGGCTCGGGACACATCTTTTCACGCAGTGTCTTAACAATATAAGCACTTACATCCGCTATGATTGTATAATCTGCCACTTATGCCCCACCTCCCATTATGCTTTCATATATCTGCTTTGCATTCGACTCAGTTTCAGCGGTAACAGCAATTCCGTAAGCTGCCTTCTGAAGATATTCTGTCTTTATTCCGAATATCTGCTTACAGTCATCTGCTGATATATAAACCGTATTCATCTGCTTCGGTGCCGCTTTAAGTATCTTCACGGTGCCGCCGGTAGTCTCATAATTCACATCTCCTACCGTAAATGAATAGAACCTCGATGCCTTCTTTAATGTAACCCTGTCATGCACATCACTGAATATATATCTGTATCCCAGTACATTTCCAAGTGTTTGCAAGGACATATGTTCCTTTGTTTCTTTGGAATATTTATCGAACAGATAAATATTTCCTTTTTTTACTGCCTTCTTTGCAAGCTTTGCAGCAAGCTCAAGCGAATTATCCGCTCCCGTCTCTTCACCTATCCATTCAAGTGCAAGAATGGCTGCTGCCTGCTGCATTGAAGACGAACTATCAAAATCGGTTCCGAAAAGAGATTTAAGCACACTATCCACAAGAGCCGCGAGCGAATTCACTGAGTAATCACCGATTCCGCTTCCGAAGGCATCAGTGACATTCTCAAGACCGGCTGCAGCGTCATCAAGCGCTGAATTAAGTACATCAAGAGTGTCTGCATCAAGCTCCGTAGCTCCGTCAAGTGCATCCTTTATCTGCTGTAATGCCGTTGCGCCGGCAACAGGATCAAGCTGCGCCACTGCTGCGAGTGCCTCCAGCTGATTCTCAAATCCGTCACTGTCTCCACTTCTTATCAGTGACGAAAGATCGTCGGCAAGCCCCGCAAGAACGGCTGAGGTATTACTGTCTCCCATAGCAGCCCTTGCTTTTGCCTTATCAGCTTCACTGCTGTCCGGCGAATTAAGTATCGCATTCAGCTTTTCAGCAAGACTGTTTATATCCCGCTGCTTAGCCTCCATCTCTGCTTCAAGTCTTGCCGCCTCATCCAGTTCACCGCGGTCAAGTGCATCCTGCCGTTTCTTTGACAATTCACTCTTTTCTGCCTCAAGCTGTGACATCTCAGAGCTGTCATTAGAATCCTTAACCAGCTTCGCATATTCCTTTCGCAGCCATACAAGATGCTCTTCAACCGTCTCCATAAGATACGGCTTTGCTTCATCCTCCCGAATCAGTGCTCTAAGGTCTGCGACTCCGTCTATAAGCTGAAGCACATAGCCTTGTGCCTCGGCATTATCCATACGCTTAAACTGTGCATCAAGCATAGTCTGATATTCAAGCCGGTCCGCATTGGTTGCCGTCTTCTGATCCGTCAGCTTTATGCTCAGTACCGACTGCGACGAGCCTGCATCCTTGGCTTTCCGGTATTCACTGCTCTCTCCGGCTGAAAGATCCGTCCTGTATTTGCTTAATGCCTCCTGCACGAGGTCTGCGGCAAGAGTTTCAAGCTCGCTGCTCTGGTCCTCGATTACACCGTCCAGAATGTTCTGCAAATCGCAAAGCATTTCCATAAGCCTGTCACAGGCTGCCGTATCCGGCTTTCTTACTTCCTTAAGAAAATCGCTGATGTAACGGTACTCTGCCTTACCCGATGTCGTTTCGGATGAATCACTCAGGCATTTTGCACTGTATTCGTTAATGCTCTCCTCAACATTCTTAATACAGTCACCTACGGCAGCTACTATATCACTGTTAATCACAAAATCCGGAAGCTCCTCTTCCTCTTCTTCTCCTTCTTCTCCCTCTGCTTCACCGTCACCTTCGGCATTTTCCTCATCAGTGCCTGCCGAACCGCCGTCTCCCGACGCTTCCTCCTCACCGCCGAACAATCCGGGCAGAAGACCCGCGAGCCCGCCTCCGGCCTCCGCATTCTGCTCAGCCTCCTTTTCGCTCGGATGTGTCATTCCTGTTGAATGATAATTCAGAACATCCAGCAAATCGGCAAGCTTCATAAGCGATATGACACGTCTTTCAGCGTCAACGCCTACCATTATTTCTTCTGTCTTCTCTGACCATCTTGAGGGTTTGTCTCTTTCAATAAGACCGTTTTTATATTCCTCGATTTTTTTCAGTGTTTCATCAATTGTCTTTGTCTCATCCGTTTGAATATCCTCATCCAGGAACTTCATTATCATGTCAAGATAGACATTATCCGAATCGGTTTTATCATTCTTTTCCTGAAGCATCTGGTATTGGATTCTTATCGGCTCAAGCTCTTCCATTGCCGAAAGATTATACGGGCTGTCAATATCAAATATTGATACGGGCTGTCCGGTAATCAGGTCAATTGTTATTCCGTCGGCACCGGTCTTATGCGTAAACTCAAGCGCCTCTATAACACTTTTATCTATCGCAAGCCCTTTTGTAGCTATATCGGCAATTGAGGTTGCATCAGTGATGGCAAACCACGCACCGCCGGCAAGCTCTGATTTATAGTACATCTGATTCTGATTGAAATAATTCGCCGACTCGTTTGCTTTCTCATAAAGCTCCGCGGTCAGTCCGTTTATATGAATCAGGTGTGAACCTATTACCATCGTTGCTTCTTCTATTTCGGAATCAGAGACATGTACTGAACGGACAATCTCAGGATTACCATAATCAAGAGCCGCACTGGCAAGCATTTCACCGGCGCCTATTACGGCTATGGCTATTGCAATTACCAGTATACAGATTCCCAAATTCAATTTTCTTTTTCCTTTGGTTTTCTTCCGGTTTGTTAGTTTCACTCCATTCCTCCGTTCCGGGCATTCCGCCGCTAAAGCTGCTCGGCGCTGCTATTCTCCCTTTTTCACCAGTGTCTGTTCCTCACTGTTAAATTGCGCCTCAAAAAGCTGCTTTCCTGACTCATCATACAGATACAGGGTCAGCTCTCCGAGACTTTCTTCCGTCAAAACAGGATAACGGAATTTCTCTTTAATCGGGATTTTCTTATTGCTTATAAGATACTTCCCGTTTTGTGCCTTAATATTATATGATGCTGCGTTAAGACCCGGCTGCGGTGTAATAATCAGCTCAAGCATTCCCGTGACACTGTTTGTTTCCACCGAATAAGTTCCTATCTCCGGATTCTCATTGCTTTCAATGCTGTAGCCGGTAATCGTAAGCTTATCCGAATATACATAAGGGTCAATATCACAGTCATCGATGAAATCCTCGCCGTCATACAGGCGTATAAATACGCTCTTCACATCATTCAGATCCAGTGAAAGATGTCTTATTGTACTGTCGATTGAAGTACGTTCGCCAACCTTAATACCATCCACCCAAAGCTCAAAATCAGAAATCGATATATCGAATTCATCCGGTACCGACAGTCCAAGTTCAAATATATTGTTTTCAACCATTGAGCGGATGAAGTAGTATACACCGCTGCTCTGGTCTTCAACCACAAAGCTTTCACCGCCCTCAGTTGCGGACATTTCAACAGAGCTTCCCGTTAAGTAATTCGAAAGTGCTCCGCAGGTGAGTCTGTCAAAGCTGCATAATATCTGACTGTACGCTGATTTTGCTTCCAAAAGATCCATCTGCAGACTCTCATATTCTTCCTGAACAGCGGAGTATTCCTCATAGGTCATTGAGCCCATGCTGTTAAGTATCCTTGCCTTAAGAAGCTCATTTGACTTCTTTGCGATGGTTTTTGCCATTTCGTCACAGGAATTCTGCGAAGCAATGCAGTTCGCATAATAATCCTTTACCGAATTTGTCAGCTCCTTTTTCATAGCCTGTTCATCCGCATACAGTCCCTGATATTCAACCGCAGATTCATAAAGCGTATACGGCTCGTCTTCAACGTATCTTATTCCGTCTATCGCGCCCTTAAACCATTCCTTCGGAATCTTAATGAAAAGAATTCTTTTCGAACCCTGCCAGGGATTATCAACATCCGTAAGAAGCTCTCCGTATTTCAGCTTAAAGGCAGCCGAATCAAGCTTTTCACCGCGCTTGGCCTGATTAATAAAGCTGTCAATTACCCTCATCTTGCTTCCGTACTGACTTTTCATCAGCTGATAATTTGTATTCAGCTGCAAAAGTCCGTTAGATGTTGCCACCTTTGTCTGATAATAAGCATCATCGTGGTCAAGTGTGTAAGTAATCAGTTCATCAAGGATAACGCGGTCAAGCTCTGCTTCAAGAAACGGTGTTGTAAACTCATATGAGGTTGACACATCGATTCCGATAAGCTCGCCAAGCTTCTCCTTTTTACTCTCAAAGCTGCGTTTATCAGCCGAAAGCGTACTTTTTATTGTTTCAACCTTCTTAACCAGCTCATCTATGTCGGTCTGATTTGCAAGACCAATAAACAAACGTATACGGTTCTTATTAAGTGCAGCTTCATAGGCTTCCAGACGGCTTTCATTATATGCAATCTTTTCCTGAAGGGTGTAGGTCTCAATAAAGCTCAGACAAACCTTCTCATAAATCCCGTAAACGCAATCCGATATGCTGTGATTAAGTGTGTCAATCTGCGACTGAAGCTCCATCGGCTTATATGTATACTCGAACTCGTCGGCAATATCCGGCTTCTCGGGAAATTTGAAATTCAAAAGCGGCGACCAGCGAAATGTTTTCTGGTTCTTTTCCTTAAGCTTTATCGACTTAACCGACTGCGTATACTGTACCTTCGCAAGTGCAAGCTTGTTCATAAGCTTCGTGTAATCTGCACTTCGGGCAAGAGCCATACTTTTTGCGGTCTTCATCGAAAGAGTACGGTTTGCGGCCCTTGCAGCGGTCATTGGCATTCCTCCGAGCAGAACGGCAAATACAAGCAGGAAAGCTAATATTCTGTTAAGTATTATTTTACGGTTCTTCATGCCATTTTTCACTTAACCGTTCTCCCTTCTGCCAAAACGCTGCTATTCTAATACATACATAAAGAAATTACTGTTTCTGTCACCTGCTACAAATGTATAGGTAATATCTTCAACCTGGAACACATACAGGTAAACCAGTATATCCTCGGAATATGAATCAGCAGACCACACTCCGTCAAACAATTCCTGTGCACTGATTTCCGCATTTACCGGAATATCCTTACCGTTGGCATTCATCCAGCTTATACCCACGGCTTCGGGGAAGGTAATAACACTGTTTCCTTCGAAAACCGGAGACCCGAGCACCGTTTTCAGCTCATCGATGGTTTTTATTTTATAGTCTCCGTACACAAACTCATCTTTAGCAACATATAGCTCGGAAACCTTAACATCATCCTCAAGAACATTTTCTCCCGATGAGGTTACATATATTGCATCAATATCCTCAAGGACAACCGTCCAGCTCTCGTCCATCTGGTATATCAGGCGGTTTCCTTTATACATTTCAGTAAGTCCGGCAGTTGTCATTCCGAGCAGCTGCGAATACACAAGTTCGCCGTTATGGAAGCTGCCGCTGAATACCTCAGTATCCGCCGAATTGTAAAGAGTTCCCGTACCCTCGAACACGCCTCCGGCAAAATCACCCTGATAAAGCTTAGTTCCGTTTTCCCGGTACATGGTTCCCTTGCCTTCGAAAACATTATCCTTAAACTCGCCCGTATACTGCTTCTGTCCGATAGGATAAAGCAGGGTTCCGTTACCGTTGTACTTACTCTTTTCAAAGTTTCCTTTATATATCAGCGCACCATCGGAACCGTACAGCTGTCCGTAACCCGATGCGTGCCCGTCGGCAACATTACCCTCGTATGCAATGTATCCGGCTTCAGCCTTAATCTTTACCTCACCGTCTGCAAATCTGAGAGGAAAAGAATCATACGAGTAAATCTTTTCACCCGTTGATATACCGTCTGAAATATCCTCAAACGGATTAACCCATATAAAATAGCAAATACACAATACGCCTACCACAACCACCAGTGCACGCGCAAGCCGCTTACTGATAAGCCAACCAAACAGAGGATAATAATCAGCCTTGTTTCTGGGCTTAATCTGAAATATACTGCTCAGAGCATTTCTGATTTTGGTAAGGATTTTTGCCTGAATAAAGCTCCGGCTTGTCCAGTACTTTAATTTGGTCCATATCGGCGTTATTTTCGCTTTTAAGGTACTAAGCAGTACTGATAACAGATTGTTCATCTTTTTCCCTCTCTATAAGCCTTCGTTCTCTCTTAACTAGTCAGAAAAGAGCGCGCACGAAATATCTTCCTTACGTTCCGTATCAAGACACTTTTCACATAAAAACAAATACCATTTTGCAACCTCATCATCCGGACATTCCTTTAACACTTCCGTAAAAAGACTACGTCCCAGATAATAATCCTCCTGATAGAAAAGATTAAGTGCCTTTTCAAAACGCTCCTTTGTATTGATTCTGTTCTGCCGCTCCTTTGCGGGATACGCGTCAAGAATTTCATACAGCTTAAAGGTACACCCTTCTCCCTCAAGATATCCGATATATCTTCCGGTTGTTTCCCTGCCTACAATTTCGTATACGGAGTCCGTAACTGCCATACGGATTCCGATTGACTTAAACCGTTCAACATATCGTTCGAGAATCTTCATTTCCTTAGACATTACATATGTAAATGCCTGCTCCTCATTACCGGCAATTCCGTACAGGAAGTCAGTGTGATGCAGGAGTACAAAGCCGTGTCCGCCGTTTTCTCCCGCCTGCTGCCGCATTGCGACATCAATGCCGAAAAACATGGCCTTCAGCGGATCATCACGGAAAAGCAGCTGCATTGTTGTAAGATCACAGCTATCGGAAAGCATAAAGCCTCCGTATTCCTTCTGCTTTTCACCGAGAATCTCACATTCATGGCTCATTCTTCTGATATATTCCTGTTCGCCTACAGCCTTATTAAGTGTATAGGTAACGAATGCAAGTGTTCCCTCAAGATAAATCCTGTCATTTGTCTCAACCTCAAAAATCGACTGTTTTCCGAATATATTCTCAATCTGCTTTGGCGCAAATCTGTAATAGCTCTGCATTACCCTGTAATTCTTATAGTTTAGCCGGGCAACATCAGCAGCAATCTGACCGAGTCCGTTTTTCAGCTTGCGCATTTCATTACTCTCAATCCAGAAGCTGTCCTGAGTATCCTTAAGACTTTCCCAGTCATCTTTTCCTTCAGCCGCACGTACGACACGCTTTACCAGTCTTCGAAGCTGACGTCCCTGAAGACTTACGACAATAATAAGCAGCAGTGTTGCCGCAGCAAGGAAAATAACGGCATATCTTATATATTCATCAAGCATTCCGTCAAATTTTACCGTCAACGGCTCTAACGGAATTTCCGTTGCAAAAATGTATGCCGGTGAAAGTATGTCCTCGGCTGCGTATATAAGAACCGCAGAATTTCCTGTCGTTTCCTCACACATAACAGTGCCGAGACGAATAGCCTTTTCACCCGTTTCGGTAACATAATTGAGAATATCCGCATTTGTCATGCTGCTCTTCGTCTGCCGAAAAGCCTTCTCAAAATATACACCGCCGGCATTTCTTTCATATATCGCTGCGGTAAGGTAGCAAAGTTTCTCGCCGTCGATATCCGATACCGGAAGTGAATAATCGAGAACACGCTGCAAATCGTCTCCTCTTTTCTGCCAGATGGTATCCGAGGTCTCAACCTTTTCATTCTCCATCTGTCCCGCAAGCACGCGCGCATCGTCTATGTACAGGCAAAACATTGAAAAGTATTGCTCCTTCATAAACTCCTGCGCTTTTGTCAGTGAGAAGAAGGTACACAGTCCCACTGCAGCAATCAACAGCATTTCCAGCAGAGCAAATCTCTGCAGAGTATGCGAATGGCTTAGCAACATAGTGATAAGCACTAAAAATAAAAGAATTCCTATGACAATAAATATGTCTGACATTTCATGTCCCCTTTATTTCCCCAGTGTCTCCGTGCCAATCTGTTTAAATGTATTGGTAAACATCCGCAGAAAAGGAATGTCGCCCCATACAATATTGGATAAAAGCATTATCAGTACCGTAATTGCCATAATTACCGAAAGGTACAGAATAACCCTGAATAATACCGATTGATTACGTTCTCCGAAGGCCTTAACGGATTTCTTAAGACTCTTCTTCCCGCTTTTTGTCCGCGTCAGACAAATATCCTTATACAGTTCCCTGAAATCGTGATAGCTCTGCTTCGGAATTTTCTTCATCAAAAGCTGAAGACTGACATTCTTCTTTGTAATCTTTTCTTCAAGAAGCTCGCGAATACGGGTCGCACATTCAATTGTGCATTCCTTCTCACCGCTGTTTTCATTGATTTCAGACAAATCAATGCAATAGCCGAGAACTATACTGTTGTCTCTGAGCAGATGCATCTGCTTCTGCTTAAGAACAAGCTCAAGAAGCGGATACGGAAGAGTTGATGCCATACACTGCAAAAGCAGATTCATGCATATTTCCTCACATGTACTCAGCGGCAGGGCTCCGACCATGTAGAAGTCCTCCAGCTTTCTTTCCCTCACGTACGGAAAGACCATACAGAAGCTGTTGCCGTAGCTGAACATATCGATACAGCAGTCCATACTTTTCCCGGACTCCTTAATAATGCGCAGCAGCCTCTTTACGACTTCGTGATCGTGCACCGACACAAGTGTATAGTAATTACCGTTTTTTTCGGAAAAATCCTCACATATCATCACATCATTGACATTTCCCCGAAACACATCCATAACACTTCGCAGTTTCAGATGTTCTGACTGGTATATCATAGATACCCCCTATTACTCCTCTTCGTCCGCCACCTTTTTCTTTACAATGGCATAAGCATAAGTACAAATCTGCGGCTTATCCGTGCAGGAAATCTTAATCTCATATACACCTTCCTTGGCAGGTGCCGAATAGATACCGTCTGATGTAATCTCTCCGCTTCCGGGTTCAGTAAGCTCATATGTAACCGAGCAGGGCTTCATGTTATTGTACTTGACCTGGAAGAAATAGCTTTCCTTAACTCCGACAACAATGGTAGGTGTAACTGCCGTGATGCTCTGCCTGTCGATTATATCGGATTCCTCGGCAAGTCCGTCACCCGCGCATTTGATTGCAACCCAGCGGTATGTAAGCACAAGCTGCTTCGCATCCCTTAAAAGCTTGAGAGCAACAACAAAGCTTCCCTTATCATTGAGAACCTTAACCGCTGTCTCGGCAGCAACCGGCTGAAGCTCGGATTCGAACAGGGATGGATTGCCGTAAACGGTTGTTTTCGCATCCTTTCCGAGTGTTCCGTCCTCTTCAAGACTCTCATATCCGACCTCAACATAAACATTGCCCTTTCCGAGGCCATGCATTATCTCACCCGAATAGCATATATCTCCGCGTCTTGCATTCTCACCCAGCGGAATCTCAACAACACCTGTTTCAATTCTCGGGGCTGCAAAATCAAGTTTCTCTTTTCTGACATCAGTCTTTGTGCCGAGACCGCCTGCAAGGCTTTCTGCCTGACAGAACGGAAACTTTTTATTGAAATAACCTGTATATTCCTGACGCAGTCCCGCATCACGCATTGTCTGTATGTATTTCTTAACACTCTTTTCATCAACGGATTCAATCAGATATGCGGACTCGGTACGTACAAGCTTCATGTCAGCAAGACGTATCATTCCCGTATTGCCGCTGATGCTTCTTAACTCCATGCTTATCTTACCGGTTTCTCTGCCCACGAGTGCGGCAGGCTCATCTTCCGTAATGTTAATCTTCCAGTTAAAGCTTCCGTTTTCAGAAACATCAATACCGTTTATCATGGTCTTTGAGCTTCCCGACTTAAGCATGATACCCGTGTCCTTAATCTCCTCTGACTGTGCAAGAAGCCAGTACTCCTTAACAGCCTTTCTTCCCTGCTCAAGCATGATGTTCTCAAGCACCACATTCATCTCCTGATTTCCGTCAAGAGCTTCAAGTGCGGGAGTCTGGAAAACTGCAGAATAGTAAAGATTTGCCTTCTCTGCACTGAGCTTCTCAACTTCGATAACCGCTTTTACATAATGTCCGGCACAAATATTGGCAGGGATACGGAAACGGATTCTGTAGTCCTGATTTTCAAAAAGGATTCCGCCCGTAAAAAATTCGGTTTCAACCTCGAAGGGATTGATTATGTCCTCAGTATCCTGAAGGAAAAGCTCATAAGTCTCCTGAATGCGGTTATGCTCGTATTCCTTCTGACCCTCCTGATGATTAATTGAATAAACAGGCTGAGTCTCCTCCTCACTGTAGCGTATGCAAAGACTTGCATGATTTGTATGAAGTGTTTCAAAGCCGTTAATTGTTGAAAGCTTTTTTACAACCGAATTCTCGACAACAATTTCACGACCCTCGTCATCAATTGCAACACCGCTCTCAACCATTATCGAGAGGTCATCAAGACTGATAACACTGAGACCGCATACAACACCGCTGCCGCCCAGCATCTGATTAACAAATCTGCGCTTGTTGTTCATGTACAACTGCTCTGCTTCAAAGTCTGCCGAGGTAAGCATTTTTCCCTTGTAGTATCTGTTTCTGTTAAATGGAAGTAATCCGCTGTTTTTCACTGGCTATTTCCCCTCTTTCTTTAAATCATTGGTTGTTTTACTGCATCATTTGGTGTTACGCATAGCATTCTTGTATAATTATAACATAAAAATTTTTTAGTTTGTTAAAGAAATATTAAAGATTTACAATTTTCGTCATGATTTTGGAAAAGACATGTACACACCCATTCCTTTTCCCTCACCGGTCTTTATCTGAATGTCACCCCCGTGCTCAGCCACGGTCTGGCGTATGAGATACATTCCGATTCCTCTTCCGAGCTCCCCGGACTCCCAGACTGCACCGCTCTGTCCGCTCAGAAGCGCCGCTTCATTCTCCGGCATACCTTCACCGTCATCGCGGTAGATAATCAAAATATCATTCTCGTTATCCTCGACCGTAATGACCACATTTCCGGAACGTTTCATATGACGTATGGAATTCTCAATCAGATTAAACAGAGCACGCATAAAAGAAATTTTATTACCGTACATTGTCACGGTATCACGTGAGCAGTTAACCGAAACCCTTATTCCCGACTTCAGCGCTATCCTGCTGATGTATTCGGTTACTCTTCGTATGCATGCAAGAATGTCAAAATACTCCTTCTGCTTCAGCAGCTCACCCTGCTCATCATCCAGCAGAACCTTAGTCATGACATCAAGATAATCAATATTACTGCATATTTTTTTAATGCAGTCCATTTCCTCTTCCCTGCTTCGAAGACTGCCTCCTGTCAGAAGCTCTCCGTACCCTACAATAACTGCCAGCGGCATTCTTATGTTATGCGACATAATGCGTTTAAACCACATTACGTCCTCCTTCATTCTCTCTGCCGCATCCTCTTCGGAAAACACCTTGACTTCCGGCTCCCCAACAGCCTTTTTTCTTCTTTTGAAAAACATTTCTGCCCCCCTATATACCTTATTCCTAAAGCTATTCATCATGAAACAGATATCCGACTCCGCGAACGGCATGTATCATCTCTCCATGGTTTTCATCTATTTTCTTTCTGAGATTTGACACATGTACCATCAGCGTTCGTACATCCCCAAGATCCTCCATACCCCATACACTTTTATACAGCTGCCGGTATAAAATTATCTCGTCCGGATGATTTACCAGCACCGTAAGAATATCATACTCCGTTTTCGAAAGGTCTATTTTCTCCTCCATCTTATTATTTCTTACCCGAAAGACACTTCTTCGCCCCTCATCAATCACGAACTGCTTAAACCACGTTTTTCCGCAATCCACCGAAGCCACATCCTTCGCAAGATTTGCGCTGATTCTTTCAAGCAGCACATCAAGCCGTGCCGGCTTAACTATGTAATCATTACCGCCTTTTCTGAAGGCATCGACTATATTGGTGCTGTCACCGAGGCAGCTCATAAAAATAATCGGACCGCCGTAGCCGATTTCAGCACTGCGTATTCTGTCGCACAATGCATGACCGTCGGTATCAGGAAGCAATACATCCAGAAGAATCAGATTAATCCTCTCATTCTTAATTATCTCTATTGCCTGCCCGCCGGTTAACGCACACGCAACATCAAAGCCGCTGTTCCGCAGTCTCAATGCCGTGACCATCGACAGCTCGGCATCATCTTCAACCAGAAGAATTCTAGTATCCCCATCCATAGCTTATTCCCCTTCACGTGTTGTAAATATAGCAGTTTTATCAAAAACGCTTCTGCTGTGGTTTAATCCGTCTTCATATGCATTTACAAAAACTCCCCTGCTGTCATTCAACGCACCTGCATCTCTTTTTTTCTTCTCACGCTCCATCGTATCTGCATAAAAATCCCAGTCACCCGCCCCGTTTTTTTCCTGTTTATTCATACACAAATACCCCCTTCCCAAACATACAAACTCCTTGACGATATTTTCAAATTATTATACACTAAATTTTGAAGGCAGTAAACAAAAGGAAGGTAAATCAGTTGAAAAACAAAGAGTCGAATGACAAACTTTCTATAAGCGAAATTTTTCTGATGATAATGGTGTTGGTGTTCTACATACTTACACTTTATTTTTTGATTACCGATAACCGTTTGTATACCATAATTGCATTTTCCGTTCACAGCTGCGTATTAATCGTTTATCTGCTTATATTCCATGACAAGGTTACAAGAAGCTCTCTTAGTCAGAGTGCGGACGGACTTGAAACACTTCGAAACGAATTCAGCATAATATCAAAATACGAGGATGAACGTCTTGTCTTAAAGCAGGAGCGCGACAATCTGCTTTCTGAAAACGAACAGCTCAAGGCTCAGACAGAATCCGACATGCTCCGCATAAGTACTCTTACCTGCGAGCTTGAGGATGCCGTTCAGCAAACCGACAAAGCCGAAGCCCCATCAAATATCATCCGTCTTTTTCCGCCTGATGAGAAGCCGGTTAAGCTTAATATCATTGACTGCGCAAATAAGGTCATTGACGAAATGCAGCCGTACAGCAGCAAGGCCGGAATTCAGGTTCTGCTTTCAAGTGCTTCAGAGGTTCTTAATGTCCGCGCCGATGCAAATTACATACGGATTATGTTCCGGAACATTGTTGATAATTCCATCAAATATATGAACCGCAGCGGAAGTCTTATAATCACGATATCCAATATCGGCGATGACCTTTTTATTGTTCTGAAGGATAACGGAGAGGGTCTTTCAAAGCATGAGACCTCCCGCATTTTCGAGCTTAACTATCAGGGTGCCAACCGTATAAGCGGAAACGGACTCGGTCTGACGCAGGCAAAGGCCATTGTTGAATACTATGGCGGTACCATATATGCAAAAAGTGAGCCCGGCAAAGGTATGGGAATATACATTCAGCTGCCGGCAAATTGTCAGTAGTGAGGTGATCCGGCATGCGACGAAAAACAGCACTTACTATATATCTGGTAATAACAATTCTGACCGGATTACTTGCCTGTGTGCTTTTCTTTATTCCCGATTTTCAAATCGACCTTCCTGTTTATGATTCACAGCCGATTCATGCAACAATTTCGGCCCCCTCCGGAACATCATCGGAAACGATAATTTCACCCACGGCAATGCCCGAACAATATCCGGACAACTGATACGGATTAATATGCCTTGCCGGTAATATTTTTCTTTACAAATTTCCTTAATCCGATAAACAGCGGAATTATCATCAGCACCCATGCTACCGGTTCCGAAATAATAATAGCGTCATATCCCATTTCTGCAGTAAGCAGCCACACAACAAGAACCTTAACCGCAAGCTCTATAAAGCTTGATATAAGCGGCGACTTACTGTCCCCGAAGCCCTGCATACTGTTTCTGAAAATACATATCATGGCAGGCAGAAAATACAAAACCGAATTAAACCGCAGATATCTGACTGCGGTATTTATTATCTCATGCTCACTGCTTCCAGTTATAAACTGTATGAAAACCGGTGTGAAGGCAAATATCATCAGAACCACAAAAACACACCATATAAATGCCAGCAGTACACTGTCCTTTATTCCCTGCTTTATACGTCCGTACTCCCCTGCCCCGAGATTCTGTCCGCAATAGGTTGCCAGCGCCGTTCCGAGCACAAAATACGGTGTCATAAAGATAACCGTTACCTTTCTCGCAGCAGTATGCGCAACGATTATATTGGTTCCGAAGGTGTTTATACTCGTCTGAAGCGCGAAGGTTCCGAGCAGCACAAAGGAAACGGTGAAGCCCATCGATAAACCTGTGGGAATGAGCCTTTTATACATCTCCCTCTCAGGAACAAGGTCAGTCCTCGCAACCGAAAGCGCCGGGTATTTCTTTTTTATTACAATAACGCAAAGTATTACCGAAGCCACCTGCGATATCACGGTAGCAAGAGCAGCACCCGAGGTTCCCATTCCCGCAAAGCGCACAAACACATAATCAAGTGCCACATTAAGCACATTTGATATAATCAAAAAAATCAGCGGTGTCACAGAGTCTCCGACAGCACGCAGAATCGCCGCACAAATATTATACAGGGCAGTAAACACAAGACCTGCGATAATTGTACCGATATATTCCGAGGCCGCAAAAAGCAGTGACGGCTCAACATTCATGAGACTAAGTATCTCCGGCAGAAAAATCAGACAGACACTGCTGATAACAGCTGTAATTGCTACACCCATTACAATCGTTCCGCCGATTGCCTTCTTCATCCGGTCTTTTTTACCCGCTCCGAAGCAATTGGCAATAATTATTCCGAATCCGCAAATAATTCCGTTCAGAAATTCTATCAGCAAATCACTCAGTGCCGTTGTTGATGCAACCGCCGCAAGCGACTCCTCACCAAGGAAACGGCCTATTACTCTTGTATCTGCAACACCGTAGCACAGCTGAAAAAGCTGCCCTATGTACAGCGGAAGCGCAAATCTCAGTATTACGCTAAGCGGTCTGCCCTTTGTCAGTTCCTTCACCCCATTACTCCTCCGTCACATTCAAAATAATACCGATATCTCCGATTTCTTTGCCGGCCTCAACGTTTTTATTATACTCGGCCGGTGTTACGGTAATAATATTTCCCTCTATTTTAGCTGCACAATTCCAGAACTGGCTTATCTCTGCATTAAAGCCTGCCTTTACAGTCAGTATCCGTGTCCAGTCACTAATATCCTGACCCGAGGTATTCTTAACTGTCAGCGAAAGCTGAACTCCCGTACTGCTCCCCGTATCCCAGCTGTTTACGACAGTTATGCTTATATCGTTTCCCGCTGTGATAAGCTCGCCCAAAAGGTCGGCGCTAACTTCCGTGTTTTCTTCGGTTCCCGAAGGCTCAGCGTTATCCACTGCATTTTCCGCCTCTCCCAAAGGGTCATCGTCTGCGTCCGCCACCTCATTTCCGAGCATCCTCACAAACCATTTTCCTCCTTCGGATAGGTCTTTTTCAGTAAATCTGCTCACCTTATCACATCCTGCCGCAATCATCGATGAGCTTTCATTTTTATTTGAAAGATTCCATGCCACATGACTGATGCAGAGACTGTCCAGAAGCTTTATCCATTTATCCGCCTGTTCAAAATTAATATATCCGTTGCCCGAGGCTTCACAAATTCCGTATTCCGAAACAAAAACAGGCAACCCTGCCGCTACCGCCGCTTTACATTTATTTCTTAATGAATCGGTATGCGTCGAAGCATAAAAATGCAGAGCATACATAATATTGTCATACTCCGTAATCGGATCCTTGGCAGCAACATCCACATCCTGCGACCAGGTAGGTGTACCCACAATGATTACGGCATCCGGTGCATGCTTTCTTATTACGGGAATCACTTCCAGCGCGTACTGCTTAATCATACTCCAGCTTGTACCGCCGTTAGGCTCATTACATATCTCGTAAATTACATGAGGGTCATTCCCGTACTCCTCTGCCATTTCACCGAAAAATTTCTTTGCCTCATCCTTATATCTGTTCGGGTCCTGATCCTGCAGTACATGCCAGTCAATAATAGCATACATATCCTCGGCAATTGCGGCACGAACCCCCTTATGTACAAGTTCCTTAAGCTCTGACTTCTTCGAATCACCGTTTGTACAATAGCCCGCTCCCTCCGCCGTATACATGGCTATTCTGAATACATTGCAGCCCCATTCCGAATTGAACTGATGTATTGCCTCCTTATTTACATACTGCGGAAACCATCCTATTCCATGCGTACTTATGCCGCGAAGCTGTACGGGATTATTATTTTCATCTGCAAGACAGGTACCGGCAACATGCAGCCTTCCGAAATAGCCGTCTTCGGTACTATTGCTGTCCTTTTCCGCATAATCATCCGCCTCGTCCTCCTGCTCAGGGCGCGCTGTCGGCGTCGGAGCAGATGTGGGTTTCAGTGTCGGTGTCGGAGTTGCTGCCGGCATCTGTGTTGGTGTCGGTGTCGACGCTGATGTAGGCACCGGCGTTGGTGTAGACGTCGGCGTAGATGTAGGCACCGGCGTAGATGTCAGCGTTGGTGTAGACGTCGGCGTCGATGCAGGCGATGGCGATACCGTTGGTGTCTGTGTTGGCGCAGACACCGGCGTTGGTGTAGCCGTCGGTGTCGGTGCAGGCGACGGCGATACCGTTGGTGTCTGTGTTGGTGCAGACGTCGCAGCCGGTATTTGTGTCGGGGGCTTCGTCGGTACGTCTGTTACATTCTCTGCCCCGTTCTCCTCTGCAGGCACGAATTCCTTATCCTTCAATGACATACCGATTAAAACACCGATTATAATACCGATGCAAAGAATAATCGCAATTCCCGCTATATATTTCCACACTGCACTCTTTTTCACCATAATCTCCAATCCGAAGCGACCTGCCGTAAAGCACAGATGCCAATTACGTACTTAATGTTGTCAGCAAAGAGGAATACCGTTCCGTTTTATTCGCTATATCTTCCTTTGTCACACCATAATAAAGATATAAATCTATTGCTGTTTTCCTTAAATACTTCATAGCTTTTTTATTTCCGCTGTATGAAATGCCCATAATATCCCAGATGTAATCCGTCTCGATTTCCAAACACCCGCCGCAGACTTCAATAATATATGTATGATAGTCCATCGGCAGCTCCCTGTCGGGAATACTGCGCGCCAGCTCACTTCTACGTTCAATCCGGCTATGCAGCTCCTTTATTGCCGCCTCATCAAAAGCTTCCGGTTTTCTAATCTCGGCAAATTCACCCAGCAGCTCCGGTTTGTAACGTATAATCAGACTTTCCTTAAGATTATTTCGCCCCTCGATATACCTGTACTGAGTCGCATCAATTTCAACAGCATTATACTTAGTCACGGCATACTCAATCACTTCGTCTATTGAATGTGCTCCCGGAGAAAGCCTGCTCTCAGCTTTTTTTCTCTTTCTTCTGTATCTGTACTGCTTTAAGCGTATCTTAAGCGGTCTCTTTTTGCTATGCCCGGCGATAAACACACTTGTCGGACCATCTGCCCCGCCTATTATTGTAACTCCGTTTTTCTCTTTTTTCATAAACTCCACCTCGTATTAAGCTCCGTTTCGGCGCGACTTTTCACAAGGAATACGCGCAAGAAATATTCCAAATAGACTCGCAAATTTACACTGACTCAGGCACGGATACGAAAGGTTTTTGGAGCTATCTTATACACCAGTACGCATGAAATGAAGCAATACAGAATGCAAAATGCAATGATCGAAAGACCAAAGATAAATGTCGGCAGCCGCAATTGTATCATAACGTAGCAAACAGCATAGGTTAAAGTCATAATAATCTGATAGGTTCCGCTTTTTAGCTCCGTCCCTGCGTTATAAGGCTGTAAAAGATAATACAGGGTCAGATAATGTACCGAGAAAAAGATACTCATACATAAAATCGAAGCTATAATAATCACATAATTCAACGGATTATCCGTACCGCCTGTTGCAAAAAGCAGCAGTGCCAGCCCTCCTCCGATGACTCCCGCCGGCAGCAAATTCACCTTGATAATCTCACGCAGCCTTATCCTGAACAACCGCAAAATCATCCCCGGCTGCTTATAAAACGAATATGTCAGCAGACTGTGGTCGCAGTTTACAAACAAAGCCCGCGTAAACGGAGTTCCCCTGTTTATTGCATACATAATAAAAACCATATACGGCAGACCGGTCATAATCAGCAGGTTCAGCTCTGCCCGTCCATCCTGCTTAATAATAACCCACATCAGTAATCCCGCAACAATCAACGCCGCTGCCACCGTTATCTTGACGGCTGAATTCCACAAAATCTTCCGATGCCGCTTTACAAACAGCTCATTCAAATATTCGAAGCCGTTTTTATTACTGCAAATATCGGTATCCGCGCTGATTTTCTTCTGCTCCTGCTTTTTCTGAACCTCCTTCTGCATCGACGGGTCAATAAAAATCATGGAACCGAATAAAATCTCCTTATACATGGAGCGGTATTGTGTAAAGCTGATAATCTTTTGCACTGAAACAGCCCCCGCAATGATTGCCGCACACATAATTCCAAGGCAGACCGGGCGCGGAAGCATAACTCCCATTAGCGGCATGCCGTATCCGAATGCCAACAGTACCGCAGTCAATACCCAGCGGAACACGCCAAGCGCATTTTCACTGGTTATCTTCTGCTTCTTCGCATACCTTCGAAGCCCGTCAGCTGCATAAATAAGCTTAACTCCTGCCACGAACAGCGGAATTAATATACATTCCCATATCGTCAGTCCCGCATCCCGACCAAATATAAATCCAAACGGTAAAAAGCCCAGAAGTAACCTTGCAATCATATAAAAATAATTAAGCAGGGTATACTCCTTCGCGTTCATCCCCAATAAAATCAGTGCATAATACTTGTCCTTTGTAGGATTAAACATATATGTATTTAAAAAAGCTCCGATTACTGACAGGAAAACCAGCAAATGGAGAAAAAGCTCCGTTTCCGGGTTGCCGCGCTGTATGAACCAGCTGGCCGGCAAAACAATCATCAGAAGAAGATACAGCAGCTTTCCCAGAAAAGCAGAAATTACTTCCCAAATCCAAAACAATACATTTGCAAATATCTTTAATCCCCGCACCTGATATGCTTTAGCCGGAATCAGCTTACCGATTAGAGGTATCTGCTTTAGTGAAAAAAGAATACTGTTCACCCGATATGTATTTTTCAGGGAAAATGAAATTCGTAATGTCTTAATCATTTCCATCCTCCCGAAGTGCCGCAATAATCTTATCCTTAAACTCTCTGCTGTCTAAATCAGATTTATCAACCGTCTCCAGAACTCCGTGATTAAGCAGTACAATTTCATCACACAGATCCAATGCCAAATCCATAATGTGTGTAGAAAAAATTGTAATACAGTTCTCTTTGAGAGAGCGGAGGAGCTGCTTCATCTCCTCTGCCACAACCACATCCAGTGAAGTAAGCGGCTCATCCAGCAGAAGAACCTTCGGCTGCGCGATAATATTAATCAGCATCTGCATCTTGTTCTTCATTCCATGGGAATAATCCTTAAGCAATTTGTCCCTGTCTTCCGCATCAATACGTACGAGATCAAAATATTCATCAGAAGATTTTATATCCTTGATTTGCTCCTCACGGATATCCACAAAAAACTTCAGAAATTCCCGTCCGGTTAAAAACTCCGGTACCGTAGGAGTAGAAAGCACATAACCAATGTCCTCAGGCTGTATTTTACACACAGCGCCTTCCTTCTCAAGATAAAAGCTGCCGCTGTCCGTCTTTATGTCCTTGTTAATGCAGTTAAACAATGTTGTTTTTCCTGCCCCGTTTCTTCCCAAAAGGCCGTAAATCTTCCCCTCCTCAAAGGAGAAGTCAATATCCTTCAATACCTTTTTTTCTTCAAAGCTCTTTGATACATGTTCAATAATAAACTTCATACTAATCCCCATCTCATCTGTTCTATGAGTTTTCAGCTCACTTTTTCATTCTATCATATATTCTGTCAAAAAACACCGTTACTTTACAGTAATCCTCCATTTCTATATTTTTTTGTTAATAGGAAGGCCAGACACCTTGACATATCAACGTACAACCGTCTTTCTGTTAAACAGAAAACCACTTACCCGAAAAGATAAGTGGTCTGAAATAAATATATATCTGCGTTTTCATGCTTATTAAAAACTCTCTATCTTCGGCGGAAAACGCTTATGATTAATCAGCTCCGTAATGTATTCTTCATCAAAATTTTTAATCTCGCTTACTATGTTCTGCTCCCAGAGCGGAAGATTTGTGTAGTAATAATTAAGGAAGTCATTATAAAAACCAATTCTGTAAACACTACCGTAGGACAACTCCTCTCTTACAATACACTGGCAAAGATCCGGCAAATCGCCGGTATATCTTCGAGGAAGCTTGCCCTGCATTTCGTTATAAAAATTATCAATTACGGCTCTGATATCGTCACTTGAGGATACATCTATTCCTTTGTTATTCTTCAAATCCTCTGCAACCTTAAAAAAGTTTAATTCCTGAAGACACTTAATAATTACAAAGGCATTTTCCGGTTCAACATTGAACACCTTTACACTGAATTTCTTTCTGCCAATCTCCTCCGGATAGTATGGAAGAAATTCAGGATTTAAATTCCGAGAATCAGGCCAATAGTCACGCATTTCATCAAAAAGCTTTGAATAGCATTCAAACAGAGCCGCGCACTGCTCCGTATGAATAATTCCCGAAAGCTCTGAAACTAATTCCATCACATCCATTCCGCGGTATTTGGAGCCCTTCTCTCCCGGTTCGCAAAACAGAACAGAATAGTTATATGTAAAAAATTCCAGAATGGCCTCCCCAAATCCCATTTGCTTATGCAGCCCGGGATACATAAAGGTCTCAAAGTCAAGCATTGTCTCTTCGTCATCCTTAAACAGAGAAGGACCGTCCCTTTTAACTAAAACAGCATAAGGCTTCGATACATCAAATTCAGCAACCGACTTGTCCGTAAAAGATTTAAGGGTGCTAACTGCTTTGTCAAATGCTTCTTTGTCAATCATATGCTACCTCCCGGTTTTAAATAAACTCATCCAACTGCCTAACGTCACAGCCCTTTTTCTCATAGTATTCAAGCATCTCATCAATCTTTTTCAAATCATAGCTTGTTATGCAATCAGAAATCACATGTGTCCTGAATCCTGCCTTTGCCATATTATAGCTTGTCGCCTTCACACAGGCTGTTGCATCTGCACCGCATATGAAAAATTCGTCGATTTCACTGTCCGCAATAAACCGGCTGAAAGCTTCACTGGTTAATGCATTGGATTTCGTTTTCACAAAGATATGCTCTGACACCACCGAAAGCTCCGGTGCAAGCTCAGCTCCTTTTGTATCGGGCTTAAAAGCTCTTGTACCTGCAGTAATATTGTTGTGCTTAATATATACAACATACATTCCCTGACTTTGTGCCCAGGCTATTGCATCATTTATTCTGCCGACTATGTCCCTGTAGTGCTTTGTAATATCATTTTGAATATCAATAACTACTAATGCCCTGCTCATTTTCTCCTTCACTCCTTATAAAACCTACCGGTATAGAAATTCTCATTTCCGGTCTTTTTAGCAGTCATATGAAAACAGATACATCCATCCGGACATACATAATCCTTTTCATAATTTCCCGTCCCGCCTACAAGCGCAAGATTTCCTCCGCTTCTTACAGCCTGCATATCTCCGTAAAGAAGCTGCATCATTTTCTGACAGATTCCATAGCCCTGTTCATTAACGGGGCAACCGTATGTACAGGTATATTTATCCCCGATTTCCTCCCCGTTTCTGCATAAATGCTCTGTGTGGTTTCCTCTCAGATAGCCTGTTACCTCAATCGTAAAAGCATATTCTTCGTCATACCATTTCTTCATTTTCTCAAGTCTCCTTAAACGAACCTATTTCAATAAGATTTCCCTCCGGGTCGGCAATATAGCAGGTTCTCTGTCCCCAGGGCTCTGTAGTCGGTTCCATAATACTTTCGGCACCGGCAGCAATCACCTCTGCATAGGTCTTATCAACCGCTGCATAATTATCTACACTGAGCGCAATCTCATAGTGCCCGTTCACACCTTTACAGTATGAGAATGTCCTGTTTGTCATTTTCTCAAAATCGCTTTTCCGATACAAAAGAAATAACGTTCCGTCCTTTTCAAGAAAGACATTCGAAGTATTCTCATCTTCCTTTATCTCAAACCCCAAAACATCACGATAAAACCTGACCATAACAGCCATGTCATCAACAAAAATTCCAAATCCGTCTAATCTCATATCTCCAATTCCTTTCCATACTTTTCCGTAAGTTCTGCGGCGATACAAAATAGTTTCTGTCGTAAATCCTCAGGCTCAAGAACGGTAACCTTATCCCCCATTGCAAGCATCCAGGACAGTAATGCCTCTTCATCAGAATAATCACGCTCAAACAGGAGTTTCCCATCCGAAAGTTCCGTGAAAGACGCTGTTCCGTATTCCTCAATCAGATGCCATTTCAATGATGCATCAAAAACAGCTTTTACCTTCCCCCGCGGAGGAAACACTCTCTCATTTGACAAATCCGGCATCGGTACATTGCTACGCCTTTCGAAGCTTCGCACATGCGACATTTCTGCCATGCGGTTCAGCTTGAACAGCCTGAAATCCTTTCTGAGCAGACAATATCCGTACACATACCAGCTTGACCATTTAAAAACCAGATAATATGGTTCAATCTCTCTTTCCGAGTTTCCTTTTGGTGCATAATATTCAAATTTCAATATTTTTCCCAGGTCAATTGCATCCTGTATCAATTCGATTTTAGATGATACGGAAGCCTTATTCCAGGAAGATAAGTCAATAAGAATTGATTCGGAGCCACGGACAAACTCTGTTGAACCGGCCTTGATTTTCTCCATAAGCTGCCCGTAATAATGACTGCCGCTCACACTATCAAGACTTCGAAGTCCCGCCATTATCATCTGCATATCTTTAGAGGTGAGAATCGTCCTATCCATTCTGTACCCATCCATTATGCTGATTCCGCCGCCTGTACCCTGTGATGTAACAATCGGAATTCCGGCTCTGCAGAGATTATCAATATCTCTGTTAATCGTTCTTTTTGAAACCTCAAACACTTGCGCCAATTCCGGGGCAGTCACCTTTTCCTTCTGTAACAGGATAGAAAGAATTCCAATAAGTCTGTCTATTTTCATATCGCTTTTACTTCCTGATTTATACTATCATCCGTAACATGACATCTGTATGTCATGTTTGATTAATTATATACTATATTTTTAAAAAAGGCAACAAATCCTCCGAGAAATTTTTCTCCTGCTTCGGAGTTATTTCCGCGTCCTGGAAGGTCAAAAAAACGGCCGTCAGAGAATCACTCTCCGCCGGCCATAATTCATAGCTCCCAAAACCTAATAAAACATTCCCGGTCATTTCCGGATGTTCAGAATCGATATTCTGACCTTTTTCAAAAACGGCGTCCTCGGCTTATATACAAGCCTGCCGTCCGCATCGAACACCTTATATCCCGGATTCTGATCTGCACACTTCTTCGCGTCTTCCAGAATGTTATAGACACATCATCAACTTAACGCTAACGATTAGTTGTACCTTCGTCCTTAATCCGATAATAGACTTACATATCAGCCATAAGGTGAACATAAGTATCCGGATTTGCATTTCGTTTGCTCAAGAAGCATACATATTTGTTTCGGATGGTTTTGTGAATGGCATTAACACCCTATCAATCACCCCACCAGTCACCTAATAAATATTTTTATTAAAACCGATATTTGCCTTTTCCATGCCCGGTTACAGGTACAATTACCTTACTATCAAGCAACAATTTTATCAGCTCAGATGCTCTTGTTGATTTTAACCCGGTAATATCTTCTACAATCATTCTACCAAAATACTCATTTTTTCCACACTTTGAAAATATTTCTAAAGCATGATTTATTGTTTTTTCTGAAATCATATCTGAAAAAGCAAGTAATTTATTTCGAATGTCCGCTTCCGCATTCTCAATGTTCGCTTTCGAACTTTCAATGTCCGCTTTTTCAAACATTCCACTGATATGCATAGAACGATTATGAAGCTCATTCTTTTCATCCAGCAATAAATTTCTTAAAAACAATTCCAAATACTCAGTTGTTTCATGAACATCGTTTTTTAAATCGTTATAGTTAGCTCTAACCAGTGCATTTCTAAAATACCATGCATTTTCAGCAAAAATATCATTGGTTGCATCAAAACCAAGCGTTCTTAGGTATTTTATAAAAAATACTGCTGTAGTTCGTGTATTCCCTTCCCCGAATACATGTATCTGCCATAATCCTGATACAAAGATAGCCAGGTGATGGATAATCTCTTCCATGCTCAAGTTTTTATAGCTGAATTTCTTTTCCTCCGAAAAATCATAATCGAGAGTTGCACGAAGTTCCGATGCACTACCATAAAGAACCGTTGCTCCATTAAGCACCCATTCTTTTTTAGTAATATTATAATCTCTCAGTTTTCCTGCATGTCCATAAATTCCTGTAAACAGCTTTTTATGAATAGAGATATACTCATTCGGAGTAAAGCTAAATGCTTTCTCTGATAAAATCTTTGCAATTCTAACTGCTACCTTATCGGCTTCTTCTGTACGATCTCCTGTATCTGCTTTTGGATTTTCTTCATAATACGTATTAAGAAGCTCCTGTGCTTCATCGATGGAAATATAGCCTTCAATATTCTTTATTGCAGTATCAATCAGATACTTGGAAGGTTTTAATCCGTCCACTGCCTGTAGCCCGATAGCGGTATGCCAGGCATAACCTTTATCTCTTTTGCTGGGTTCTGTTTGTTTTATATACTCCTTAAACGGATCTATGTTCATTCACTATCACCAACTTTCGATTTATATCAATTCTAAAATGGCATATTGTCATATGATATTCGCCACCAAAAAATGAACTCTCATTTTTGTCCCGTTGCGCAACAAAACCAGTTATGCATGTTTAGCATTTTATCCACTACTGATTCTAATTTCAACGCCTCCATCATAACAAGCTGCAAACCCTCTACGCAAATTTGTATATCAATTTCTCCGGCATCACTACCGCTTTCCGATTCCCCTTGTCTGGTTTGATCTCTAAGTTCGTAACTTTCATCCAAAATATCTCGGACATAGTCATTCATAGTATCTTCACTACTCGATGAATTGTAATGGTTATTTTTTTGTAACTTAACCAGTGCCCTAGTCCTTAATCCGACAATAATCTTCCATATCAGCCGTAAGGTTAACAATAAGTATCCTGATTTGCATTTCGATTGCTCAAGAGGCACACAGTCTCGACATGCGGTGAAAGTTACTTCTTATACTAAATAGCAAAACCGTCACCTTTTGCGAAAAGGTTTATACCCCACTTAGGGGGATAACATTTACCCCGGATATATTCCAATATCCTTATGCCAATATATTACTTTTCTCTGTATACATAATTATCTAAATTAATCATTGCATTAATCTCCTGCGGCAAAGTAATATTATTAAGATTCAATCCCTTTGCCACATGCTTTACAGTAGAATATATCTCCGTATCAATACCCTTTTCTAAAATTGCCAAAACCTGTGATGGTGCATCTGTCAGCTTTTTTATATCTTCAAGCAAAGCAGATGAAGGAACATATACATTATCTTCCCTACTCAAACCAAGACAAAAATTTACACCTCCCATTACCTTATCAACAAAAAGGTATGGGCGAACATTATTGTAGTCACCAGTAATTTTCGTTATCTTTGTTATATCCATCAACACAGGTAATGCCGCCAATTTCAACTGCGTAGTACCATCCTGCTTAAATCGGAATTCTTCCAATCCCAGTTTATTTTCTATACATTTTCTATAAAAATTCATTGACTGATTACGCAACACGTTCCCTTCTTCATCAACCAATTCCAAACCCGTCAGATGCTGATAATTTCTTTCATGGAATACTACTTCTATGTAACGAACTGCATTATCTTGCCTTTCACGATAAATAATAATCAATTTTTTATTCAAAAGTTTCTGCTGATATTGCTTTGCACAATTCAGTACCCTTCTTCTCGCATCTTCCTTGGTGAATTTCATAACCTTGCTTGTAATCCTCCATAAATTTAAAGAGAGAGCAATAACACCACTGTGCTATATACTCTCTCTTTGTGGCTAATTTTAGTGTTGTCTGCCAACGACCAACTGAGTGCTGGTAAATATATCGGATTTTAGTGTTGTCC
>JAZNKQ010000083.1:0-77045 GCA_045578645.1 Lachnospiraceae bacterium
GCTTCAGCACAAATAGCCTTGTGACAAACCGGCATTTCAGCTTACTTTATAACATAGCTTCTGTCGTAAACCAGCTGCATAACTTTGTCTTCAAAAATCATCTCAAGCAGATACATCCTGGAAATCTTTTCTTCAAGCTCATCTACTGATTCCACGCCGAAAATATCAACATAAGTTTCTATAGTTTCCTTGTATTCTTCCTCAGTTATATAGAGACCTTCCATCTCTGCGACAGCTGCAACAAAAGCCTTGCGGCAAAACGAAGCTTCGATTGCGCCATTTATATCGTTCCTTAAATCTTCCTCGGTCATGCCCAGGCTTGCGTAGTATTCCTCAAGAGTCATACCGGTTGCAGAAACCTCATGACTCATGGCATCATAATAATCAATGTAGGCATAATCGTAAAGTGCCGCATTCGGCTCATAATATGAGCTCTCCCCTACTGCAAGATTAAATACCGTACCTGCAAGCTGGCTCTCTGAAAGTCCGTCTGTTAAAACGAGCCTTCCTGAAGCAACCATGTCCCATAAGGTCTCCAGACATGCGTCCATGCTTTCATAGCCAAGATAATCAACAATATATCTTTCATTCCATTCCGCCGGAATATTCTCGTAGATTTCCTTAACAGTTACCTGGAAAACACCCTCAAAGCCTGCGAACTCGCCATATTCCTCACCAAGAACAACATTCACGTCCTTGCTGTCTCCGGGCATCATACCGGCAATCTGATCATCAACACCCTCACCGTACGTGTAATCGCCAAGGTAAACCATACCGTCAATAAGCGAATAGTCGCTTATCGGCATTCCGCCGATCATAAGAGTCGCATCAAATACAACAGTGTCACCGAATTCTGCACCTCTGTCTTCTACAAAAACATAGCCGTCACCAAACAGATTCCATAACAGCTCGTCTGAGGGGTTCCCGTCGAAGCACAATAATTCTACGCCGTCATAATACAGACTCTCAATAAAGCCCGCATAGTAATTGGCAGGATAATAGTAGATTCCCGGCTCCCCATTATATGACGGAAAAGCTGCAAGATCATCCGCACCGGGGCCTTCAGTAACATCGCCCCAATCCTCGTCTGACCATTCATCATCGCTCCACTCGTCGTCTGACCACTCATCATCCGACCATTCATCGTCTGACCACTCGTCGTCTGACCACTCATCATCTGACCACTCATCATCCGACCATTCGTCGTCGCTCCACTCATCATCTGACCACTCATCATCACCCCAGTCATCTGATGTCTCACCGCCGCCGGCAAGCAGACCCTTAATCATTTCGTCCATCTTTAAGAAGATGCCCTCATCATAAATCTGCTTAAGTCCGTCGAAATCCGTCGGTCCTCCGACGATTAACGGAGCAAAACCAAGAATAAGATTATCAAAGGTTTCATCCTGTAACTTATCATGAAGCTCAAGAATATACGCTGCCAGTCTGTTGATATCTATATAATCTATCAGTCCGGTATCTGCGAAATTGTAAATCTGCTTTCCGTCTGTTACAAAAGGCTCAGCCTCGATTTCACCTGCACTTATCTCAAAGGAAGCAAAATCAGCTCCGCTCTTTTTAACATCAAAGTTCACAGCTCCCTGCTTGTCGTCAGATTCAAAGCCGATAATAACCTCATAATCTGAAAGTCCGGGGAAACCAATCATTTCTTCAATTGCAGCGCTAAGCTCTGCACTCAGACTGATTGTTCCGGAAACAATGCCTGTGTCCTCAGTTATGATATCCTCACAGTTAATCCTAACCACGATATCATCTGAGCCGCCGAGTGCCGCTGTAATAACCTTGCCGGGCTTAATTTCAACGGTACCGTTATAGCAATCGTCCTCTTCTTCGCCTCTTACCTCAATTGTAAGTGCAGTAAGGTTATTAACTGTAATTACAACATCTGAGTCACAGCGTTCCTCCTCACAGATTCCGACTGCTTCAATTTCAATCTCGGTCTGCTCAGCCTTAACTGCCATTCCGCCTCCGACAAGCTGTCCCTTATTGTTGGCAAAGAGGCTCATTTTCATTTCCATCTCAACATTCGATGCAGAAAGCTCTTCAAATCTGCGGATAACTTCGTCATATGCACTGTTGATACTGCTGCTGTCGATTCCGCTCTTAGCAAGAAGGTCTGTAAAAAGCTCCTCTTCCTTCATCATCTCGAAGAGTCCCTTATACATATCCGCAATTTCATCGGCGTTCAGCTTAACCTCTACGGAAGAATACTCAACCTCAGTATCCTCTATGGTTGCAGATTCGCCCTTTGTAATTGAAGCTTCATTAACACTGTCAATGATATAATATGCATACTTTCTGTAAAGCTCCGCAAGCCGGTCACCTGTTATTTCAAGCGCTTTCATGGATTCTATATTAAGTGAATCAAGATTAAACTTTATTGAATTACCGCTTGCTTCGATTGATTTCTTAATCAGCTCTGTTAAATCAATAATACCTTCCTTGTAGGTAGGAATCTCTGCAAATAAGGTCTTCGCATCAACATCTGCCATGGCATTTAACGCTAACACCTCGATACCCTTATATGCTGCCGAGAGACCGATGTTTACCTGAGACTCGTGTACGGTTGCCGCCAGTGAAAGTCCCAGACGCTGTAATTCGGGCAGTTCAAGAAGATCGGTAAGCTCCTTTGACATATCAACTGCAAAATTAATTCTTCCGCCCGATATCTCTGCTGTCTCAGGTTTATTTACCTGTGCCTTCTCGTACGCAAGCTTCATCTCTTCAATCTGCTCATCTACAGCCCTCTTGCTGAGCCATTTGAAGTATTCCGTATCATCCTTTGTCATCATGGCAAAAGTATTCTTTACATAATCTCCCGCAAAGCAATACACACTTCCTGCAAGTGCTGCAAGAGCAACCACTACAGCAATTACAACAATTAATGCTGTTTTACGCTTTTTCTTCGGCGGCTGCGCACCGGTTCCTGCGTAGGATTCCTGTACTGCCGCAGAATCCATGCTGTTCTGACTGAATTCGGGACGAAGAATAGGTTCTCCCTCGTTCGCATTCATGTTATTGTCATTATTGTTTTCGTTCATAGTCCTCCATTCCTTTCCTGATACCGACACATCGTAAACCGCAAATTACGGTCCTCTTCCGTACGATACCCGTCAACTAGACACCTCTTCTGCCCGATATACTGCAAGCTGCAGTTAATCCGACAGATTGATTAATTATACCGCGAAATCATAAAAATAACAACTATTATTCACTCCGGGGAAATGTGAAGATAATATAAATTCGATTAAGCATTGAGATATTCTTTAGTTCATGTTAGATTATATAGTAATATTATTGAGACAAGTTACTCAGAAACGGAGACGAAATGAATATACTGATAAGCGCATGCCTTCTTGGCTGCAACACTCGCTATGACGGAGGCGGAAAAGTCATTCCCGAGCTCTCCGAACTTATGGAGCATCACACACTTATTCCCATATGTCCCGAGCAGCTGGGCGGGATGTCTACCCCAAGACTGCCCTCCGAGCGAATCGGCGGAAGGGTTATTAACAACGCCGGGCAGGACGTCACCGATTATTTTGAAAACGGTGCACGCGAAGCATTAAAGCTTGCAAAGCTTTATAACTGTCAGGCTGCAATTCTTAAGGAGAGAAGCCCCTCCTGCGGCTGCGGCACCATCTATGACGGCAGCTTCTCAGGAACACTGACGGACGGAAACGGGGTTACTGCCGAGCTTTTCCTATCCGAAGGAATCCGTATTATAGGCGAAAGCGGCATCAGATCATTCCTTTCAGGGAATTGAATTTGCAATCAGTTTGCGGTATACTGAAGATAAAGGAACAACTATTGGAGGCATTATGGAACATTCAAAATTCGAAAGCTTAAAGCTTAAAAATCAGCTTTGTTTCCCACTGTACGCCTGTTCACGAGAGGTAATTAAGCTATATAAGCCTCTTCTTGATGAGCTTGACATCACCTACACGCAGTATGTTGCGATGATGGTTTTATGGGAAAAGAAGCAAATCAATGTTAAAACACTCGGTGAACATCTGTATCTTGATTCGGGAACACTTACTCCCCTGCTCAAAAAGCTTGAAGCAAAGGGCTTTCTCACACGTACACGTTCCGAACGCGATGAACGTAACTTAATTGTTTCAATAACCGACAAGGGCATGGCCCTCAGGGAAAAGGCAGTTGATATTCCGGCAAAAATGGCAACCTGCGTTAATCTTACTCCCGAAGAGAGCCTCACGCTTTATCGTATTCTTTATAAATTACTTGAAAAATAAACCTTTTGGCATGGGGCGGCTGCAATCCTTTTATTCCTGCGGCAATCCGGAGGTTATCCAGTTGATTCCGTCGTCGCCGCCCGGTGTCACCCATATGATTCCCCCTGATTCTTCTTCAGGGGTTTTTTCATCTTCCCCGCTACCCTGCTCCGCAGATTCCTCTTCTCCCGGCACGGGACTAAAGGTCGGTGTCAAACCGGGCTCTTCTCCCGACTCAGGCGTCACGGTCAGCTCTAAACCGGGCTCTTCTTCTGCCTCAGGCGTCACGGTCGGATTTATGCCGGACTCTTCTCCCTCCTCCGGGGTCACTGTAAGCTCTAAAGTCGGATCCGCAGTCGGTTCAATGGTCAGTGTCGGCTCAGGGGTCGGTGTCGGCTCAGGGGTCGGTGTCGGACTCGGCCTTTTATCAACAAAATCTCCAAATTCCCGGTCTTCCAGTCCGACATGTATCTTTTCCATGAAGTTCTTCCATATATACCCCGGATAGGTATTTCCCATCAGGTCTTCCATCTCCCTCGGCAAATCATAGCCTACCCAGACTCCGACCGTATAGTATTTCGAAAAGCCTACAAACCATCCGTCCTTCTGGTTATTTGTCGTTCCTGTTTTCCCTGCCGTCGTTATTCCGTCGAGAGCCATTTTTCTTCCGGTTCCCGTTTCCATAACCGTCTCCATAACATCAGTCATCATAAGCGCCGCATTTCTCTCATACACGGCAGCCGCGCTGATTTCATTATATGCACCGTCGGGCAGCTCATGAAGTCCCGCATTAATTGCAGAGGTATTTGTATTATCTATAATTGCATTTCCCTCCGCATCGGTTATTCTCATAATGCAGGTCGGATTTCTGAAAATACCCTCATTACAGAGTGCTGCATATGCAGATGTCATCTCAAGAGAGGTCGCTCCGTAGGTAAGCCCCCCAAGTGAGGCTGCCGGAACAAAATCCGTATCAACGATAGAAGCAAAGCCCATTTTCTCAAGATATGCGAGTCCCCTTTCCGGAGTCAGCTCCTCAAACAGCTTCCACGCAATTGTATTCTTCGATACCTCAACGGCGCGCCTGATATCAATCTCACCCGAATACACATCACTTGAGTTTCTGGGTCCTCCCTCAAACCATTCATCTACTACTGTAGTATCGGGGTAATATCCCCTCTCAAATGCCGGAGTATACACAACCAGCGGCTTTATTGAGCTTCCGGGCTGACGCGGACTCTGATACGCCCTGTTAAGCGTATATCCGTTATAGTCCTGCCCTCTGCCGCCGATTATTGCAACAACCAGTCCGGTATCATTATCAATACAGGTTCCCGATGCCTGAAGCGCATATATTCCCTCATCATTTTGCTCAACAAACGCTGAAAGCTCCTCGTTTACCGACTCCTGCAGCATTTCCTGCTTGGCCCTGTTTATCGACGTATAAACACGATAGCCTCCCGTATATAAAAACTGCTGCATACGGTAATACTCCTCATAATACAGTTCCTCATACCGCTCGCGGTCAGCATCATCCGCAAAGCTGCTTCTAAGCTTAAAGCCGTCCGCCTGCATCAGCGACCTGATGGCACAATAGTAGGTATAGGTTTCCGCATAATCGTTTATCTCCCTCTCGGAGGTAACTGTCACAATCTCCTCTTCAAGTGCCTCGAGATATTCATCCCGCTCAATATACCCGTTTTCATACATCTGCAGAAGTACACTGTCACGCCGCTCCAGTGTATTCGAATAGTTTGTTATCGGATTGTACAGGGTCGGATTGTTCGGAATACTGCAGATAAAGGCAATCTGCGCAAGACTCAGCTCCCCTGCGGTCTTACCGAAATACCCCTTCGCTGCCGCCTGAATTCCGTAATACCCGTTGGCAAAGTATATATTATTGAAGTAAAACTCCAGTATCTGTTCCTTTGAAAACTTCTCCTCAAGTCCCGCCGCAATAAAAATCTCGGTAATTTTACGCTCAAAGGTTTTTTCGTTTGTAAGAAAGGTCAGACGCGCAAGCTGCTGGGTTATGGTACTTCCGCCCTGATGAATCTCACCCTCGTTAATTATATATGCACGTGCGGCACGAAGAATTGCATATATATCATAGCCGCCATGGTCATAAAACTTTCTGTCCTCCGTCGCAAGCATGGCACCAATCGCATAATCGGGAATCGCATCATAACGTATATAATAGACATCCTTCTCTGATTTGAGTGTAGACATAAGAGTTCCGTCTGCATAGTAGCAAAGCGTCGTTCCGGTCTTCTTAAAGGTCTGCTCGGTTGCACTGCTTACGTACACGTCCGCGGCCTTCTTAAGTGCCAGAAGCTTCCTGCCGTAAGAAAAATAGAACCAGATTCCCGCTATCAGAACCGCAAACGTAAAAAATAACAGCAGGGAAAGAAGCACCTTTTTCTTAGTGCTTCTTTTTCTGCTGTCAGTTTTTTTAATCTTTTCTTTTGCCATACTTCAAAACCCGATATATAAGGTAGTCTGCCGCCGGGGCACTCTTTATGTACCCTTAAGCCTCCCTGCAGCCGATATAGGTGTACACCGCTCCGCTTTCATCAAGAATGCGCTTTTCCCTCTCATGACAGGTAAACAGCAGTATCTGTCTGTTCTCCTGACTGCAAAGCGCTTTGAGCGCTGCTGCAAGCCGCTTTCCGTCATAATAAGCAAAGCATTCGTCAAGAATAAGCGGTATGTTTTCGTTTTCAAAAAACAGCTCCGACACCGCCAGACGCAATGCCAGATACATCTGCTCCACGGCTCCCGTACTAAGCTTATCCACCGACACATAATCCAGTCCGTCCATAACCTCAATCTGAAGGTCCTTATTCACACGGGCTTCAGTATATCTTCCGTCAGTAACCTCCGCCGCAAGCTTTGATAAAAGTCTGTTGAACGGAGCTCCGAAGCTGTCATGAATTTCATCCGACAGGGCTGTTGCGGTTTTCAGCGCAAGCTCAATTGCTTCAAGCTGTACTGCTGCCGAATCATACATACCGCGTGCATTTTTAAGCTCCTGCTTTTTATCATCGAGCTCGGCGCCGATATCACCCATGTGATCTATCTCCCACTCTATGCGCTCGCGCTCATTTTTACGTGCATTTATCTCAGAATCAAGACGCTCTGCCTCCGCCAGTACTCCGGCATGCCTCCGTGCCAGCTGCCTGTGCAGCTCCAAAATGACCTCCGCGGTCGGCAGCGCTCCGTCAGGAACTATGCTCCCCATTCCCGCTTCGCCAAGCTTAGCCGCCACCTTATAAAGCTCTTCGGAAAGAGCGCTTTTCTGAGTCTCATATATAGCTGTTCGCTTTTCATACTCAGCAGAGGCTCTGACCAGCTGCTCCTCAAGCTGCTCCTTCAAAACAGCTTTCTTTCTCAGCTCCTCGGCCTCTTCACGCACTTCTCCCAATGAAGCTGCATAAAGCGGCTCCAGAACGGCCTTTTCCTGACCCTCAGTAACTCCCTGCAGATAAGTCAGCTGCTTCTGCCTTTCGTTATTTATAGAAGCCGTCTCCTGCTGCAGCCTTGTCATCCGCCTGATACGCTCCTCCTGCTGTCGCTCCCGCTCGCTCTTCCTGCTCTTTTCAAGCTCGGATATATTTCCGAGCAGTTTCTTAAGCTCCTTTGAGTTAAGATACATAAACAGAAATGCAATAAGTCCGGCAACTATCAGAATAACACCTATGTAAAGACCTATACTCCATCTGTTATTGCTTACGGCACATACCGCTCCGCCGAGTCCGAGACCTATCAGCGTAAGTGAGGCCATACGCTTCTTTTTTACGGCAACAGTCTCTGCATTGGCCTTCATACCGGCTATTTCATCGTCATCACCGTTTTCAAAGGCCTGCCCGCAGCCATCCTCGGATACCGATTCCCCTATGCCTGACGTAAGGGCGCTAAGCCTTTCCTCAGCCGTTCTGTTAATCTCCTCTGTCTTTCTTCTGCTGTCCTCATACAGCTTATCAAGATTTACGGCAGCCGCATCAAGCAGCGGCAGTCTTTCAAGACCGTCGGCAAGCTCATTGCACTTTTCCCGGCTCTCCTTTATCTGCCCTGCTTCTCTCTGCAGTCTTTCGCTCTCCTCATGTAAGCCGCGCAGCTTTTCAGCCATAACGGGAAGCTGTCCGATAACGGAAGCATTGGCTAAAACATCCTGTGCCGCCGTCTTCTCCTTCTCTTTTTCAAGCCCGGAAATAACCCCGGCAAGCTCCTCACTTTCCTGAGCCAGCCTGTTAAATTTCTGTTCCTTCTCAAGCAAAGCTTCGTATTCTTCCTCAAGCTCCTCACAGCGTGCCGATACCTGAAGCTGCTTATACTTCTTTTTCTCAGTATTCAGTATATTAATTGCGGCACTCACATCAACCTCTGCTGATTTTGCCGTTGTAAGATTTGCAAGATGGTTTCTAACCTCCTCCGCAAGCATTGCCTCAGTCCTGACATGAAGCTGCTGCAGACTTACGGTATTGCGGTATGCACTCTCCGTAAGCTGCGGAATAAACGATGTGATTTTTCCGTCAGCCAGCTTTATTTCCTTTCCGGTTGACAGCTCAGTCATTGAAAATGCTTTTTCCTTTTGGTAAAACACCCTCGTAATCCTGTACTCTTTTCCATCGTATTCAAAATCCATACTTCCCTGATATGCACCGGGTGTATCCCACGGCAGATATCGCGTGTACATATCCTCCTTCGACGCTCTGCCTCTGGGCTTATCAAGCCCGAACAGCATGGCACGGATAAACGCATGAATGGTAGATTTTCCGGATTCATTTTCTCCGCAAATCAGATTCAGTCCGCGTCCCGGCTCATATTCACAATTATGGAGTTTTCCGAAATGCCCTATTCGCAGTTTAAGTATTCTCATATTCCCCTCTATACTCACGGCTTCTGACCCAGCAGAGCCTGTACGCCAAGGTAAAGCGCCCTGGTCCTCAGCACTTCATCAGCACTTTCCTCTTTAATTTTTCTTATATACATCCCGATAATATTATCTGCATTATCACGCTCCAGAGCATCAAAATCATATTCCGGAACACTCTCATCCGTTATTTCGACAATATTGCCGAGCCCCTCAAGCTCAGCCGTATCAAAAGCAATATCCGGGTCTCTAAAGCCCTTTATATTAACCGAAAATATATTATTGCTTCCCTTTGCGGCAATAAAGCCCTTAAGCTCCTCCTTCAAAAGCACCGACGTTGTCGCGGCACTTACCTCAAGCTCAGCCCGGACATACTGCCTCACCGAATGGGGTACAAACTCACTGAAAAATACGCCTTCACCGATTTCCCCGCGTATATAGCCCCTCTCTCCGGTTTCATTCTTATCAAGCGGCTCAAACGAACCGCAATAGCGGATACGCTCATTTACATCCTGCGGCTTATGAAGATGCCCGAAGGCAACATAATCAAAGCCCGCTGCCGCAAGCTCCTTCTTATCAACCGGGATGTCATTCGGCTCCCCGCCGTGTGCCAAAAGAATATTTATCCTTTCGGGATGCTCCGGCTTCAGACCGTCATAAAGCCGTTCCCTTATCTCTCTTGTATGATAGCTGAGTCCGTAAACCTCAGTATTAATTTCCTCAAAATAAACACTTTCCGGCAGCTCCGATTTAAGCATCGTTACATTAGAAGCCCACTCAAATGTATTATAGGGTGACCGTGCACTGATATAGTCATGATTGCCGGCAATCAATACTATTCTTGTAGACGGAACCGACGAAAAAAGACTGTTAAGCTCCTTGAGCTCTCGCACCGTGGGCTGCTTATGAAACAAATCTCCCGCTATCAGCAGAAGCTCCGTATTTTCGTTTCTGCATATGCCGATAAGATCGCCGAAGCTCTCCCATATCTCGCCGGCACGCTGCTCCGACCAGGACTTTCCCTTGTCGGGCTGCATTCCGAGATGAATATCTCCGGTATGTATAAACCTCATTCTTCCCCCAATCCCGGCTCAGATTGCATTCCCCGTCTTGATTCCCGACGGCGACACTCCGAACCGTTTCTTAAACAGCTTACTGAAATGGAACACATCATCATAGCCGACCAGCTCTGCAATTTCACGTATGCTGTACTGCGGATTCCGCTCAATAAGCTCCTTTGCCCTATCAAGCCGTATATTTATCAGATAGTGGATGGGCGTATCTCCCGTAACCGCCTTGAATATCTTTGAAATATAAAAAGGACTGACATACATATTCTCGGAAATAATATCAAGCGATATTTTCTCCGCATAATGCTCCTCAAAATACATAATAATCTGCTCAACTATTATGTTTTTATTAACCGATTCAAAGGAATAATGCCTTCCCTGTATCTGGGTCTCACTCTGATCACGTAGCAGGTAAATAAGGAACTGCATAAGATAGGACTGCATCATAAAATATCTTCCGGCGCGGCAGTCTTCGTTTTCCGATGACATCATTGTACAGATTCGCATAAGTCTCTGCTTAAGCTCAGCACCCGCCTTATAAACCGGCAGCTGCTTAAGCTCCAGCATATTAGGCTGCATCCCCTCAAAGCGTACATCCGAAAACCCGATGAAAAACTCGACCATGGGCTGTACACCGTCCCAGACTAACGCCTGATGATAGGTTCCGGGATTCAGTACAATAATGTCGCCCTCCTCGACCTCATATATTATGTCGTTTATTTTATAGCGCCCCTTACCTGACATAATGAATGCCAGCTCTATATAGTCGTGGCAATGATAATTCTTCTCGTCCCTGCGTCTGTTTCCCTTCCATGTAAACAGGAAGGTCGGACTTAATCCGTATGCCAATAAATTGTCTTTCTGCTGCATTATCTTCTCCATTTCTCAAAACATCTTCTACTTCTGTCGAAAATCAGCCCTGCACATAATCAGCTCTGCCGCAACACTTATTGCTATTTCCGCAGGAGTCTCCGCCTTTATCGCAATCCCTATCGGGGTATGAATTCTTCCGAGCTCATCCTCACCAAAGCCCTCAGCCCTAAGCCGTTCGAAGGTATACGCCATCTTCTTTCTGCTGCCGATTACCCCGATATAAAAGGCTCTCGTTCTAAGTGCCTGACATAATACTTCAAAATCCGCCTGATGTCCGCGTGTCATTATTACAATATAATCATCTTCTTTAATATTAAACGTTCCCGGCATTACAGAGAAATCTCCCGTATGCCGCTCCGCTGCGTCAGGGAAACGCTCGGCCGTAACAAAGCTTTCACGATCCTCGCATACAACGGTTCGAAAATCCAGATGTGTCAGTACCGGAACCAGCTCCCGGGACACCGTTCCGCCGCCGAAAACATAAACCGTTCCGCCGCTTACGAGAGGCTCAATATACAGACTTTCTTCACTGCAGTAAACAGGCACACGCCTAAAGCAGCCCATACATAAGGCTTCCTTACCGATACATCTGTCGTCAAAGCTGATAAGGCCCTCCGATTCGCAATAGGTTCCTGCAATTCCGCTGCAGGAGCCGCCGGTTACGGTAATAAGCCATGCGGCTTCTGTATTCGCGAGCAATCCGCAGATATGCCGGACTGCCTCCCGTATATTTTCGTCATCGTGCGTGAGCGTCTGCATAAACAGCTTCACACGTCCGCCGCAAACCATCCCCTCCGTTGCCGCCTGTATATTATTCAGTTCATAATCATACAAAAAATCTCCCTTTGCGAAAATCCGCTCCCGTGCCATCGCTATACACCGGTATTCAAGCTCTCCGCCGCCAACCGTTCCGGCTATGCTTCCGTCCTCAAAAACAGCCATTTTTGCGCCGATTCCGCGCGGCACTGAGCCACCGCTCTCAACAATGCTGCAGAGCACGACATTTTCACCCTTTTGGAAGACATTCCGTATTTTTTCAAATATCTTCTTCATAAATCCCCTCATATATGCTAATCTATGTAATTATAACAGTTTAGTACATTTTTAGCAATTATCGAATGCAGGAAAGGAAGATAAGACTTATGAACAAAAACAGTTTTGCTGTTACTCCTCCCATGGGCTGGAACAGCTACGATTACTATGACACAACCGTAAATGAAGCTCAGGTTAAAGCAAATGCCGACTACATGGCAAAGTATCTCAAGCCCTACGGCTGGGAATACATCGTTGTGGATATCGAATGGTACTCTCACGACGCAGGTTCGCAGCGCGATAAATACCAGTATATCCCGTTCTGGGGTGTCGAAATGGACGAATATTCGCGTCTTCTTCCCGATCCCGCACGCTTTCCTTCGGCTGCCGGCGGCAAGGGCTTTAAACCGCTTGCGGACTATATACATGCACTCGGACTCAAGTTCGGTATACATATCATGAGAGGTATTCCGCGCGCTGCGGCACATGCACATACCGGAATCCTCGGAAGCAGCCATACGGCAAATGAAATTGCCGACCCTTCTTCAATCTGCGCATGGAATCCCGATATGTACGGTGTACGCCCGTACGCAGAGGGCGCACAGGAATATTATGACTCACTCATGCAGCTTTACGCTGAATGGAACGTGGATTTCATTAAATGTGACGACATTTGTAGAATGGATGCTTCCTCTGCAAAGCAGGAAATTGTAATGCTGCACAAGGCCATTCAGAAATGCGGCCGCGGTATTGTACTGAGTCTTTCCCCCGGCCCCGCCAGAATTGAAGAAGCATGGCATTATGAGAAATATGCAAATATGTGGCGCATAACCGATGATTTCTGGGATAAATGGGATTTGCTCCTCAACATGTTTGAACGCTGCGAGCTCTGGCAGAGACATGTCTCAGAGGGCTGCTATCCCGACTGTGACATGCTTCCCCTCGGCTATGTAGGTATGGCCTTCGGTCATGAGCATCCCTCAGGTCTTACTAAGCCCGAGCAGGTTACAATGATGACCCTCTGGAGTATTTTCCGCTCTCCCATGATGCTTGGCTGCGAGCTTACAAAGCTTGACGAATGGACGCTCTCACTGCTTACCAACGAGGCAGTTATGCGTCTTATTCCGAAGTCTAAAAATGCGCGCCAGATAATGCGCAGTAAAGAGCAGGCAATATGGATGTCGGAGGATGCAGAAAATGACTCTTTGTACCTTGCAGTTTTCAACTTCCGCGACAAGGCCTCTGTCATCACCTTTGAAGAGGACAGTGACTACCCCGATAATATACTCGATATGCACTGTGAGGAGCTCTGGTCCTCGACCTGCAGCAGCACTCTCAGAGAGGCATTAAACACTGTCGTTGACTCACACGGAGCACTGCTTTTTCGCCTTACGAAATAGCAGCTTTGTTTTACAAAATGTTACATGAAGCTCACAAGAAAGTACATTTCATTTTGTTGTCGAAAGACTATAATTTACCCCTGTAACGATAAATTTCCCTTGATAATGTTATGGAGGTATCTATGACACCAATGAAATGGTTCTATGGCTTCATCAGAAAATACCGCTTCCTGATGATGTTCGGATTATTTCTTACCGCATGTATTTCAGCGCTGGCAATAATTAATCCGTACATTTCGGGAAGCATTGTTGATGATGTCATTAACGGCGGTAACCTCGAACTGCTGCCAAAGCTAATTATTCTCATGCTCGCGGTAACTCTGGTCAGAGGTATCCTGAGATTCTTTTATCAGCTCGTATTCGAAAAGTGCTCGCAGGGCATGCTGTATGATATGCGTGATGCAATCTACCGCAAGCTCCTTCACGAGGATTTTACTTTCTATAATAAAAAACGTACCGGTGACCTTATGAGCCGCCAGACCGGTGATCTTGATGCCGTACGCCATTTCGTGGCATATGTTATCTATGCACTGTTTGAAAACGGACTCCTGCTCATATTTGCACTGTCAATGATTTTCACAATCAGCTGGAAGCTCGCCCTCTGTATGCTGGCAGTACTTCCCTTCACTGCAATAAATACATATTTCCAGTCCAAGGATGTTAAGCCCGCGTTCTGGAACATCCGTCAGCATTTCTCCTCTCTCAATGCGTTTGTGCAGGAAAATGTCAGCGGAAACCGAGTTGTAAAGGCCTTTGCAAAGGAAGATTTTGAAATCGAAAAGTTCACACGTGAAAACGACGCATACCGCGAGGCACAGCTTAATGCTTCAAAGGTATGGAAAAAATATCTTCCCGTATTTGAAGTCCTCTCCTATACACTGAATGTAATTCTGATGGTTCTGGGCGGCTATCTTGTTATCAAGGGAGAAATGACCGTCGGTAATCTCGTAACCGTCAGCGGTTATCTCTGGATGCTTACCGTACCGATTCGTATGGCAGGCTGGTGGATAAACGATATTTTCCGTTTTTCTACTTCTGTAGAGAAGATATATGCTACATATTCGGAGGAGCCGGAGGTTAAGGCTCCCGTTGAGGGCTTACTTAAGGAACGCCTTAAGGGCTCGGTAGAATTTAGGAACGTATCCTATCATCCTTCAGATTCTGAGGGCGATATTATCACCGATATAAACTTTAAAGTTAAGCCCGGACAGACTGTCGGTATTATCGGCTCAACAGGCGCCGGCAAGTCCACAATCATGAATCTGCTCTGCCGTTTCTATGACTGTACCGAAGGCGAGGTTCTTGTAGACGGCGTTAACGTTAAGGAAATGGATTTATATAATCTGCGCGCAAATATCGGTATGGCAATGCAGGACGTATTCCTCTTCTCGGATACTATTGAGGGTAATATCGCCTACGCGCGTCCCGACTGCTCCTTTGAGGATGTAAAAAAGGCCGCCATAAGTGCCGATGCTAACCACTTTATCAATTCACTTCCCGATGGCTATGACACCATCGTCGGAGAACGCGGCGTCGGTCTTTCCGGCGGACAGAAGCAGCGTATATCGCTTGCACGTGCACTGCTCAAGAATCCTTCGATTCTTATTCTCGACGATACAACCTCAGCTGTTGATATGGAAACGGAAAGCTATATCCAGAAGCAGCTTAAAACTCTTGAGACAGACAGCACCATTTTCATCATTGCATACCGTATTTCTTCGATTAAGGATGCAGACCTCATTCTTGTTATGGATAAGGGCCGTATCATCGAAGCCGGAACCCATGATGAGCTTATGAATCACAACGGTTACTATGCATCCGCATTCCATAACCAGTACGGCAGAATACCTTCCGAAATAGAAGAAAAGCTGAAAAAGATGGGAGGTGAGACAGATGGCACGAAATAAATATGACGTTGATGAGATTCTTGAAGAAAGCTTTGACACCAGTCAGCTAAAAAGACTTGGCCGCTACGTAGTTCCGTATATGGGACAGATGATTGCCGCCATTGCACTTATGCTCTCTGCCTCATACCTCGTAATGCTGATTCCTCAGTTTTTTATGAAGGTAATTGACGAGTTTATCCCGGCACGTGATATGAATTCAATCTATCTTTACGGTGCGTACACAATCCTTATTGCATGCTATTCCGCTATAGCATTAAGAATTAAAATCACGCTTACCAACCGTATCGGACAGAATATCATTCACAGTCTGCGATACGATATTTTCAAGCATCTGCAGGAGCTTCCGTTCTCATATTATGATGACAAGCCCCACGGAAAAATTCAGGTTCGTGTCGTAAACTATGTAAACTCACTCAGTGATTTGCTTTCAAACGGTATCATCAATACGATAACCGACCTTTGTAACCTTATTTTCATTATTATTTTCATGCTCACTATTAATGTGAAGCTTACCCTTATCTGTCTGTGCGGTCTCCCGATTCTTGCGGTTGTAGTCGTATTTATTAAGAGAAGACAGAGAAAGGCATGGCAGATTCAGAGCAACAAGCAGTCAAACCTGAATGCCTATATAGCAGAAAGCATTAACGGAATCCGCGTTACCCAGTCTTTTGTACGTGAGGATATCAATACCGATATTTTCAACAGACTCAGCAACAACTACCGCAAGGCATGGATGCGCGCCGTTAAGTTCAATTTCTCAATGGGTCCCTGCGTCGACATTATATCCTCCTGTACAACCGCCTGCGTTTATGTACTCGGTATCAGCTGGATGGCAGACCTTCAATCGGGAATCACGGTCGGAGTGCTTACAACCTTTATCTCCTACATAAGCCGTTTCTGGAACCCGATTAATACTCTTGCCGGCTTCTATAATTCTCTCCTGACCGCTATTTCATATCTGGAGCGAATTTTTGAAACAATCGACGAGCAGGTTGTGGTTAAGGATAAGCCCGATGCATTCGAAATGCCGCCTATTAACGGTGTCGTTGAATTTAAGGATGTTGTATTCAGCTACGAGCCCGGAAACCCGATTCTTAACGGTATCAATTTTAAGGCTGAGGTCGGTGACTCCTTCGCCATCGTAGGTCCTACGGGTGCCGGAAAAACAACCATCGTAAACCTTATAAGCCGGTTCTATAATGTTGATTCCGGTGAAATTCTTGTTGACGGTATTAATATAGCGGATGTTTCGATTCACTCGCTTCGTACCCAGATGGGTGTTATGATGCAGGACAGCTTCATCTTCTCGGGAACAATTATGGACAATATCCGCTACGGTAATAAATCCGCCACGGATGAAGAGGTTATTGAAGCAGCAAAAACCGTCTGCGCACATGATTTCATCATGCAGATGGAAAACGGCTACTATACAGAAGTTAATGAGCGCGGAAGCAGACTTTCGGTAGGACAGCGCCAGCTGATTTCCTTCGCACGTGCACTGCTTGCAGACCCGAAGATTCTGATTCTCGACGAAGCAACCTCATCTATCGATACCGAAACCGAGATAATCCTTCAGCGCGGTCTTGCAAGGCTTCTTGAAGGAAGAACCTCCTTCATTATCGCACACAGGCTTTCCACTATCAGGAATGCTTCCTGCATAATGTATGTTGACCGCGGTGACATCATCGAGCGCGGTACCCATGAAGAGCTTATAGCTCAGAAGGGTGAATACTACAAGCTGTATATGTCACAGTTTGATTTCCTTCTTAAGAAGGATGCTTAAGCGAAGCTAAATTATATATAAAAGAAACGGTATCCTGCGGTTTTATATACCCGCCGGATACCGTTTTATTCTTAAGATAATTCCTGCATAAGCTTCTCAAGCTCGGCTGCAAAGCGCCCTACATCTGCTCCGTCCACAAAGCGGTGATTTACCTCAACCGCAAAGCCCATCATCAGTCTGTCGCCCTCCGGAACATACTTTCCCCAGGTTATGCGCGGAATGCAGTCATCCTTTCCCGGAGTTCCCTCGTTTGCAATACCTGTAACCTCAAGCCACGGAACGCATGAGATAAAAATCAGGTTCGGCTTCTCATCCGCGTAGCTGATAAAGCCCTTCTGATTATGGCTTTTCTCCCTTGCCGCAGCGCAGAATTCCTCAATACTTTCACAGGAATCCATTGTACAAATATGAAAATACTCCGCCTCCGGCTTCATATCCGTAAAGCTCGGCTCCCGGCGCTCCAGAAGCATAACTCGATTATCCGATATGGTATAGCGGAACGCTTCAACCCTGTTTACAGCCTCTGTCACAAGCCAGATCATACAGTAATAAAAGCTCAGACCCTTTTCCTTTGCAAAGCGTCTTGCCGGGGCCACATCCAAACGAAAGCTTATGGAAAAGCAGGGACTTTCCACGGCTGAAAAGAAATCAAATATCTCCTTTCGCGACCAGTTATTTATATCTATTTCTTTCACGGCAGCCTCCATAATTATTATCATTCATAATATCCAAAGTATATCATGACATATTCTGCCGCACAATATTACTTTTTATTCCCGGCTGCGCCGTTTTCCTGACCCGGTACGCATAGTCGACCTTCTCTCCATCAGGTTTGAAATGGTTACATAGGTCTGCACCTGCATATTCGGATGTCTTATTATGTCTATCAGAAACTTACCTGCCTGCTTTCCCATTTCCCGGACATTAATGTCAACTACGGTAAGCTGTGGTTCAACAATCTGCGAAAACGGATAATCATCAAATGCCATCACCGCAATGTCCTCGGGGATTTTAAGTCCGCGCTCCGAAATTGCCGCAACACAGCCCATTGCAATATAATTATTTGCACAGATTACGGCATCCGGAAGCTCCTTTTCATCCATAAGCCGGTTTGTCATTTTATAGCCGTCTGCCCGCGTCGATTCTCCGAGCCATACATACTGGTCATCCAGCTCAAGTCCTTCATCCTTAAGCCCCTGCCGCACTCCCTGAAGTCTGAGTGTCGAGCCCATATCATAGTATTTGCCGCCAATAAACGCAATCCTCTTATACCCCTGCTCCGCAAGATATGAAGCAGCAACAGTACCCGAGTAAACATTATTGTTATCTATCCAGCAGACCTGGCTTTCAAAATTCGGCATACCAAGAACAATATGCGGAAACCTCCGCCTTGTAAGCAATGCCGACAAGGGATGGGTAACCACGGAAACATGAAGAGCAATCGCGTCTGCGCTCCGGCGTGAAATTATGTCCTCTGCAGCCTCATAGGCGCCGTCGGCGTCCACGCCCTGCAATATCAGTCGATAGCCCTTTTGACGCAGGGTTTCCTCAAGCCCCGCTATTATTTCAAACATATGGGGATTACGAAATGCCGTATCCGGCGTAAGGTCTGCCAGAACAGTTACGGTTTTTGTTGTTCCCTTCGCAAAGCTCTGGGCACTGGAGCTCGGATAATAATTAAGCTCCCTCATAACACCCTTTACTCTCTCTGCCGTTGCCTCCGAAATACTGTAGTGTCCGTTAATAACCTTTGACACCGTTGAAACAGAGGTTCCCGCAACCCTTGCAACATCCTTTATCGTCACTCCCATACAGTCTCCATTCCCGGTTCCCTTATCCCTGCGGGATAGGTTTGCCGGCTTCCGTTATTTTCTTTAATATAGGACTTTTATGACCTGTCGTCAACGAATACCGCATAACCGCAAAACTGAAGGCTTCCGTTCGTAAGCCCCGATGACATATATAAATTTCCTTCCGTCTCGGGAAGAGGCTCTTTTTCACCGGTATTGATACATACCGTAACCTTCTGCCCCTCAAACTCCCTGCAGAAAGCAAGCATTCCGGATTTTTCGCCGGCACAAAGCATTCTGAAGCTTCCTCTTCTAAGTGCCTTAAGTCCGTTTCGCATTGCTATCGCCTGCTTAAAGAATTCAAACAGCTCCCTGTTTCCGTCCTTCCACGGCATGGGATGCCGATATTCTTCCTCGCCGGTTCCGGTAATTCCCTGCTCATCACCGTAAAACACGGTCGGCATACCGACAAAGGACATCATAAATATTATAGCCGCACGATATTTCCTGCAGTCCTCTCCGCAAAGTGACAAAAACCTGCTGACATCATGGCTGTCCAAAAGATTTAGCTGCGCCGGAACCGTCTGAACCCTGTATCTCATCAGCATATTTGTTATGCGTCCCGCAAAATCCGCGGCATCAATGCTGTTTTCCGCAAAAAACAAATTACAGTCCTTACGGAAATTGTAATTCATTGCCGAATCAAATATATCGCCCTGAAGCCAGTGATTCGCACTCTCCCAAACCTCACCGATTAACAGAACCTCCGGATTCTTTTCCTTTACGGCACTGCGGAAGGCTCTCCAAAAACCGTCGTCAACCTCACTCGCAACATCAAGCCTCCAGCCGTCAATCCCAAACTCCTCGACCCAGTACTGTCCCACGCGGCAGAAATAGTCTCTGACCTCAGGATTTGCCGTATCAAGCTTCGGCATCATCCTTTCATATGCAAAGCATGCATACAGAGGATATATTTCCGGTGTTTCAGGTCTTTCAACCGGAAATTCAAGGTGGTAAAACCAGCTGCAGTATTTTGAATTCTCCTGATTTCTGATTACATCATCAAAGGCAAAGAAATTCCATCCGCAATGGTTGAAGACCCCGTCAATAATAACCCGGATTCCGTTGGCGTGAAGAGTATCGACCATTTTCCGAAAGGCCTCATCTCCCCCAAAGCAAGGATCAACATGATAATAATCGACAAGATCGTATTTGTGATATTCTCCCGCAACAAATATCGGGTTTATGTACACACAGTTTACTCCAAGCTCAATCAGATAATCCACATTATCGGCAATTCCCGACAACGTTCCGCCAAGCTTTCCCTTAACCTCGCGTCCCTCATATTCACAGCTCGTTGCAACTCCCGATATATGCCGGTACGCAGTTGCAAAGCTGTCGGGAAATATATTGTAAACAACGGCATCATTAACCCATTCCGGAACCCTTGCTATATCAGCGCGATGGTTAAAGGGCAGCTTAAAATACTGTGACCTGTCATCAACAAGACTGTCCGTAAACACATCACCGTAATACAGCAGTGTTTTTTCGCCGTCATACATTTCAAAATAGTAATACACCCTGTTATACGGACTATCAACTATTACCTGCCAGTAATCGTGAAGATTATCGCTCATAACAAGCTCCATCCGTACCGGTGTAAAAATAATCGGTGTTACCCGGCATGCCGTATCTCCGTAATAAAGAGTCACGCTTTTCAAATCACCCTTCGCGGAACGCATCCGGTAAACAATATGTTTTTCGTCAAGACCATGGCAATATTCCGACATCGGAATATGCAAAACCGCATCAAGCTTCATCCTTTTACTCCTCCTGCAGTTAATCCCGAGGTCATATATCTCTGGCACATAAAGAAAATAATAAGCACCGGAAGCGATACGGTAATAGACGCAGCCGCAAATACGGGCCAGCTGCCCGTCATTTCCGTAGCCTGCAGCGAATTGAGTCCTGCCGCAAGTGTATAATTATTTTCTCCCGTCAGGAAGGTGGTTGCATATATGTATTCATTCCAGACGTAAATCAGAACCTGAAGCGCCGTTGTAATAATACTCGGCCTCGCCAACGGAATTATTATCTTAATTACTGCCTGAATACTGCCGGCACCATCCATTTTTGCCGCCTCTTCTATTTCTACAGGGATAGTATCAAAATATCCCTTTGTATTCCACAGACTGAAGACAGCCATGGTTCCGGTATATACGATAATCAAGCCCAGCCGGTGGTTTACCAGCCCGAGCGGACGCAGTAATCTGTAAATGGCAAACATTGAAAGAATCGCCGGAAAGGAATTCAAAAGCACCAGACATTTAAGAATTGTCTTTCTGCCCGGAAATCTTCTCCGCGAAAAGCAATACGCCGCCGGCACTGCCAGCAGCAGCGACAAAAATACCGTTGTTGCGGCAAGAAGCACCGTATTACCAAACCACGAGATAATATCCTCCCCGAAAATAACCGCCTTATAGTTATCAAGCGTAAAATCCTGCGGAATAAACGAAAAATCCGAGCTGAGCAGATTGTTCTGTCCGCTTAGGGATATACTCAGGGCATATAAAATCGGAATCAGGGTAACAAAGCACAATAAGATAAAAAATACATTGAGAACCGTCAGCCCTATGCCTTCCCGGATTCTTTTTCCTTTTATCATCCGACATCCCCCTCCCGCATCTGATACCGGGCAGAGAACACCAGCAACAGAATAAAAATTATAATTGATATCGCGGAGCTGTACCCGTAATTGTTCGTTATAAACGCATTTTCATATGCATAAGTAAGTATTGTATGCAGACCCGAGCCTGTTTTCGCCCCTGCCTGCTGTGTAAGAAGATACACAACGTCAAACTGCTTAAAGGTAGTGAATACCGTGATAATAACCGCAGGCGAAATAATTGGAGAAATGGCGGGAATTGTTATGTACCGTGTTCTTTTCAGCCATGTTGCTCCGTCCAGAATCGCACTTTCGTAAAAGCTCTTATCAATTGACTGCATCGCGCCGTCCATAATCATGATCATAAACGGAAGCGCAAGCCAGAGATTTACGACGGTACAGCAGATAAACGCTGAAATATCACTGCTCAGCCAGCGCACGGTTTCATTCCCGAGCTTTTCCATCCACTGATTCAGTAATCCGAACTGTGTATTAAAAATTCCTGTTTTCCAAAGCAGTATCGAAACATAGCCCGGCATTGCCCACGGGAACATAAGAATGGTTTTATAAAGCTTTCTCATTCTGAGCTTCTTAATATTCAAAAGACTCACAAGAATAAATGCAATAACAAGCTGTAAAACCATATTAACGGCTGTCCACAGGATTGTTATAAGCAGCGCGGATAAAAAGCCGGAATCGAAAACCAGAGTCGCGCGTGCATAGTTATCCAGCCCGATAATGCTGAAATCAAACCAGTGATACACATTCATGTTCGTAAGTGATATGTACCCCGTATAAATAATCGGAAATACCACAATCAGCATAATCAGCAGGAGTGACGGCGCCGACCATGAATACGAAATCAGCATATCCTTTTTTCTTCTCTTCATATAAATAACCATCCCCATTCCGAAGCGTAGCGCAGGAAGACTTTACCCTACTTCATTGCTTCAATAAGCTGCTCAGCTTGCGAAAGCGCCGCTTCAAAGCTCTCATCTATACTCTTTCCCGACAGATTTACATCCGTCAGAAGATTTCCTACAACGGTCCACATTACATCCATTTCCGGAATATTCGGCATCGGAACCGCAATTTCCGCTGTTGTTCTCATTGCATTAACCAGTTCATCATTTTTAACCTGCTCATTCTCATAGCACTGCGAATTTGCCGGTGCACATCCGCTTGCAAGCGCAAGAGAGGTTCCTATTTCCGGTGCAGTCAGTGCCGCGAACAGACTCTTTACCGCATCCGTTTTGTTCTCAGCCGCGAATTTCAGTACATGAATTCCCTGAACTCCCGAATAGGGCGCCAATGCCCTGCCGGTCGCATCGGTAACAGGCATCGGTGCTATACCGAGATCAATCCCTGCTTCTCTAGCCGACGGAACCATCCACGGACCGCCTATTGTAGAATCAGCTTTTCCCTCAAGGAACAATGTATTGACCGTGCTGTACTCTGTCTCCCCCGGCATAAACGCAACAAAATCAAGATGATACTTAAGCGCATCCTTAACCGCCTTTTCATCAGGGAAAGGGATTCCGTCGGAATTTATTATCTCTCCGCCAAAGCCGTGAATCCATGCTGCGGAATAATACGCCGTACTATGCTGCTCAACAAATCCGTACCTTCCGCGCCCCGTGTTTTTCTCCATGTAGCGCAAAAGCCCGTCCGTCGTTACAGGCACCTCATCATCCTGCATATATCTACGGTTGTACATAAACAAAAGCGTCTCAAAATAGAGCGGAAGCTGATACATCGTCTCCTTATATGTTGCCGCCTCAAGAGTCATCGGAAGATAATTGTCCAATACCCCTTCACTCAGAAGCTCTTTAACGGGAGCTAAAATTCCCATTTCCGCAAACACGCCGATTTTATCATGCGCAAAAATAAACATATCAGGAGCAGCACTCGGATCATTTCCGACAAGCTTTAAAGAATCCGTCAGACTGCTCTTCTTCTCAAATTCTACAGTCAGCTCCGGCACTGCTGCTTTAAGATACGCTTCCAGCGCACTGATTACCGCATCCTCCTTATCATGCCAGATAACAAGGCGTTTTGCCTCTGCCGGGTCAAGCGTACTTCCTGAGCAGGCACAAAGACCCGCCATTATACACACGCACATTAATAAGCAAATTAACTTCTTCACACTATCCTCCATTTCTGAGCAACCGGTCGCGAGGAATATCGCAATGGCTATTTGTTTCTGAGCGTAGCGCTCCCTTCTGCCGTAAATTGCGGGTCCACACTAAGGTGCACCCGCAATACACTAAATTCTTACTTCTTTCTCTTCACCGCAATTATTATTATCGCACCTATAACAATTACCGCTGCTGCCGCAATCCCTACTATCAGCAGGACATTGCTGTCAGATTCCGCGTTCTCCGGCACAGAATCGGCATTATTCGAGGAAGTCTCAACAGAAGTCGTATTCTCCTTTTTTTCTTCCGTTTTCTCTTCCGTCTGCTCAACTGCCTTTGTTGCCTCAGGCTCTACTGCTGTAGACTCGCCCTCGGGTTCAGTCACTTCCTGCTCCGGCTCCGCTGATACATCACTGCTGCCGGCTGCAGGCTCCTCATATGAAACCTCGGCATTCTCCGCATCCGTTACGACAACCCATATATCCTTACCGGGCTCAACCGATAAATCAGAGGTCTGAACGCTTCCTTCATTTCCGTTAACAATAACAGAATTAATCCAGCCGGGTGCTTCTATTACATACCAGTCTCCATCTGCACTAAGTGCCTCTCCCGGCCAGGATGCAAACGCATTTGTTCCGTCGGGTGCCGACCATGCCCAAAGGCAGGGTGCCGACCAGTCAGCAGGTACCTTTGCACGAACCGTAATATTCTCAACTGCCTTATCGGGAACCTCATACGCAAGCTCATAGCTTAAGTCCTCATAAACGGTAATCCAAAGCTCCTTGCCCTCTATCTCTATATCTGCAGTCTGAACGCTTCCCTCATTGCCATTAATAATTAATGAGTTAACCCAAACAGGTGCCTTACCGGTAAACCAGCCGTCCTCGCCTTCCTTCATTGACGCACCGGGCCACGCTTCAAATGCATTTGTTCCGTCAGGTGCTGACCATGCCCACATATTAACCGTCTTCCACTCAAGCGGCACATATGCGTGCACAATAAACTTCTCAACATATTCGGGAATCACAGCATCTGTCTGTGCCTCATAATACACCGCCGCTGTTTTATCCTCCTCAACAGCAAGCCATAATGCCTTGCCCGCTTCAACTACAATTCCGTCTGTCTGAACAGCCGCATCCGTCCCGTTATTTGCATTAACAATTACATTCTGCACGAAGGCGGGAACATATGTATAGTACCATCCGTCACCCAACTCTTCAAGCTCCTCACCCGGCCATGCCGCAAAGGCATTTGTACCGTCATCAGCCCATGCCCAAAGGCAGGGTGCCGACCAGCTTTCCGGAACCTTAACAACAACCGGAACCATCTCATCTGCCTCTGCTGCATGTACTGCAGAAGGTGCAAATGTAAAGCACATCATAATTACCAAAACAACAGCAATAACTCTTTTCATATAATCCTCCGTTTCTGAGCGTATTTGTAGCCGCTCTCATAATCCCGGGGCCTATACCCCTTAGCGCTACCGCAAATATAGCATTCGGTTTTCGCACCGTCAACGAAGTTTTGCGAAAGTAGTTTCTTTGTGCTGTTTATGCATTATTACTATTGTGTACCTATTGTTTTTGTGCACAATGACCAATCATTCCCATTGTCAAAGCTGCTGCTCATATGGCTCGGCGATTCTTAATCTCTTGTATTACGAAAGCAGTTTCTCAAATTGTCGGGTTTCGGGATACCGCACTGTGTATGGAATCAATTAGCATAAAAGGTGTATTGGGACTGATATAAGATATGTATACCTGACTATAGCGTTTGGAAGTGTATTGAAATGGCAATAGATAAAAGGTGATTTAATAAGAGGGGCGATTTTCTCGCCCCTCATCTGTTTTGAGTTTGTCCGGTACCTGCCGGCTTTCGTATTCCTTACTGTGCGGACACCGCCGTAACATTACCGGCTTCATCCACACTTGCAAGCTTAATCAACCGCATAGTCTTTGTGACCGGATTTGTATACAGCATATATACTACAGCAGTAGTTCCTGCGTCAGCTCCTGCTGTAAGTGTTATCTTACCGGTACTCTTATCAAGCTTTGCCTTAACAGTCGCGCCCTTATCATAGGTCACCTTTTTATCCGATATACCCGCTTCTGTCTTGGCAACATACAGCTTATACTTATCCGTTGTGGTGAATCCGCTTCCCGCTGCCGTGTCAACACTCAAGGTAAGCACCGCGGTATCCTTTTTCTCCTTAAGAGAACCCTTTACGCTTGTATTAACCTTAATCACGGAATTGCCGACCGAAACACTTACATTTACCTTTTTACCGCTTTCATTATTCGTAATAACAAGCTTAACAACCTGCGGCTTTACCATCGTCTTTTCAAGAGGCTTACCGGTAATCTCAAAATAATTGTTTCCCGAGCCGTCCGTCTTAATCTCAGATACCGCAAGATATTTTGCGAGCTCCGGCTTGGCAAAGCTGACTTTATAGCTCACGGCTTCCGAAACCGCGGTATTTTTTGCCGTCGGCGAAATAAACAGCTTCGCAGTGCTTCCCGCATCAATATACGCCTTCTTGACAAGGTCTTTCTTATCGGTTGAACCTGCCACACTGCTTATCTGAAGCTTTGAAGGTGCCTGACGAATTTCAATCGCAAACTGCTCGTAGGTACAGCTGCCGGTATCGCATACATAAACATATACGATTCCTGCCTTCTTAGCAGAAACAACGCCCTTTGCATTTACGCTTGCAAGTGATTTATTACTCTTTGTAAGCACCTTGTGCTTTGTCGTATCAAAGGAAATCTCCGTTTCCTCCGTCGCAATTACCCAGACAAGCTTACCGTTTTTCGTCTTTCCCTTCGCATCCTGCCAGGTACTCGCATTTATGGTCGGACTTAAGGTTACACTCTTGCTGTGTTTGTTTCCGCCTGCCCATATAACATAATCACCTGTAGCAGCGTCTTTTCCTTCACCGATTATTATAATGCATTCCGCTTTAACACTGCCGTCTGCCGACGTTGCGGTAAGCGTAACCTTGCCGTCCTTCTTACCTCCGATAATCGCAGTGTCACCGAACGAAATCAGGGAAGCCGCAGCCTTACTGCTAAGCCTCCAGACAACCCTGTCATCACATTCCGCACCGTCGTCACTGCCATTAAGCACCGCACTCACTGAAATAAATTCTCCGACACTTATTGTCTTCTCGAAATCACTCAGCGTAATTTCCCCGGCAGGTTTTTCGATTTTAATATTCTTATACGGAAATACATATCCGTAGCAGCCCTCATAATAGCTCCATGAGCTAACGGAAAGCTCCCGCGCAATCAACGCAAAATCATCTTTAGATTCAGATGTGAAATATATATAGTCTCCGGGTGCTTTGATTATTGCACTTTCAACGAATGCCCCGACGCTTTCGCCGGTCAGTCCCTGCGCTGCAAAGCTTTGGTACTTCATGCAATATACATAGTCCGTAACCTGTGCAAAATCCGGCAGCTCGTAAAGCCAGTACTCACCGGCAGGTGTAAATGCTGTATGGCTTTCATTAAAAACATCAGCCGGAATACAGAAATATTCATAAAAGCCTATACAATCCGCAAGGCAGTTATTTCCGTTATTCTTATCATCCCAGGTAACATCAACAAGATAGTACTTATCTCCGATTTCAACCGCATTCCACGCGTGTCCGCCGCCGTCAGCCATACCTGTTATGTAAATATTACGGATTCCCGCGAGATCAAGCATATACTGGAATGCCTTAGCATAGCCCTCGCATACCGCACCGTCGCCCGTAAAAACTCCGCCGATGCTGTGCGCAGACTTTGTCGGGCTCGGAGAACCGTTTACATATAAATAGTCAATAGCCTCAATAATAAGGTCATGTGCCTTCATTGCCATAAGGTAAGTATCATCAAAGGTACTCACATTATTATCCGAAAGGGCCATAATCTCTGAAAGCCACAGCTTTGATACATAATCCACAGCCTTTTCGGCGCGCACTCTTTCCACTGCCCTCCAGTAGTAGGAATCAACACCGAAATTAACCGCAACACCGGTCGCAAAGCGTGTTGCCGTCATACTGCCGTCAATCCAGAAATACTCCGGATAATCATTAAGGAAGCTGTTGGTTACCTCCCAGACATCATTAATATCCTCGAATACTGCCTCAAGAGCCGCAACCGCAACTGCCGCATCATCCGCTGAGGCTATGTCCTTTGCAGAAAAAGCTTCACTGCTGTGGTAATCCTCTGCCGCAGCCAGCATTGCCTCATAGAGCTTTTTCTGGTTTTCGCTCTCCAGCATCCGGTATCCGAAACGGGACTCCATCTCAGGTCCGTCACTGCCTGCAGAATTTATCGGCAGGCTGCTGTATTTCGGTCTGTATCCCACGATAACCTTGTCTGAATACTCTTCCGAATGCTCTTCAAAGTATTCTGCCATGGTTCCGTCATAATCAGTGACGCTCAGCTCAATCGTAGTAAGCCCGTTCCTGCCCGTATCAGCAGACGCCGTATCTACGGAACCGGTCGCAATCAGCAGCATCAGGACAATATTAACGATTATCAGTCGATATCTCTTTATCTTCTCCGTCACCTTCATAAACCAGCCTCCGTTTCCGTATCGTTCTGTTCTCCGTCATACAAAATACTTTTTATATATATCGGCATTTCACGTACATAAATTAAGCATTTACAGCTCTCCTGCTTCTATCAGCCTTGCGGTTTTAAGCACAAGCACCTGCGTTTTTGAATCCGGAATGCTGTTATCCATTACCATACGAACTGCCTCTTTATAATCAATTCTCTTTACCTCAAGAAATTCGTCCTCGTCCGGATTCATATCGCCCTCACTCTCAACCTCGCAGCACCAGAGTCGGATGATTTCACCACAATATCCGGGGGTAGGATAAAGCTCTCCGAGAAATCTGTAATTCTTTCCTACACAGCCCGTTTCCTCCTTCAGCTCACGCTGTATCGCCTCAAAGGGATCCTCTCCGGGCTCAAGCTTTCCTGCCGGAAGCTCCAGAAGAACCTTCCCATAAGGGTAACGGAACTGTTCAACAAATAAAAGCTCCTTATCGGGAGTCAATGCGGCAACACATACTCCGCCCGGATGGTCAACAACCTCTCTTTTCTTAACCTTACCGTTTTCAAGCCTTGCCTCATCACAATGCACGGTAAAAATCCTGCCCTTAAATATATCCGTTCTGCTTACCGTCTCTTCATTCAAATGCATTTTCTTCTCCTCCTAAAAGCTTATTACACCAAGATGCTCCAGCAAAATCTTAAGTCCGATCAGAATCAGAATTACACCGCCGAAAATCTCAGCCTTTGATTTATATTTTTCTCCGAAAATATTACCGATTTTAAGACCTACAGCCGAAACCACAAAGGTTATTACACCGATTGATGAAACCGCCATTGCAATATTAACCTCCGGCAAAAGAGCAAAGGTAACTCCGATTGCAAGCGCGTCTATACTGGTGGCAACCGCAAGCACAAGCATCGCCCTAACTCCAAACGACGCATCTGCCTTCTCCTCCTCCTTCGATATGCCTTCCTTTATCATATTGCCGCCGATTAATGCCAGCAATACAAAAGCAATCCAGTGGTCAAAATCCGTAATATACTGTTCAAACGTACTTCCGAGCAAATATCCGATAGTCGGCATAAGAGCCTGAAAACCGCCGAACCAGAGTCCGATAATAAGATAGTGCTTAAGCTGCAGCTTCTGTGTCGACAGCCCTTTACAAATCGCAACGGCAAAGGCATCCATAGCCAGCCCTACCGCTATAAGTATTAATTCAATCATTCCCATAATATCAGTCTCCTTCTCGTCCTGACCGCATTATTCTTTATTTCCCTGCCCCGCATTATTCTTTATTCTCCTGCCCGCGCAACGGGCACTTGTCACAAATGCAAGGGTAACTAACAGTCTATCACATTTTTCTATATAATACCACTACTTTATAAGTCATATACCATAATAGCGCACAACTCACGGCAAATTTCCCATGCCGTTTCAACCGGTACTTATTCCGCCTATAGTTTCAGGAAGACTATTTTTAGCACGAAAAAAGATAGGTCACGGCAATGACCTATCTTTAATACTAATCCCAATTTCCAAGCGACTTGTTGCGAGGAATATCGCAATATAATCCTATTCTTCTGTATACCCTTCCAGAAGTTTCTCAAAATCCGCTTCTGTCATTTTTGCATTTTCAGCAGCAATGGGAATAGTGATTATCCCATCCTTTGCTAATCTTAATAGCATACTCAACGCACCTTCAGCTCTGCCTTCAGCCTTACCCTCGTCAAACTTCTCACGGTATTTAAACTCTAAAGTCATATATTCAAGCCTCCAGTCTTCCTTATTTTTTGCCCTGTTTACAGCACAGGGATAATCCCTCTTACTAAACCACAAGAATATAATAACTCATTTTAATGCAAAGTTCAAGAATCCAGACGTTTGTCCACAAACATTACACTCTCGTCCGCATCACATCGATTACACATATAACAGGACAAAATTACCCTCTCATCCGAAACCGGTGTATCGTCGGAGCAGTCGACAGACGTATGCCTTTAAGATATAATATTTATCAGCACAATATCAAATTCATATAAGCAGGAGGCATTGTCATGTGGGTTGAACATGAATTCCCGCCCTTTTACAACAGCAATTCAGAAATATTGATACTCGGCACCATCCCGTCACCAAAATCTCGCGAGCAGGCATTTTATTACGGTCATCCGCAAAATCGTTTTTGGAAGGTTCTTGCCGAAATTTATAATGAAGCTTTACCAACAACCATCCCCGAAAAGAAGCTGCTTCTTGCCGCACATAAATTAGCTCTCTGGGATGTTCTCGCAGCATGCGAAATAGACGGAGCAGCAGATACAAGCATCCGTAACCCCATTGCCAACAATATTAATTCTCTCCTTGAGCAAACCGCCATCACCCGCATATTTACCACTGGCGGTAAAGCCTTTGAGCTGTACAATAAGCTCTGTCTGCCGGATACCGGTATAAAGGCGGAGAAGCTCCCCTCAACAAGCCCGGCAAACTGCGCCACATCATTGCAAAAGCTTGTCGGAATATACCGCACTGCCCTGCTCCTATAATTTCAGAATTTCCGACAGAAAAGGTATTATTTACACATTGACAATATAGGATATATCATATATGCTAAATTTAGAAATACCATACTACGAACGCAATCTGGCTTAATGAAAATCGTAATAAGAATGTCTAAATTATTAATTCCAGATAAACTTAAAAGCAAAGGGGAAAGCAAAAATGCCGGTAATTTCGAGATTTCACGGAATAGTAATTAAAATGTACCTTAGAAGGAAAGAACATAATCCACCTCATATTCACGCTATATACGGAGAATATATCGGTATGTTCTCATTATCAGACGGTGAAATGTTTGAAGGTGATATTCCGAGTAAGGAACAGAAACTAATCAGGTCTTTTACATTGGAGTATAAAGAAGAGCTGTTAAAGATGTGGGAAACACAGCAATTTACTACACTAGAACCTCTTGAATAACAGAATGGAGGATGCAGTATGACACATAAAATTAAGTCAGTAAAGCCAATGGAAAATGTAACTTTACTTGTGGCGTTTCAAAACGGAACCGAAAAAATTTATGATATCCGTATTTTGTATCCTGTATTTCCGCAATTTGAAATCTTGGAAACGGACTCAGAATTATTCAATCAAGTTCAAGTTGATATGGGAGGATACGGTATCTCATGGAATGATGATTTAGACCTGGATGCAGAAGATATATGGGAAGACGGCATCGAAGTGGGTAAAAGGAAGATGGATATTGCTGCTGAACTCGCTGAAAGTTTAGTAGAAGCAAGGAAAATTGCAAACCTTACGCAAAAAGAACTGTCAGAAAGAACCGGCATTTATCAGGGAGACATAAGTAAAATTGAGCGTGGTCTTGCAAATCCGTCTTTATCTACTTTAAAGCGTTTAGCAGAAGGACTGGAAATGGAACTGCAGCTTGTCTTTAAATCTTAAGAGCGAAAGAAACAATAAGTTCCCACCATCCGACACTATGTCGAATCAGTGGGAACTCTATATTTATTCCTCTATCAAATTATAAATCACAGTTTCCTACAGTACGGGGGAACGGAACAACATCGCGGATATTTCCCATACCTGTAAGGTACATTACGCAACGCTCAAATCCGAGTCCAAAGCCTGCATGTCTTACTGAGCCGTACTTACGAAGGTCAAGATAGAAGCCGTAATCCTCCTTCTTAAGACCAAGCTCATCCATACGCTGAACAAGCTTATCGTAATCGTCCTCTCTCTGGCTTCCTCCGATAATCTCACCGATTCCGGGCACAAGAAGGTCCATAGCCGCAACCGTTTTTCCATCCTCATTAAGCTTCATATAGAAAGCCTTAATTTCCTTCGGATAATCAGTAACAAAAACAGGCTTCTTAAATATCTGCTCGGTAAGGTATCTCTCATGCTCTGTCTGAAGATCACAGCCCCAGAATACCTTGTAATCGAAGTTATCATTGTTCTTCTCAAGAAGCTCAATAGCTTCTGTATAAGTAACATGTCCGAAATCTGAGGTTCTGACATGCTCAAGTCTCTCTAAAAGTCCCTGATCAATAAAGGAATTGAAGAACTTCATTTCTTCGGGAGCATGCTCAAGCACATAATTGATAATGTATTTAATCATACTCTCAGCGAGAACCATGTCATCCTTTAAGTCAGCAAAAGCAATCTCAGGCTCAATCATCCAGAACTCAGCTGCATGTCTTGTAGTATTTGAATTCTCTGCTCTGAAGGTGGGGCCAAAGGTATATATATTGCGGAATGCACACGCAAATGTCTCGCCGTTCAGCTGACCGCTTACGGTAAGGTTAGTAGGCTTTCCGAAGAAATCCTCTGCAAAATTAACAGCACCCTCCTCAGTCTTGGGAACATTATTCAAATCCATTGTTGTTACCTGGAACATCTCGCCTGCGCCCTCACAGTCGCTTCCGGTAATAAGGGGAGTATGAACATAAACAAAATCCCTGTCCTGGAAGAAGCAGTGAATAGCATGCGCAATAAGTGAGCGCACACGGAATACTGCCTGGAAATTGTTTGTTCTGGGACGAAGATGTGTCATTGTTCTTAAGAACTCAAGGCTGTGTCTCTTCTTCTGAAGCGGATAGTCAGGTGTTGATGCGCCCTCGACCAGAACCTCATCTGCCTGAATCTCAAAACGCTGCTTTGCCTCAGGTGTTGCAACCAACTTACCGCGTACAACGATTGCAGAACCCACGTTAAGCTTACAGATTTCATCAAAGTTTGCAAGCTTGTCGGCATAAACAATCTGAAGTGTCTCAAAAAATGTTCCGTCATGCAGAACAATAAAACCAAAGGTCTTTGAATCACGAATACTTCTAACCCATCCGCCGACACTTATCTCGGTGTCAATATACTTTTCTCTGTTCCTATACAGTTCTCTGATAGTAATCAAGTCCATTTCTCCTCCATTCCGAACCCATCCTCCGGCCTCGGTTCCGATTCTGCTGTCCCGAAACCTTCCGTTCATGATGCTTCTTCATTGCTGTCCGGCTTCGCCGGTATATTGTCGTCAGCTTACTAAAATTCAGCTTATTATACGCTATGATAGCAATTATGTGCAAGCTTTGCAAGAAAAATTTTCGACTGATTACTCTTTTACAATGCTCCTCTCACCTGTCAATTTCCAAAATTTCATAAGAGGACTCCTCTGCCCCATTCTCATCATAAATAAAAACTACCGACTCCCCGTTATACGCCAAATCATTAATGCTTCCTGCGCATTCAAACAGCTTCTCCGTCTCCGCCGCTCCGACACGATAAATATACAGCTCATTCCTAAGCTCCGAACCCTCCTGCGAAGCTACAGACTCCGTCACAACAGCAATTCTCTCCTTATCCACCTGATAAAGCTTTTTCACTCTCTGCTCCCTTTCAATCCCGGGAATCTCAATCATCTCAGCCTCCGCCGGCACAATCCGCTCCTCAAGTGCCTGTATCTCCTCAAGAGTCATTGTCTGCGTCATATCCTCAAACAGCTCCTTAGGCAGCTCCACCCTGCCGACAACATTCCCCTCAACAGGATAATAAAACGCTCCGTCAAAATAGCAGCCGTTAGGATTAATTTCACCCAGCGGAACACGAACATTGTTATCTAAGTTAATGAGGGAGGCGTGGTAAAGCGTCGCAGCTCCCATTGATGCCTTCTTATCGTTACAAAATTGTAAAAGTATATTGGCATCAATACAAGAATAATAAAGCAGCTCCGTCTCCTCACTCTTAGTTACAAACTCATTAACAGCACCATTTTCCATATTGTACAAATATCTTTTGACGATATCCTTTCCTCTCATTCTCCCTTCTAAAACAATATGATTGTAAGAAACACAAAGTATTTCAGTGGGCATTAAATTATTCCCCAGTCCCATTTCTATCTTAACTTTTTTATTTAGGTTACTATCAATATATGACAAAGACTCCTTAAAAACGGTGTAAAATTTTCCTCTTCTTTCAAAAACTTCTGAATCAGAAGTAAACAACTTTTCAAAATTATTTTCGTTCTCCTCTAAAGCGAAAACTTCATTCTCCTCTGTAATAAACACGTTCTTTTTTTCATCCGAAATCCAAATAACCTTCTTATATACCCCACCAACGTCGAAATCAAATACCCGTTGGTACACCACAAAGAATAATATTAAAGGAATTATTGCAACACAAAATCTTTTAGCTATATTTCCATGTGATTTTCGCTTTTCCTCATATCCTATCGCTTCAATAATATACTTATCCGCTATATTCCCTATGCTCTCATTTAAATTCTCTGAGTTCACTCTCGTATCCCTCCTCTATCAGGTATTCCTTGAGTTTATTCTTTAGCCTATACAGACTGGTCTTAACATCACTTACCGAATAGTGATATTTACTTGCAATTTCTTCGATTGAATTATACATAAAATATCTGCTGACAAATATTACTCTGTACTTTTTCTTCTGCTTATCGAGAAATCGTTCAATCAGCTTTGTTAACTCCCCAACATCTGTTAAGCTTTCGATAGCCACATCCGATACTATTTCCTCCAACTCCTCATAGGAGCATTCATTGTGAGGACCTCTCTTTTCTGCCAACATATAGCGAATCCTGTTACACGCAAGATTTCTTGCAATCCTGCACACATAAGCACGCAAATCTTCCGGATTCTCCTCCGGTATTTTATTCCAAAGTACCATAAGCCAGTCATTCATACACTCTTCAACATCATCTGCCCGCCTTACAACATTATAGATTATCCCTCTACACAAAACTCCGTATTTCTTTTGTATCTCAAAAATCGCCTGTTCAGAACGTTCCACAAACAGCCGGACAATATCTTTGTCCTCCATACTTTTCTCCTAACTCTTTCGTATTATTATAGCCCAAATAAACCCCTTGATAAAAGAGGTTTATTTGAAACAGTATTCAATTAATATCTTGCATAAGCCCAATCGGAATACGTATTACTTCCGTCTGTATAAACAAATTCATCAGGGTCCAAATCCGGATCATAGAAATTTATATATATTGTATTTGTATGATTAGGGTCCATGAATCCATAGGTAGCATATTCATTTCCACCCATTACATATTTAAGGACTACAGCATGACTGCTATCCCAAATAAAGTGACCCGTAGACACGCTACAAATTATTGGCTTATTTGCTGACAACGTATCATATATATCAATGAATTCCATCCCTTCTGATACCGTTGTACACGATAAGCTACCCAAAGCAAAACCGCGTTCATACCAAGTTGTATTCCCTACAGGTGTCCCAGAATAAATTGATTTCAAATCATAATACACCTTTGTCGCATCATAATATCTTGATGTTCTATAGTTTAAGACAGCAGCAATGCAAGCTGCCCAGCAAAGCCCCGCTCCTTCTGCTGCATCATTCGAAACATATTCAACTGCCAGCGACTTAAAATAATCCCCATTGCTTCTTGCTGCATAGGTACTTGCTGTACGGGCTGTACTTACCGTAGCACTGCTGCTCTCAACATCAACATCTACTGCTTTGAGCTTTGCCTTACTCTTCTCGTAGCTTCCAAGCTCTGCCTCTGATGCAGCAGTCAATGCATAGCGTGTAACGGATGTAGTTTTCTTTGCTGTCTGAACAACAATTGATTTGTCGGCTACTGCCAACGCGAAAGGTGTTGAACTGTCGATTGCAGCTTCAATATCTGCATTGTCGTCAAACATGAAGCTTGAACAGAACTTGCCGTCAACATATGAAACGCGAAGCTGTGCAATATAGCTGTCGCCATCAACCACAAAAAAGATTCTCTGATTATCATCCGGAGCATCATTCACGGGATATCCCTGAGTTATGTAAACTGTGTCATAAGCGTTCCCGTCAATTCTCAAATAGTCTGCAAGTACTGATTTGGCATATTCCTCTGCCTGCTGTTCATAGGACGTTGCTGCCTCTGCCGGCACACCTCCAACGCCACCAAGTATCATGGCAATGGCCAGTAAGATACATATTGATTTTTTCATAATTATAAATGCCTCCGTTTTATCTTATAGTATCCGCTGACATGTTTGCCTATGCTATTGCTGCTCCCGCAAGAATCCTTGCGGGAAACGCTAGCCACAATCGGCAAAATCTTCATATGTAGAAAAATAGGCACCTATAATTAGAAATGGAAGTTTATTTGCGCACCCCTCTGACCTGCAATAGCTGTAAACCCGGCAAACATCGCTTACATTATATAAGTAGTATTTTGGTTCCCTTAGGTCACACTTTTCATAAAAATTTCATAATTTTCTTCTTTTACTCACCGGAACATCTTCCCTTTAACATAAATCCGCATAAAAAATCACGAAATTAATTCCCCGTGTCCCATAAGACAAATAAGACTAATTCTTACCGAGCAGAGACATGTTGCCCGTGCAGCGGAAAATGACTACGCGCTATAGTCTCGGCATCATACAGCTTCATATTGCAGTCAGTCGGTGGAATCGCAGGGCTTGTGGCGTACAAGTTCCGGTAGGATTGCATTTGTCCGAAGGACCCGCGCTTTTTGCTGAGTCGAAATCACCGCTTAGATGCAGTTACGCTCGAAGGCTCTCCTGAGAGTGTTACTGCATCTTAGCGGAAGTTTGACGAAGCATTGCGGCAAGCAATCCTATCGGAACCTGTACGCCACAAGCCACTCCTATCCTCCTCTGCCTCAGCTGTACGCCACAAGCCGCTCCTTCCTATCCTCCTCTGCCTCAACTGTACGCGCACGCCGCTCCTTCCTATTCTCCCCTGCCTCCATTTCCGCTCCCCAAGTACGTGAAAAGGGACCGCCGCACATTATGCGACAGTCCCTGCCATCTACAAACTGTAATCCACAAAATTACTTCCAAAACCACTAATTCTACTTTACAACAATGGTATAGATTCTTCCCTTAACGTAAATCTCCTTAACAACATTTCTGCCCTCGCAGAGGCGGATAATGTTCTCATTCTTCCATACCTTTTCCTTAACACTGCTCTCTTCCTCGTCCTTGCCGATAGAAACGGTTGCCTTAACCTTTCCGTTAATCTGTACGGCAATCTCGATGGTGCTTTCAACAGTCTTCTCCTCATCCCAAACAGGCCATGAAGACTGATAAATTCTGCCCTCAAATCCGAGATTCTCCCAAACCTCCTCGGTAATATGAGGAGCAACCGGATTAAGAAGACCGAGCAGAGTCTTAAACTCACCGCGAGTTACAGAGCCGACACGATAAAACTCATTAACCAGAGACATCATTGCTGCAATAGCCGTATTAAACTTCATTGCCTCAAAGTCATTGCTTACCTTCTTTATTGTCTGATGAACCTTAGTCTCAAGCTCCTTAGAATAATTATCATCATCCTTAACAAGCTCCTGAAGGTTCCAGATACGCTCAAGGAATCTTCTGCAGCCGATAACACCCTTCTTAGACCATGCTGCACCAAGCTCAAAGGCTCCGATGAACATCTCGTAAGTACGGAGTGTATCTGCACCGAATTCATTAACAACCTCATCGGGATTAACAACATTTCCTCTTGACTTACTCATCTTCTCGTTGTTTTCACCGAGAATCATACCATGTGAGGTTCTCTTCTGATAAGGCTCGGGTGTATTTACATAGCCCAAATCATAGAGGAACTTATGCCAGAAACGTGAGTAAAGAAGGTGAAGTGTTGTATGCTCCATTCCTCCGTTATACCAGTCAACGGGCATCCAGTAATCAAGCGCTTCCTTGCTTGCCAGCGCATCATCATTATGAGGATCGATATATCTGAGGAAATACCATGATGAGCCTGCCCACTGAGGCATGGTATCAGTTTCTCTTTCAGCCTTGCCGCCGCACTTGGGACAGGTTGTCTCTACCCAGTCACGAATCTTTGCAAGCGGTGACTCACCGTTGTCTGTAGGCTCATAGCTCTCAACCTCGGGAAGCAGAAGCGGAAGCTCCTTCTCGGGAATTGACACGATTCCGCACTTCGGGCAATGAACAAGCGGAATAGGCTCTCCCCAGTAACGCTGTCTTGAGAATACCCAGTCACGAAGCTTGTAATTAACCTTCTTATGTCCGATTCCCTTTTCCTCAAGGAATTCAATAATTTTCTTCTTTGCATCGGCAACCTCAAGACCATCAAGGAAATCCGAATTAACAAGACGTCCCGTATAAATATCTGAGAATGCTGCCTCCTCAACATTACCGCCCGCAACAACCTCGATAATGGGAAGACCGAACTTCTTTGCAAATGCCCAGTCTCTCTCATCATGAGCAGGCACAGCCATAATAGCACCGGTACCGTAAGAGGTAAGTACATAATCGGAAATCCAAATCGGAATTTCCTTTCCGTTAACAGGATTAATAGCTCTGAGACCCTTTAATTCTACACCTGTCTTATCCTTTGCAAGCTCAGTTCTTTCAAAGTCAGACTTCTTTGCTGCCATCTCACGGTATGCAACAATTTCATCCCAGTTCTGCAGCTTATCCTTATATTTATCAATAACAGCGTGCTCAGGTGATACAACCATATAGGTAGCACCAAACAGAGTATCCGGACGTGTTGTATAAACGGTAAGCTTCTCATCAAGACCGCTAAGGGTAAAATCAACCTCTGCACCCTCCGAACGGCCAATCCAGTTTTTCTGTGAGGTCTTAACACGCTCAATATAATCTACTCCGTCAAGACCCTCAAGAAGCTTATCTGCATATTCGGTAATCTTAAGCATCCACTGGCTTCTTACCTTACGTACAACCTCTCCGCCGCAGCGCTCACATACACCGTTTACTACCTCCTCATTTGCAAGACCTACCTTACATGAGGTACACCAGTTAATCGGCATTGATGCCTTATATGCAAGACCCTTCTCAAAAAGCTTGAGGAAAATCCACTGTGTCCATTTATAGTAAGCGGGATCGGTTGTATTAACCTCTCTGTCCCAATCGAAGGAATATCCGAGAACTCTGAGCTGATCCTTAAAATGTGCAACATTGTTCTGGGTAACAAGCTTCGGATGTATATGATTCTTGATTGCATAGTTTTCGGTGGGAAGGCCAAAAGCATCCCAGCCCATAGGGTAAAGAACATTGTAACCCTGCATTCTTCTCTTTCTTGACACGATATCAAGAGCGGTATACGGACGGGGATGTCCTACATGAAGTCCCTGTCCCGAAGGATAGGGGAACTCAACCAGTGCATAGAACTTAGGCTTTGTTCTGTCCTCTCCAACCTTAAATGCCTGCTCCTTATCCCATATATCCTGCCACTTTTTTTCTATACTGTTCGGCGTATACTCTCTCATTATGAACCTCCACATTACATTTGTATTATCTTCTATAATAAAGCATTCTTCTGCATTATATCATGAATATCTTCAAGTGCGCGTGCTTCTATTCCGAAAACATTTACCCCAAGCCTTGAAAAAACCTGCGGAAATGTTTTGAAAATCAGCTCCTTTGTTTCAGCGGGAACCTTTCTGTATGAGGACGATACCTTTTCAAGGAAAGCATCGTCCCTGCCTAGTCGAAATGAATTAACCCAGGCAGCAACTATACATGCTCCATATTCCCAAAGCAGCTTTATATCTCTGATATCAACCAGTCTGTCGCACAGAGTGTCATATTCCGTCAGAGAAAGCGGAACTCTTTCCGAAAGCAACAGACTTCTGTCTGACTGCTCAAACATTGACACTATCATACCATTAATACTATAAATTGATGTGTTACAATTCCATCTGTCGCCCATCGCCTTTCTCCTTTCATACTGCTTCTCATTAGAATATCCCAGAACTCGAAAATAGTCAACATAAATCCGCCCTTTATGCTATAATATCAGCAGAATAAATGCATAATATATGCCATAAACCGGAGAGGAGAAAACCCATGTGCGGAAGATATTATGTTGATGATGACACAGCTAAGGAAATCGAACGTCTTGTAAGAGATATTGATGCTAAACTGAAAAAAGAAAAACAGCTCGGCGATATACGCCCCTCGGACAAAGCCGCCGTACTCACCGGAGATTTTAAATGTGCCGGAAACCGTCTCCTTCTCGCCGAACAGCGCTGGGGCTTTCCGTCACCGCGCGGAAACGGAATCATAATAAACGCACGCACCGACACCGTTATGGAAAAGCGTATGTTCCGCACCAGCATCATGGAGCATCGCTGTATCATACCCGCCTCCGGCTTCTACGAGTGGAACCGTGCCAAGGAAAAAGTGAGCTTTCTCAGAGAAGACCGTCATGTGCTGTTTATGGCAGGCTTCTATAACCGCTTTGAGGACGAGGATTGCTTTGTAATACTTACAACAGCGGCAAACGATTCTGTGTCCAAAACACATGAACGCATGCCGCTGATATTAGAACGTGATGAGCTTACCGACTGGATCTATGATGACCGCCGGCTTAACGAGCTTTTGCTGAAAACTCCGGTAATGCTTGAAAGCAAAGCCGAATTCGAGCAGCAAACGCTGCTGTTTTAACTATTTGTCCATATGAACATCCAGCTGGGGATAAGGAATCTCTATACCGCTCTCGTCGAAAGCAACCTTAACCTGCTCGGTAAGATCAAAGTATACATCCCAGTAATCCTCTGCTTTTGCCCACACACGGAAAACATAATCGAGTGAGCTTCCGGCATGCTTGTTAAGACGTGCCATGGGTGCAGGATCCTTAAGTACCTTTTCATGCTTCTCAGCGAGCCCCAGAAGAACCGTCTTTACCTGTTCAATGTCGTTATTATAGCTTGCGCTTACGTCAATATCCACTCTTCTGACAGGCTCATCGGAGTAGTTTGTAATACTCGAATTCATAAGCGAACCGTTCGGTACGGTTATCTTCTTATTATCAGGAGTATTAAGGATTGTATAGATTACGGTTATCTCGGCAACCGTACCTGCTGCAGAACCGCAGTCAATATAGTCACCTACTGAAAAGGGCTTAAAGAAAAGTATCATAAGTCCGCCCGCGAAATTACTCAAAGCGCCCTGAAGTGCAAGACCAACCGCAACACCGGCAGAAGTAAATACCGTCACAAATGAGGTTGTAGGTACTCCCCAGAGAATCGCAACACTTGAAATAACCAGTGCATAAAGGACAATCTTCAGCAGACTCTTAATAAAGCTCTGCACACTGCTTTCCAGACGCTGAAAAGCTCCTCTGTTTCCAATTCCCTTAATCAGAACCTTTGATAGCTTAAGCCCTAAAATAAGCAGCACCAGACCCAGCACAATTTTCAAACCTACCTGGGTTCCGATTTCCGTAATGTAGTTTAAAAACGCTTCCATAAAAGTACCTCCTAAGTATTTATCTGTTGAGCCACCTCATAATTCCGAGATGTATTGCCCATGCCAGTCTTTCCTGATATTCCCCGGTTACAAGCAGTTCTGCTTCCCGATTATTGGATAAGAACCCCGATTCGACAATTACCGTAGGAATCTCTGTCTTCTTCAGCAGATAATAGCTGTCATTAGCCTTTATCTCCCGCCTGTTGTCATTATCTATTTCTTCCTTAAAAGCATTTTGTATAAGCCCTGCCAACTCCTTGCCATCCGCCGAGGCTCCGTAGTAAAATACCTGCGCTCCGTATATTGATTCCGAAGTATAGCTGTTCTGATGTATGCTGACCGTAAGGTCTGCACCAGAGGTTCGGATAAGCTCTACACGGCGCTTCATATCGTTTACCTTTTTATTTGAATCAGTCTCATCATACAGACCATAATCACCGTCTCTGGTCAAAACTACCCGGATATCATTCAGCTCAAGAAGAGTCTTAAGTCTGAATACCAGCTGAAGATTGATATCCTTTTCCAGCGCCCCGTTAACTCCAACCTTCCCGGGATCAATCCCGCCATGCCCCGCATCCAGCACAACTACTGCCCTGTAACTCGAATTATCCGCGGTAACCCGTATCGGATTACGGTATCGGAAAACAGCACATGCAGTAAGTGCGGCTGCAATGAGCAATAACACAAATATTATCTTTTCGGTCATACAGCCTCATATATTTTGTTTATATAATATATGAAACCTTTATCATCCGTTATTCCTTGCCGGCTTCGCCTTCTTCGGCTTCCTCCGGGACTTCGGGGATAATTTCCCCTTCAAATGCGCGGTACAGGACATCCCATATTCCGGGCTTCTCGTCAGTCAGCTTCCATGCTGCCAGACCTGCAAAATCACGCTCGCGTATTACCTTCACCTTTTCGGTAAGCGAAGCCTCATCCTCAAGCCATATGCGGTATTTTGCACCGTCCCTGCTGTATTCCGCATAGTACTGTCCCTCGGCATCCTTCCATGTAAGCTCTGCCTTGTTCGCACTTACGGTCTTTTCGGCCTCTCTCATGTTAGGCGCAGCCTCAACACTCAGCTTAACCGAACCGCCGTCATAAACCTCCTTCCACAGCCTTGTATAGAAGGGAACGCCCATGATTATCTGCTCCTTCGGAACCTTCTCGAGTGTATTATCTGAAGCCTCCGTAAACCAGCCGAGTGACGATACCGAGCCGGCTTCTCCGGAGCCCAGAGTATGCTCATCATAGCCCATAATTACTACATAATCTACGATTTTAGCCTGCTCAGCCAAATCATAATATGCATTATAATTTGCAGGGATATAGTTATCCACGGACAATACGATTCCTGCCCTGCGGCATGCCACGGAAAGCTCACGCAAAAATTGAATGAAATATATACCGCTTTCAACCTTCAGCATCTCATAATCAATATTTACGCCGTCAAGTCCGTACTCAACCGTATACTTCATTATATTTTCAATCATTCTGGCTCTTACATCGGCAGAGCTTAATACCGTGTGGGAATCCTCGGTACAATTAAAGCTGTCCGCTATTGTATCGTTTTTAAAGGTACCCCATACCTTAAGTCCAAGCTCATGTGCCCTTGCCGAATATTCAGCATTGGCATACGAGGTCATATCACCCTCGGTACCGGTTAAGAAAAACCATGTCGGGGCAACTACATTGAGCGCATCTGCATCCTTAACGGCATCCTCAAGCAGAGAAACACTGTTCGCAGTATATAAAAGATGCCATGCCATATAAATCTTTCCTGCATAAAGAAGATGGGTATATCTGGGCCACTCAAACTCTGTAAACTCAGGGTCCTTATAGTAGGACTCAGAGAGACATTCCTCAAGAATATATCCGCGTACTCCATCCGCTGACATAACCTTAATAAAGCCGTTCTCGCGGATACCGCCTCCGTCGATATATCTCAGACAGTCTCCCGCCTTAACTTCACTTAAAACATCGGCCTTAATATCCTGACTGACTCTGATTTGAGTTGCTTCTATGGCATCCGAGCAAAGATATGCATCTTCACTGTAGGTTATCATTACTCTGTTAGGGCTGGAATACGCAGTATAGGTCATACCCGCACATTCCTCGAGATATTTCATCGCAATATAGGGCTGTCCGCCGTATAAGCATACATATGCAAATTCAGAGGTTTTTTCCTCTCCGTTTACGGTATATACCTTATTGCCCGGTACAAAATGTATAATCTCCGTAGGCGTGGTATAAATCATCAGATTCTCAGCCTCGCTCCAGAAAAAGCGGTGAATGTATCTTTCCTTTACCAGGTCAAGAGGCAGATACGGCTGTCCATCCTGCCAGTATGCCGTTCTCTCATCGATGGTCTCATCAAAAATCATCATTGCTTCATTGTCCGCAACGGCATAATAATCCGTAAGACTTCTTACCTGCATACTGGGCTCATATTTTTCCTTAACTGAGCTGTATACAATTATGATGAGTGCTGCAAGCGCAACCAATATAATAATGGCAGTAATACAATACTTAACTGTTTTCTGCATTTCTTCCTCCGCTAATTCATCCGATGACCGTTCACCCTATACCGGCATCTCATAATAATCTTGCCTTTTCCATAGCCTGCTGTACTTCCCGCCCCTCAAAATACGGCAAAGCGCAGCAAAACACACTGCGCTTATTTTAGCACGATATATTTCTCTTCGCAAGGGTACCTGTTGTAAAGACTGTGGGAATTATCAGTATACCGGGTCACGACCTCGGTGCAAATCCGGATAAGGAAGCAGCACCGTCCATGTGATATATTATTCTTCTGACCCTGTTTTAGTCTATACCAGTACTCTTTCGAGTGCTGCTGCCGTCAGTTCTCCGGGATACACAGGTGTTCCTTCGTAGGGAAAGCCGTACGCGCGAAGACCGTATCCGGAAAACTCTTTTACGGCCTTTTCGTCACATAAATTAATCAGCAGTTTCCAGCTGGAAGTATCCGCAAGTCCGGCACACAGCTCTTTCACATATGCGTACTCCTGCCTCCTCCACTCCGCAGCCACTCCTACAACAAGCCTCAAATCACAAAGCTTCAGAAAATGCATCGCCCTCTGCCTGTTATGTCCGAGGTCAAATACCGTACAGTCAAAGCTCTTCCCTAATAAATAACCGGCATCCTGACTGTTTCCGAAAAAGCTGTAGGTAACTCTGTGATGGCAGAAAAATTCTTTTTCATTATCGCGGGATGCTTCACCAAAAAGCCATTTCATATCATCACGACCGCTGCGCTCCATAAGACAGACTGATTTATGTCCGTAATCGCTTATGTAATTTGCCAGTGCCAGTGATATATGCGTTGTCCCGCAGCCCGCGCCAAGGCCTAACACACCAATGCGCTTCCCCTGCAGTGCATCACTCTTTTCCCGGGATAAATTATGCTTTTTCCTTCTCAATGCGTAATAAACTCCTCTGTATCATACATTTTAGCTCATAAGAATGCTAACCCCTGCCTGCAAAGCGTCATACGGATGCCGTCTCCGCGAGCATCAGCAGTTCACCGAATAAATCGTTATACCGCTTTTTTTCCTTTGAGGAAGGCTTATCCTTCATATAGGGCACGGCAAGCCACCTGCAGCCACTCAGAATCCCCGCATAGCCTGCTCCCGGTCTGTCACACAGGTTTAGCAAAAACACCCGGTTTCTGCAGGCTCTGCTGTTTTTCTCGGCAGCCAGTGCTTCCTCGCGCTCCCATTCATCCGAATGTAATACGATATACGTACAGTCTGCCCGGTAAAAATCCTCCGGCATCCCGTCACAAAGTGCTCCGTAATCAATAACAAGGCTTCCCTCCGGCACCCTGCCTGCCGCATAATACTTCCTGCTGACCATCGTCAGCCCCCGATATCCTCCGGCAGCGCCCGCAAGGGTATACCACATCTCTGAGCCGTTGTTTTCAACGTATGCCACATCCCTCCTTTTTTGCATGAATAACGCTGTTTCCAATGCAAGTCTCGTCGCACCGGAATTTGCTGCCGCACCTGCAAATGCAAGCCGCAAAGGTCTTTCAGAATACTTCTTAACAGCCTCAAACTGTTTCTCAAATCTTCGCAAAAGTACGTCAACAGACCGGATTCTGTTCCACGGCAATGCCGCCATACATTCACCCGCTGTCTTTCTGAGCTTTTTACCTCCGGCCACGGTACATTTTCCGTGCTCGAGCATATAATTAAGTAATCTCCCGATTGCATATATGTCCGTAGCCCTGTTACCGGCACCTAAAAGCTGCTCAGGAGCGCAAAAGCTTCTTGTTCCGAAGCCCGGCTGCTCTGCCTCCGAGCCGGCTTCACAGTCCTGACCCGAAAGACTTCTCGCGCTTCCGAAATCAATAAGAAACGGTTCTGTGCCCCGCACTATAATATTCTCCGGTTTCAAATCACAATATGCTATTGCCCCGGGTACAGAGTGAAGATATTGGAAAATATGGCCGATATGAATAATAAGATGATATATCTCTGTTTCAGATAAAAGTCTTTTATTGCAAAGACATTTTAAAGATTCACCCTCTATATACTGCTCAATTATATATGTATAATTATCGTCTTCTTCCATATCATATATAATCGGAATATTGGGGTGCTTCAGATTCTTCATTAGATGTGCTTCTCCTGCCAGACGGCTGTAAAACGGAGAGCTCTTTCTTATTCCTTTTATTATCCTTAGGTCTCCCAGCGACTTATGCTCTGCCAGCCAGACCGTACAGTGCCTGTGCTCACTGATGACGGAAAGGATAATATATTTTTCCTGATAAATACTGACTCCTTTCTATAATAATGTTATCATAAGTACCCTGAAAAACTGATTTAAGTATACTTCGTACCGCGTCCGCAGGCAAGCATTTCGCGCTCGAAATAGTATACGAATTTTTCCCGATTATTTGTATGTTTTGCCTTATTTTACGGAAAAAAACCATATTGACTTAAGTATATAAAGTGATTATACTTTGGATACAGACACCGCAATCATGCGAAAAGAGAGGAGGATGGCTATGAAAATTGAAAGAATCAGCGACAATCAGATCAGATGTACTCTCAACAAAGAGGACCTGATTGACCGTCAGCTTAAGATTAGCGAGCTCGCTTACGGCAGCGACAAAGCAAAGGCTCTTTTTCGTGATATGATGCAGCAGGCTTCCAACGAATGCAATTTCGAAGCAGACGATATTCCTCTCATGATCGAGGCAATACCTGTTTCACCTGATTGTCTGGTACTGGTTATTACAAAGGTAACTGACCCCGATGAGCTGGATACCCGCTTTTCCAATTTCACTGCGGCACCTCCCGGTATGGGCGACCCGGTTCACGAGCCTGAGGAGAATGCTTATGCAGATGAGATTCTCAGCTGCTTCGAGCATATCAGCGAAATCCTCGGAGAACATCTCTCGGCAAAGGCTCTTGGTAATGCCGGTAAGACCACAGACAAACGAATAAAGCAGAAGCCCGATAAGGAAACGGACGGCGATGCTTCCGTTATCGGTACTATAAGCAAAATATATTCCTTCGGTTCTCTTCAGGAGGTTATTGATCTTTCAAAAACCATTCGCCGTTTTTACAACGGAGAAAACACCCTGTATAAGGACACTTCCGATTCGGTTTACTACCTTGTTGTTAATATTTCCGACCATACAGCCGGAGAATTTAATAAGGTTTGCAATATTATATCCGAATACGGCAAGACCGAACGTGTTACCTGCGCCGGAATGGCATATTTCCAGGAGCACTACGAGGTTATCGTTAAGGATAAGGCAATACAGGTTCTGTCAAAAATGTAACTGCCTTTGTTTTCTGCATACTATTTGGGGGAGCAGCACCGCCTCATCAGCCAATGCTCCGGATAGGAGAATGAATGAATTTACAGGAATCCGGCGAGATGTATCTTGAAGCCATTTATGTACTTTCTAAAAAACTGAATGATGTGCGTTCTCTTGATGTTGCAGAATATCTGGGCTATTCGAAGCCAAGTGTCAGCCGTGCAATCGGAATTCTTAAAAACGGCGGCTTCGTTACGATGGATGAGCACAGCTATCTCTCCCTGACAGATGCCGGTTACTCGGTTGCTTCAAAGATATATGAGCGTCATACAATTCTCACCGGTTTTCTTGTTTCTATAGGTGTTAGTGAAGAAACGGCATCCGAAGATGCCTGCCGGATGGAACATTGCATAAGCGACGAATCCCTTAATGCAATAAAAAGAGTACTGAATTTACAAACCCCGCAGGATGATTAAGCAATGTCATCCTACGGGGTTGTTCTTTTAGCTTTGTTTTGCCTTTATACAATTTAATCTGCTGACCTGTCAGTTTCAATTAGTTCTTTGACTCAAGAAAATTATTAATTGCATTCATAAGCTCGTCCACATCGATTCCGTGAACCATAGCTGCATCAGCAATGCTCTCTGCCTGAGCAGAAGGGCAGCCTAAGCAGTGCATGCCGGCCTGCATAAGTACCGGTGCAACTTCGGGATTATTTCTTAAAAGCTCGCCGATTGTAATATCCTTTGTTACCATTTTCATTACCTCCGTTCCTGAATTTATCTTTTAGTATTAGTCAAAATACTAAAAGTATTCATCACGATATTATACGAGACAGATTCGCTCCCGTCAAGCATCGGTACAAATATTATATTCCTTTATTTTCATCTTTTTATTTTCACGTTTTTTTCACAGTAATTACTTGTATTCTTCAAAGTTATAGTATATTATTAAAAAAAAACAAGGAGGATATTTATCATGGCATATAAGATTACTGATGATTGCATTAGCTGTGGCGCATGCGCAGGTGCCTGTCCTGCAGACGCTATTTCTGAGGGAGCAGAGCATTACGAGATCAATGCTGACGCTTGCTTAGACTGCGGTTCATGCCAGTCAACATGCCCTAACGATGCTATCGTAGAGGAATAATTTTCATACATGCATTTCAAAATAACGATATAGCAGTCCGCTGCCATATCGTTATTTTTTATTTCTCCACTTAAGCTTAAATCTCTTCTTTCTTTTTCCGTCAATAGTCACTGCCGCCTGCTGCTTCCCCTGCTGATATTCCCTTATCGTCCGGTCAAGCTGTCTGAAACGCTCCTCCTGCTTCTCTTCAGCCGTTCTGTATATGTAATTCAGCTCCTTTATCACGGACTCCCTGACCGAATTACTTATTTTTCGAGATACAATTTCATTATTTGCCAGCAGCGCCTCGCTTACTATATCGCTCATCATTCCGCGAAACTGCCTGAGCTTGTCCTGCCCTACACTCACAGCACCCTCCTCGGTACTCAGCTTTGCACGCTGTGCTTCCTCACCTTCCTTCTGCAGCATATCAGAGCTCCCCTCCGCCAGAAACAATGCCTCATCAAGCTTATCCCGCAGGTCAAGAAGCTTATCATTATCAAGCGTTTCCAGCCGCGAAAGTTCGGGGAGCAGCACTCGTACAATCTTCAGCTGAAAGCCTTTATCCTTCAGGTCCTTTACGGAACGCAGTATATTAATATCTTCCTCGCGATAGTATCTATGCCCCAGTTCATTCCTAAGAATCTCAAGCCCCAGCTCCTCCTCCCAATACCGGAGCACATGAGGCTCAACGCCGACATTCTTCGATGCCTCTGAGATAATGTATCGCTTTTCTATATTATCCCCTCCATTTTTATAATGAAATAATGCGCAGCCTTTCGACCACGCATTAATTATAATTTTATTATTCCTTCTATTCAATAATTCCGCCCCTCCGGGTTAAAAAACCCATCGTGCCGTTTCGACAAAACAGTTATTTTTTCGATTATCCCTGCCTACTTTTGAATATTTGTGAATCTTGTATACTGCAGCTGGCAGCCAAGCTTTACCGTTCCCGTAGGACCGTTACGCTGCTTACCGATAATAACCTCCGCCACACCCTTGTCCGGCGAATCCTTATTATAGTACTCATCACGGTAGATAAACATTACAACGTCCGCATCCTGCTCAATCGCACCGGATTCTCTCAGGTCCGAAAGCATGGGCCGTTTATCGGGACGCTGCTCAACCGCACGGCTAAGCTGCGACAACGCAAGTATCGGACAGTTTATCTCCCTCGCTATCGCCTTTAAGGAACGTGAAATTTCCGAAATCTCCTGCTGTCTTGACTCGGTCTTTTTTCCTCCGCTCATAAGCTGAAGATAATCTATTATTACAAGCCCGAGATTATGCTCAAGCTTCATTTTTCTGCACTTCGAACGCAGCTCGGAAACAGATATACCCGGGGTATCATCAATAATAAGCGTGGAACCGCCGATTATTCGCGCACTTTCCATAAGATCCGCCCACTCATTATCGTTCAGATTACCGGTTCTGATTGCCTGCGCATCCACCCTTGAATTCATTGAAAGCAAACGGTTGACAAGCTGCAGACGCGACATTTCCAGACTGAAAAACGCAGTTGTTACCCTTGATTTTACAACAGCATTCTCTGCTATATTAAGCGCCAGCGCAGTCTTGCCCATTGAAGGACGAGCAGCCAGCAGAAGTAAGTCTGAGTTCTGCAGACCCGCAGTCTTATAATCCAGCTCATAAAAGCCGGTGGGAATTCCGGTTACGCTGCCTTTATTTTTCGATGAAATCTCAATCGCATCAAGTGCACGGATTACTATGTCCTTAATACTTTCATACTCATTAACGCGCCGGTTCTGAACGATGTCAAAAACCTGCTTTTCACTCTGCTCAAGGATGCTGTCCAGACCGTCCCTGTCGAGATAACAGCTGTTTGCTATATTCTCGCTCGCCTTAATAAGCCTTCTGAGCACCGCCTTCTCACTTACGATATTGGCATAATAGCGGACGTTTGCAGAGGTCGGAACCGCACGCACCAAATCACTGATAAACTCCAGACTGCAAAGCTCTGCCGGAACATTTTTTTCCTTCAGCTTATTCTGAAGGGTAATAAGGTCAACCGGCTTGTCCTCCGCATTCAGCTCCATTATTGCCGAGAAGAGAACCGCGTATCTCTGCTGGTAAAAATCCTCCGCAGTCAAAAGCTCGGACGCGGTAGATATGGCATCCCTGTCCATAATCATGGAACCGATAACAGACTGTTCGGCTTCCGCACTATTCGGTTGTATTTTTTTAATTAATGCCTCATCCATACAGTTCCATCCTATAAGCTATTTTCAGACATTCTTTACAAGAACCTTCATATCCACTGTTACCTTGGGATGAAGCTTAATCGGAACCTTGTATTCTCCGCTGCTCTTTATGGGATCATTAAGTACAAGCTTTTTCTTGTCTATATCATAGCCAAGCTGTTCCTTAATTCCTGTCGAAATTTCCTTTGTTGTTATTGAGCCGAAGGTTCTTCCGCCTTCTCCCGCCTTAATGCCGAGAACAATGCTTGCAGCTGCAAGCTTCTCTCCAAAGGCCTTAGCCTCTTCGTATATCTCCTTCTGACGCTGCTCTTCCGCTGCCTTCTGAACGGCAAGCTCCTTAAGATTTTTGTCTGTAGCCTCAAGTCCAAGCTTCTTCGGTAAAATGAAGTTTCTTGCATATCCGTCATTTACCTTAACTACATCGCCCTTCTTTCCGAGGCTCTTAACATCTTCTATTAATATTACCTGCATTAAATCTCACCCTCCTGAGTCATCTTATTCAAGACCTCCTTGACACGGTTCTTTGCTTCTTCAACCGTACAATCAGAGAACTGTGCTCCCGCAACACTCATGTGACCACCGCCACCAAGCTTTTCCATAACAACCTGAACATTCAGCTCGTCAATAGAACGGGCGCTCACGTAAATCATATTATTGTATTCCGTAAATACAAAGCTTGCCCGGATATTATTTACATCCATAAGCTCATTTGCAACCTGTGCACCGAGCACAGTCGGACTTTCAACCATTCCGCCGTCGCATACCGCAAGGGCATAATACTGCAGATAGGTTTCCATTGTAGTTATTGATTTCGCCTTTGCCAGGTATTCCGGCATTTCTGTTCTGAATGCCTTTCTTATTCTGGTAACATCCGCTCCGTTACGACGCAGGAACGCTGCCGCCTCAAAGGTTCTGACACCGGTCTTTGTAAGGAAATTGTTTGTGTCAATCATAATTCCCGAGAACATCGCATCTGCTTCAACGCTCTTCAGCCGTACTCCCTCACCTATATACTGCAGAATCTCCGCAACAAGCTCACAGGCCGAGGATGCATAAGGCTCAATATACGACAGAATCGCATTGTCAATGGACTCTCCCGTCTGTCTGTGATGGTCAAGAATTACTATTGTTTTTGCGTATTCAAGAAGCTCCGGACACTCTGTGTAGCTCGGTCTGTTAACATCCACCACCACAAGCAGTGTGTTATCATCCATCATGTCTATTGCCTGAGTATGATTGATAATCATATCCTCGTACTCCGGATTATCAAGAAATCTGCTTACCATAACACGCACGGAGCTGGTAAGCTCATTAAGTACGATATGTGCTTTTTTATTAAGAGTTTTGGCAATACGGTAAACACCCACTGCCGCACCGAAGGAGTCTACATCCGCGATTGCATGACCCATAATAATTACTTTGTCCTTAACCTCGACAAATTCACGGAGTGCATGCGCCTTAACACGTGCCTTAACACGAGTACTTTTCTCTACCGAACCGCTCTTTCCGCCGTAATATTCAACATTATCATTACCCTTAATTACGACCTGATCTCCTCCTCTGCCGAGCGCAAGGTCAATTGCCGCTCTTGCAGATTCATATCCTCGCGAATAAGCCTCTCCGTTAACCCCGAGACCGATACTTATTGTTACCGACATCTCATTTCCGATATTAACGGCTCTTACTTCATCAAGAATTGAAAATTTAGCGCTCTTGAGCTGATCAAGATATTTATTCTGGAATACCAGATAGTACTTATCCTTTTCGAGCTTTTTAATTATGGCATCAATACTCTGAAAATATTTGTTTATTTTTCGGTCAACGAGTGCGGTAAGCAGTGAACGCCTTACCTCATCAATACTTTCAAGTGCTTCCTCATAATTATCAATATAGAGAAGTCCCTGTATCAGCTTCTGGTCGGCATTATCCTTCTGCAGTCTGATAATCTCTGTTTCGTCATAAAGATACATGGCAATAAGCATATTTTCGCTCTTGTCAATCGGGCTGCGATTGTCGGAATTCCAATATGCATCGCCCTCAAAGCCGTCGACTAATATGCTTTTCAGCTCAACTCTGTAATTACTTTCTTCGAGCCTTACATGAAGCTCCTCTTCCTCACCCGACTGAGGAAGCGCATTCTTGGTTATCTCCGGAAACATGGCTGAAACCGAATGTCTGAACTTAATATTCCCTCCGGTAATCTCGGAAAACTGCTCATTTGCCCACATTAACCGTCCCTCTGAGTCAAGAATCGCATACGGCAAATTCATTTCTCGCAGAAGTCTTCGCTGTACCTGTCCGTAATCGGCTGCAAATCGTACCAGACTCTCTGTAATGGCAGATTTTTTAACAAAATAAACTATAAGCGTAACCGCAATATAAACGCCGACAAAAACAGACACGACATACCCGGCCTGCCTGTCCACAACGTATACGTATATGTTCATAAAAACCAGCAGGGCAATCAGATATACCGGCCATTGAAGAAACGATTTAATTACTGTACGCAGTTTATACTTTTTCTTCATTAATCCCTCCGCAATTATCAACCTATCTGTACCAGAATACCACGTTTAGGGAAAAAATTAAAGTCCTTTATAGATTTATATGATACTTTCATGCTGTAAGGCACACTTTTCTAAGAAAAAAAGCGGCGAACGCGCCGCTTTTTTCATCTGTATTTATACAGTAAATTTACTTATTTCTACCTTAAGCTCTTTCATAAGTCTGTCAAGCTCTGAGGTCACCTCAGAAATTGTTTCAACCTCATTGTGCTGTTCATTAATTGCTTCACCGACAGAATCAACAGCCGTAGCCGTCTGCTGCGTTACTCCCGATATACTCTCAATTGCCTGAAGTGTTCCGGTACGTGCATCATTCATAGAGCCGATGTTTGTATTAATTGCTCCTACATTAGCAATCAGAGCCTCAACACTTTCATCGATTTTGTTGAATATCTGCATTGTATTATCAACAATCTGACCCTGCTCCTCAACACTTTCCCTTGCCTGTGTCGAGAACTCCTTAGTTTCCTCAGTCATGGTTAATATCGTCTTAACAACATTTCCGATTTCTGCTGATGCCTTTAATGAATTATCCGCAAGCTTCCTGATTTCCTCAGCAACAACGGCAAAACCTCTTCCCGCATCACCTGCTCTTGCTGCCTCAATAGAAGCATTAAGCGAAAGCAGCGAGGTTTCCTCAGCTATTTCATTAAGAACATTTACAAAATACTCAATCTCTCTTGAGTACTGTGCAAGTGCAACAATCTTCTCACCGAGACGATCGGTTGCAACACCTGTATCTCCGGCCTTTTCATGAAGGATACCTATTATTTCCGTACCCTTTTCAATCATTGCACGGCTGTCCTCCAATGCACCGTTAATCTGCGCTATACTTTCATGCGTATCAAGAATCCGGTCCGAAAGGGAATCCATCTTGGCCAGCGAGCCCTCTGCATCCTCAACCTGCTGCTTGATTCCGCCCCTGATTTCATCCGTTGCAGTCTGTATTCCCTCAGAAGTCATCGCAAGGGTCTCGGACACGCTTGTTGCCTTATCAACCGATTCTGATATACTGTCGGACACATCTCCGATCTGACGTATCAGAAGCTTGGTATTTGTAACCATTTCTGTTATATATCTTGCAAGATTTCCGAATTCGGTATTCTCCGCAATGTCTATCTCAATGGTCAAATCACCCTGTGATGCAGCGGTAAGACCATTCTTAAGCTTGTTCATATTTGTAGCGATTCCTCTGATAATTACAAATGCCAGCGCTAATACAACCAGACATGCCGCAACAATAACGATATTCACTATATGCCGGATAGCTATCGCTTCGGTCATCATAATTTCCTTCGGAACCAGCGCACAAACTGCAGTATTATTTGTTACACAACGGCTGTACATGAACAGGTACTCTTCTCCGTCCACTGTAACATACTCCCTGTGGTCAGTCTCTTCCCCTGCCGCGCAGGCCTGATAATAGTCCTTATCAAAGAACGTAAAATCACTGTCAGTGCTGTTCAGCAGCTCTCTGCCTCCCGGAGTAACAAATCCGACAAGACTTCCCTGACCCAAATCCAAATTACAAATTGTCTCAAGCACGGTCTTAGGATCAACGTCCACTATAACCAGACCGTTTCTTGTGCTCAGATCACGCATTATCGAAATTATGTATGTATCTGAATTTATACCATACTCGGCATCGATTTCATCATGATATGAAAACCACGCATTAACCTTATTGATATCACGTATTCTCTCGCCGTATTTTTCTATCATCTGATCGTACATCGGCGGCGCACTTGCATACTTACCCGATGTACCGATATTCGAGATTTCTTTCTGCACTACAATAAATAAATTAGAAGCATAATCGTTCGTCATCTGCTTCGTAATAATATCCGAATATATCGTTGAATATGCGGAGCTCTTTTCAATCGGGTCCTTCGAATAATAGTCCATGCAGTATTTCTTTAACACATCGCTGTTAAAAAGCTGAAGTGAATCCGAAGAAATAGTCTGGAATCCGTAATCCAGCATCTCTGCCGCCATCGAGACCGCCTGTCCCGAGGATTCCTCATAATTATTTAGCATACCGATTTCAGCTTTACCGTATGAATACAACCCAACAATCACAACGAAAATGACGGGAATCAAAAATCCAACCAGTAACTGTACTCTTACCGGAACCCCTTTTCTCTTCCTTGCAGCCTTTTTCGGCTTAGTCTTTTTTGATTTGCAAGCGTCGAGCTCTTCCATAAACTTTTCAAGCTCTGCTTCCTTAATTATGGTCGCTTCATTTGTCTCCCTGTTATTCTCCTTCATAAGGTACCTTCCGCCTTTCATCGCTGTAATTAGCTTTCTGCCATGAATGTACAAAGTCTGCCAATATAAATAATAATACTATTTTTTGCCCTTAGATGCAACTTACTTAGAGCATATATTCCCCAATAATGCATTCTTCAAAAAAGAAGCGACTACCGAAGTAGCCGCTTCAAATCTCAGTAATTTAAATTACTTATTCTTCCACTCATTGTACTGCTTCTGAGCTTCTGCAAGAACTGTCTGGTATCCGGCTGCATCAAGTGCCTCTGCATAAGCCTGAATTGTAGCTTCAACATCTGCTACTGCAAATCCACCGTTCTCAAGAATGAAACCGTACTCCTGGTATACGTTCTGGCAAGCTGTGTACTCAGCTGCTACAGGTGTGTTATCGAATCTGAAACCAGATGCGCATGATGACTGGCAACCATCGTTGAATGCCTTGTAAAGCTCAACCTTGTTATCAGGCTCGCCCTGCTCAAGTGATAAGCAGAGAACTGAACATGACTCCCAAGCACTGTGGTTGTACATATCACCCTTCTTCTGGATCTTGCCGTCAACTACGTCATAGTCAGTACCTTCGATACCGAATGTGTAAAGGTCAGCAAGAGTCTTATCTGTGTAAAGAAGTCCTAAGAATTCAACGCAAGCCTTAGCCTGTGCCTCTGTTGAGTTAGAGGTAACTGCGAAGCAAGAACCAAGTGTAGTTGTTGAATGAGCCCATCTCTCAGTTACAGGAGCCATAACAACTTCCTGGCCGTAACGTGTATTAGCTTCTGCATTGTTGGGAACGTCTGTCCACCATGAAATACCCCAATCCTGTGTCTGGGTTGTTGTATCTGTTGTCTGCTTTGTAGCGTCGTCCTCACTTAAGTATCCCTTCTCGTACCACTCTGACATAAGTGTTGCGAACTCTTTGTACTCAGGTGAAAGAACTGTGTTAACAACTTCGTTTGTATCTCTGTCAACGCCGATGAAGCTATCCTGGCTGAAGAAATCAAAGCTGTTAAGATAATATCTGTGGAACATACCTGTTCTCTGTGTAAGGTAAGGGTACTTTAAGCCTTCTGCTAAGCAGTCAGCGAGCATGGGCTCGATGTCCTTAAGAGACTTAACAGATGAAACATCCCAACCATACTTGTCAACGAGAGCCTTACGGAACATTAAATCGTAACCTTCTGCTGACTCCTTGTAGCAAGAAATGAAGTAGTTTCTTCCATCATATGATGATGCATCCCAAACCCACTCAGGAATTGATGTGTAAAGAGCTGTTCCGGGTAAAAGATCTGTAAGGTCATAAGCTGAGTTATCCTTAATGAGATCATCACAACCAACTAACTCCATCCAGCTTGCAGTCCAAAGAAGGTTAATCTCGTTGTTCTTAAGTGCTAACTGAGCCTTATCCTTGAACTCACCACTACCGATATCGGTAAGAGTAATTCTAACCTTAGCGCCCTTTGACTCGAGGTACTTGTTGATTTCGTTTGCAACTGCTTCAACTTCCTTAGAATCAGGAGAAGCAAGGTTGAAAGTGTCTCTGTAAACAGCGATTGTAACTACATCGTCTGCTGCGCTGCTGCTGTCAGAGCTGCTGCTTGAGCTTGAGCTGCTTGAGCTTGAACTGCTTGAGCTGCTTGATGAGCTGCTGCTTGAATCGTCGTCACTTGAACCACAAGCTACAAGTCCGATTGACATAGCTGCGATTAAAGCAAGGGCTAACATTTTGGTTAATAACTTTTTCATAACTTTAAATCCTCCTCTAAATTTGTGGCTTTTCGCCTTTTATTTCAAGATATCTTTTGATATCAGGAAATCAACCTTTAACCGAGCCTACCGTAAGACCCTTTACGAAATACTTCTGGAAGAACGGATATGCAATCATGATAGGTCCGATAACTACGATAACCGTTGCCATGATAGATGATTCCTTGGGAATACTTCCCTGCATAGCCGCCAAAGCTGATGAAGGAATATTTCTTGAATTCAGAAGAACCTCGATACTCTTCTGGATTCTGATAAGGAGCAGCTGGAGAGGTGTCTTGCTGTCACTTGTAATGTACAGCAATGCGTTCTGCCAGTCGTTCCAGTATGCTGTAGCAAGCATAAATCCTACAGCCGCAAGAGCGGGCTTCATAAGAGGGAGTACAATCTGGAAGAAGGTTCTGTACTCACCGGCACCGTCAATTCTTGCAGATTCCATAAGCTCCTCGGGAATACTTGTTACAACATAGGTTCTTAAGATGATTACGTTCATCGTAGAAACCGATAACGGAAGAATAAGAAGCCAGATGCTGTCCTTCATTCCGTAAACAGATGTAAAAATAACGTAGCTTGCCAGCTGTCCGCCCGAGAAAAGCATCGGGATAATCAGGAATATCGAGAGGAACTTACGAAGACGGAAGTCCTTTCTGCTGAGCGCGTATGCAAACAGGCTCATTACAAGCAGTCCGATAACCGTTCCGGCAACTGTAATAAAAATTGTTACTCCGTAAGAAACGATCAGCTGACTTCCGTACTTAAGTACACAGTTCATACCGTCAAGTGACCACTTCGCCGGGAAGAATGAGAAACCGTCTGTCGCAAGTGTTTTCTCATCCGTAAAAGCTACAATGAATACAAGTACAATCGGAAGCAGACAAAACAATGTATATAATGTCAGGCAAAAGCCAAGTATGTACTGCGAAAATCCGACTTTTTTCTTTTTATCTCTAATAACGACCTCTGCCGCTTTTGCTTTCTTAGCCATTTCAACCTCCATAATACTATGATTTAGTTACCGGTTAGAATAACGAATTCTCCGGTGCCAGCTTGCGGACAACACCATTCGCAATGAGTATCATTACCAGACCGATTACTGACTGATAAAGCGAGGTTGCTGCCGTAAATCCGAAATCTGAAACATAATATATGGAATGGAGCACATATGAATCAATAACCTGAGTTGTCTTATACAGAATACCGCTGTCACGTGTTACCTGATAGAAAAGACCGGTATCTGAACGCATGATGTTTCCGACACTCAGAAGAAGCATAATTGTTATCATGGGAACCAGTGAAGGAAGTGTAATCTTTGTAATCTGCTTCCACTTGGTAGCTCCGTCAATCTGTGCCGCCTCATAAAGCTCGGTATCAATACCTGCCAGAACTGACATGTAAAGAACTGAACCGTAGCCGACGCTGTTCCATATCTTAACTATGGTAAGGATAACCGGCCAGTACTGAGGGCTGGTATACCAGCTTGTTGACTTTCCGCCGAACGCCATAACGATGTTGTTAATAAGACCGTTCGAGGTGGAACCGCTACGTAAAAATGCACTTACGATAAATGTTACGGCTGCGTAAGAAATGAATACCGGGATAATCATGATACTCTGATATACCTTACCAACCTTCTTGAATACAAACTGGTCAATGGAAATTGCCAGAATAATATTCAAAGATGTTCCGATAACAGTAAAAATACCGTAGTACATAAGTGTGTTTCTGGTCATTCTCCAGAAAGCATCACTGGATGCAAGAAGGAACTTAAAGTTGTCAAGTCCGTTCCAAGGGCTTCCCCAGATACCCAGTCGCATGTCAAATGACTTAAATGCCATAACCAGACCTGCAATCGGCATGTAACAGAACAATAAAAGAATCGCTACTGCCGGGATGCACATAATGAGATGTGCACGATGCTTCCATGTGTTTTGCAAAAAGCTACCTTTCATCACTTATTACTCCTTAACTTAATTTGTGGCGCCTCATTCAATAATGCAATTGTACTATACTATTTCGTTTTCGGCAAGTGCTTTTTTATGCAAATTATAATAAATTTCGTGAAAAACGCGCGCAACGCCTTATTTTCGGGCACTTTTTCGCTAAAAAAATTTCGTTTTTGCTTCTTTCTATATGTCATTTTTACTTAAACGGCTCATTTTTTAGCTTTATCTCGAAAACGATTTCCGTTTTTTTCTTTGGTTTTTTCTGCTTTTTAAAAACCGTATACAATATGCACAAAATACCCCCACATATTGTGGTCTGTAGCGCGTTTTTTCGGTGTTTTTGCCACACTATATTGTGCCCCTTCTTGCTAAAACGTTTTCGAATTTTCGCATTCGTAACCACTATTCACCCAACATTTCAATCCGAATCGGGCATAAAACAAAATTATCTCACAAAAAACAATTGAAAATAAAGAACAAAGAGTTCGCTGGCTAACTCTCGCGCTGAGCGCGGTCGCATAAGCGACATTTTTCCAAACGCGCGAGTGCGCATCCCCGCGGAGCTTTTTTTACTTTATAGGAAAGAACTTTACTATAAAGTAAAAAAACCACAGTATGCAGTGCACACTGTGGTCCTCGGTATGTTTAATTTATTACTCGATGCTGTAAGGCATGAGTGAAACGTGACGTGCTCTCTTAACAGCTACGGTAAGAGCTCTCTGATGCTTAGCACAGTTTCCGGTAATTCTTCTGGGAAGAATCTTACCGCGCTCTGATACGTATCTCTTAAGCTTGTTCACATCCTTATAATCAATACCTGCATTAGTCTTGTCCGCACAGAAAACGCAAACTTTCTTTCTTCTGCGGATGACTCTTTTCTTCATCGGAGCATCCTTATCGTTCTGCTCCTTGCTATTCTTATTAAACGGCATTGCTGCTACCTCCTTATCCAATTCATTCAATTTCAGGCAAATGGTAATTCGTCTTCAACACCACCGGGTATGTTCATAAAACCGTCTCCTGCTATTGCACTGGGAGCGGGTCTTGAAGACACCTGGGTATAACCACCGTCATTATTGCCGCCCGAATTCTTGCTCTCTGCGAATTCCTGCTCCTCAACCATAATCTGGACACTGTAAACCTTCTGTCCTTCTTTATTGGTGTAGTTATCGTTCTGAATTCTTCCGGTTACAAGAATCTTTGTACCCTGTCTGAGGTACTTCTCGGCAAACTCAGCCTGCTTTCCGAATACGGTGCAGTTAAAGAAATCGGCATCAGGCTCTCCCTCACGCTTAAATCTTCTGTCAACTGCCAGACTGTACTTTCCGACTGCTGTGGAATTGACACCCTGTGAATATCTTATCTCAGGATCTCTTGTCAATCTACCCATCAAAATGACTTTGTTCATTAGTGGACCTCCTATTCTGCGTCCCGTCTAATGCATAAGAATCTGAGTACATTCTCCATGATACGAAGTCTCTGCTCGATTTCGTTGGGAGTTGTAGCGTCAGCATCGAATTGGATGAAATAGTAGTAACCCTCTTTCATCTTCTGGATTTCGTAAGCCAGCTTCTTCTTACCCTAGTCATCAACGTTCAGATTCTGTCCGCCGAACTTGGTGATAAGCTCCTTAACAGCTTCAACTGTTGTTGCTCTGGCATCATCCTCGATTTTTGCATTAACAACTAAGGCTAACTCATACTTGTTCATAGTTGCGTGCACCTGCTTTTGGTCTCTGGCCCTCTAATAATAGAGAGCAAGGAAAAATAATATATCACAATTGAGCATTGTAACACAAAAAAAAGCATATTGCAAGGAAAATTTACTGCTCTATGCTTTCTTCTCTTATTATACCTCTTATGTTCTTTTCCGCCTGCTTTCTGGGAATCATAATCATATGCCCGCAGCCCGTACACTTCAGCCTGAAATCTATTCCTATTCTCAGCACCTCCCATTCGGCACTGCCGCACGGGTGCTGCTTCTTAAGCTTAATTTTATCTCCGACTCTAATATCCATATATCCTCCGCTCCGGCAGTTCTAAAAACCGAAAGCCCGTTTTAATTTGCAGTTAAGCAGCCGCTGTAACGGTATATTAACAGCATTTTCGCACCTCAAATTCATATCTGATGTTAAACTGTACAAATTCAGCGGCTGCGTATTCTAACAAATTATATATCATCATATTATTCCGCTTTTTGCGGATTGTTCCACAATACTATGCCAAAAATCCCCGACGCGCGGAATCCGGATCAATGGCAGCCTCATTAAGCACGCCCTTTCCGTATGTCAGTCCGGCATATACCTGCTGGGTATTTCTCATAACGGCACCGTCATTATCCTTATTACTTATCTGCGCAAATGCCGACCTCAATCCGGCAATAACTTCCGCAGCAATATCAAGCCCCTGAACACGTCCGCCGATTTCACAGCCTACAATAACCTTCTGCACATATTCATACAGCCTCAAAAGATTAACCGAAAGTGCATAGCTAAAATCAAGGGCAGACATAAGCTCCGATACAAAACGCTGTGCGTGCTTAAGCTCCTTCCGGAGACCTTCGGTATCCCCCGCGGCATGTGCCTTCTCTGCCGCGGCAATATCGTCAAGTATTATGTCATATGTAATAACTATCAGTTCCGTTGCATTTGCCTGGGATATTTTTAAGGTATATTCCCTTATTCTTTCTTTTTGCATATACACCTCTTATCAGCCGTTTAATAATGAAAGGATATTCTGGGGTCTCTCGTTCGCCTGCGCCAGCATTGCCGTTCCTGCCTGTTCAAGAACGCTCTGCTGTGTAAAGTTCGTCATTTCCTTCGCCATATCAACATCCTCGATACGGGACATCGACTCTGTCATGTTTTCTCCCGTAACATCAAGATTGGTTATACCATGCTCAAGTCTGTTCTGATATGCACCAAGCTTTGCCCTAACCGCAGAAACCTCATTAACTGCATTATCATATGCGGTTATTGCAGCTTCAGCACCCTCCTGCGTACATACATTTACATTTACGATTCCGAGAGAAACAGCATCCATTCTGGGAATACGTACCTCCATGGTCTGCTCCTCATTGGCACCGACCTGAAGATACATGGGACCCGCTTCAAGCAAGGTAGTTGTTGTTTCAACCTCCGCACCCACAGACGCATCAGCCTCGGTACTTCCGTCACCTGCAGCATCAGTAAAATCCGTTTCCGTGGTTCCTGCCTTAACCTGAAATCTCATTTCGAAGTTATTGCTGTCCTTAACATATATTATATCGCCGTCAGAGCTTACGGTAGCAGTTGACGAAAAGCCTTCGCCAAGCTCCGCTTCGGCATCTACACCGTATGCCGTAACAGTCTCGGTGCTGAGTCCGAACAGCTCGGCAAGTGCTCCGTTATTACACTGTATGGAAATCTGCTGTGTCGAGCCGTATGCATTCGACATAAATATCAGACTTCCGTCTCCGATTTCAAGCTCCTCATAGCCTGCTGTCTCAACAGGATTTGAAGAATCCGGTCCGTCTCCGAAAAACGCCTTGATATTCATCTGGTCACAGAGATTTCTTATCTTTGCGAACGCGGTTTCAAGGTCATCGCCCTCTGAGATTGTCACTCCGTATCCGTTTATTGTTATAATACCGCTCTCGCCTTCTTCTATCTCGGAAAAGCTCGGTTCTCCCGCAACAACCACTGCCTGACGGGGATCCATTATAAGATTCATTTTATATTCGATGCTCTCAACCGTATCTGAGGTGTAAATCAGCTCAAAGCCGGGATTGTCGGTGTAGGAATTGACATCAACATTTCCGTCGAGAAGAGTCTTTGTATTGAACTCGGTTGTACGTGAAATACGGTCAATTTCCATCTCAAGCTGGTTTAACTCCTGCTGTATCGACATACGGTCGGCTGTCGTATTTGTTCCGTTTGCCGCCTGCACCGAAAGCTCCCTCATTCTCTGAAGCATTGCGGTAACCTCATTCAGTGCACCCTCAGCGGTCTGAATTACGGAAATACCGTCCGCGCTGTTCATTGAAGCCCTTTCAAGACCTTCAATCTGCGTCTTCATCTTACGGGAAATCGCCATACCCGCAGCATCATCCGCAGCCTTATTAATACGGTAGCCCGAGGACAGTCTTTCGAGACTCTTATCAAGAGCTCCTCCCGTTTTAGAAAGCTGATTATTCGTTTTCATCGCTGAAATATTATGGTTTATTCTCATATCCCGTACCTCTTTTCCGTGCAGAATCCGCACATTACATAAATTCTTTTATAAACTGCTTTGCAATTACATACATATCATCGGTATCTGCCGTATTCGGCTCCGAAAGCCCGCCGGATGAGCTTCTCAGCTCAGCGGTCCTTTGCATATACATTTCGTTTGCCGCTCCGCTTATTGTTCTGATTCCTGCCGATTCAAAGCCGAGCCCGCGAAGATTTTCCTCAAACCGTCCGGCTGCATCGGATAAATCCGTCTCCCCGGAAACACTTCCCGATATTCTTCCGCGAACGGTCTTTCCGTTAAGCGAAAAGCTTGCCGTCACCGTTCCCGTCTGCCGTCTTACCTCAACAGTCAGGCTTCCCGCCTGCTCCGCGTTGTGAATGACCGTCAGATTAATTCTTGCGGTATTTTCATCATCTCCTACCGAAAAGGAATAATGCTCCTTTTCTCCGAGCTCACGCAGAAGCGAGTATCTGTCAAGCTGCTGCAGAATTCCCGAAGCTTCCGTGCCCGTAAGCTCACCCGAAAACATACGCATAAGCTCACCGGTCTGTCTGTCAAGGCCCGTATCGTAGAAGGCCTCTGTTTCCGTTTTGTTTCCGAGTGCCTCAATAAATTCTTCAAGCTCACCCGAATCAACCCGTCTGCCGTCCTCTTTTCTTAATTCACCGGCTCCGAGCCAAAGACTGTTAGCCGCAGCAATATTTCTGTAGCTCTGTGCAGCATCAAATGCAGCAAGAATTGTTTTTTCCGCTCCGGCACCTGTAAGTATATCCCGCAGTCCTGCGGTATACTCCTCAAAGTAATCATCGGTAATATATTTATCGGCACTTTTTAGTTTCTCTGAAAGCTCTTCGAGAGACATTTTTTCAAAATCCGCTGCTTCAAGGGCATTCCGCCAGACATTCGGAGCCGTCTGCTCAAGAATATCATCCGCAAGTCTGCTGTGATATGCAAAGGCTTCATTAATCTGCCCGGTTATGGACGACTCATATGTGCCGGCCGTGAACGCTTCCTCCTCACCGATACCCGCATCAATTCCTCTGCCCGATGCCGTCCTGACCTCAGTCAGAAGATTTTCAAGAGTAAGTGTCTTTCCTGATTTCAACGCTGCACCGATTGCAGCACCGTCATTTTTCCGGATTTGGTACAAAAGCCTGTAGATTCCGATATACGCCGCTCTTTCCTGCTCCGTTATTTCCTTGCCCGATTCGGCACGCAGAAGGAATTCGCTGTATTTTTCTTCCCTGCTGCTGCCCTCCTTCGCAAAAAGCTCCTCCGTAACAGCAGTCAGACTGTCAACCGTTTCATTAAGCGGATTAATTCCCTTCCGAATCAGGGACATAACAACCGCCGGCTGCATTCTCTCAATCAAATGGGTTACTCTGCTGTCATAAAACTTAATATCTTCTATATTATCTCTTGTGATCTCAATACTGTTATACCCAAGAATTCTTACAGCCCTCCGGTTTGCATCCGTAAGCTCCATATCATTCTGAAGAAGCAGATCATCCACATTTCTGAATGCCTTCTGTATGGAATCCCCGAGATCCCGTCTCGGTGCCGTTCCGACTGCCTCATAGGCTTCACCTGCCCGTAACGCAGTTACCCTCAGCTCGTTACCGAGCTCAATCATGCTGTCCAGAGTAACAGCACTGCTGCGGTATGTCATACCAATGAGTGCCACAGGCGCTTTGCCAAGAGCTTCAATGCCGTCATTAACCTGCGCTGCCAGTGAAAGCTCTTCTTCTCCGGCAGCTGCCGCCGTTTCCTCTGCCATACGGCGGAAGTATTCCCTTTCAAGCTCGCGCAGCGAATCGACAACCTGTGTTATTTCCTCGGACGCAACATTTATTCCCTTTACATAAAGCTTACGCCCGGCCTCAACCGTCAGCTTAAGTCTTATTTCCTCGAGCTTCAGCTTTGCACTTATTTCTTCAATGCTCATTCCGCCCTGAAGCAGCTCGCGCTGCGAAGAAGCATGTTCACTGTCAATTAGCTCCTGCGCCGCACTCAGACTGTCGATACTGAGTGCCTTTGCACCGTTTTTTCGTATCTCAAGCTTTATCGCATCATCGCTGATGGCAAAAGCCTTTTTTATTGCAGCTCTTGTATAAATCTCTGCACGCTGCAGCTCCTCCGACGCCTCATCAATAAGCAGCGCCTCATCGGCCTTCATTCCGCCCTTCAATGCTCTCACTGCGGCCTCAACAACCTTTTCATTTCCCTGCCCTGCGTCCTCCGCCGCTACGGCTGCAGCCTTCAGATTCTCAAGCTGCTTTTTATATATAAGATTTTCCTGTGTAACCGGTATTTCATGCTCAAGAAGCCACCTTGCATCGCTTTCCTCAGGTAAACTGATGCCCGAAGCCTTTACGGTCTCCGCTGCAGACCCTACAATCACAGCTACGCTCTTCTCCAGCTGACTCCACGCATCCTGTGACAACCTTACGGCTTTTAGCTCTCCGCAATGAGCCGCCCGGTATATATTTCCGGCACTCGGTGCCATATTATTCTTTATCAGATACGCAAAGGAATTATCCGACATCACTGCCGCCTCTCGTGCCATAACAGCGGCACCTTCAATCGCATCAACATTCTCTCTGGTAACCGGTATATCTGCGTTCTGCAGCTTTTCTATAATCATTCTCCTTCTGCCGCTGCCGTCCGCAAGATTATTTGCAGCCGTATTCTCAACCGCCTCACGCTTCTGCTTCATCGCCTCTGTCTGTGCATCTATCCGAACCTCAACAAGCTCGCGGTTTTCCTTTATTCTTGCAAGCGCTCTTGCCAGCCGCTCCGCCTTAAAATCCTCAATTGAAAAGCCTTCCCGCTTCAGACTGACATAGTCGTCGGCAGTCATGTTGTTAATCTCCTCTTCCGACTTCTCATCCATGTCCATAGTATCCTTAAAGCCCTCAACAAGCGCAGTAAGTCCCGTATCCACGGTCGTGAAGCTTATTCCCTTTGGCTGAACCGCAGCCGGACTTCCGAGGTCCTTAAGAATTATGCTGTCACCGGAAGCTTCAAGAACCTCAAAGCGTCTTACCTCTCCCGCAACGGCATCCTTTACCGATTCTTTTGAAAATCCAAGCTCCCTGCCGCTAAAATCTATCTTAACATTATCCTTAACTTCCGTTACAACGCCCTCAATAATCTGACCCTTAACAAGCCCCTGCAGAGCATCGGCATTTCCCTCTGCGGTATGTATATACGAGCTCCCGGTTACCGGTTCTGTATTAAAATATGTATCGTATATATTCATGCCTTCACTCCCTCCGATTTTCATAACATTCATGAATTATTTCGGATGATTGGCATAAAAACTTAATATATACAGTCTCTCCGGGTGATTACATCATTGTCCTCTCTTAAAAACCATTCCCTATTTTTCTATCTTGCCGCGCTTGCCCTTGCAGTAGTCGGACTCGTTCTCGGCTGCAGCAGCAAACCCGAGGAATCCCGCCGGTCCGATTATGAATACTACCAAAAATACATAGAAGCCGCCGGTGCGGATGCTGCCTTTGAGGCCTTTTGCGAAGAGCTTTTTCTTGCTGCCGCAACATCGGATTCCCTTACACTAAACGCATATCTTCAAAAACCGGAAAACAGAGGAATTACAGATTTTATCCCCTCTCTCGGCAATCCCGATTATGAAGAGGAAAAGCAATCCGCCGGAAGCTGTCTCGAGCTTCTTTCGCTGCTTTCGCTTTTTGACTACAGCAGCCTTAATTATGAACATAAGGTCACTTATGAAATGCTTAAGGCTGATTTTGAACTGTCTCACAAGCTTGCCGGACATTTTCAGTATACGGAACCGCTTTCGATGGGGCGCGGTGCTCATTTATATCTTCCCCTTCTTCTGGCGGAATACCGTATAAGTGATGCCGCGGACGCTTCGGAATATCTTTTGCTGCTGAAGGAAATCCCCGGATACTTTGACAAGCTTCTTATATATGAAGAAAAAAGGCTTAGGGACGGCTACTATATGCCGGAACACCTTGCCGAAACCGTAATCGGACAGTGCAGAGACTTTATAAGCAGCCGACAGTATCTTTCCCTGTTAAATCATTTCAGCAGCGCATTATCCGGCATAGCCCTCGAAAAAGACAAAGCGGCCCTTCTCACATCGGAATGTCGCCAGTGCATAGATGAATATGTAATTCCCGCATATAAAAAGCTTGCTGCCGGACTCGAGGAATTGTTTTCTTCCGAGCTGCCCGCAAAAGCAGACAGCTCAGACTTCCCCTCATATTATGAAGCACTTGTGCAGCTCGCTACAGGCTCTTCAAAAACAATTCCCGAAATGAAGCTCGCCCTGACGGATTTTCTTTTTTCCTGCATCTCCTCAATAGGAAGCTATACCGCACCCTCCAATGAAGGAATAAACGCTGCCGTAACCGGAGCCGGCCCCGCAGAAATTCTTGATTTTCTGAAAGCTTCTTCGACCGGACTGTATCCCGATTGCGGCAGGCTTACATACAATATCAATATTCTTCCCGAGGCACTAAGCGCCTATATAGGCTCCGCCCTTTACATAATTCCTCCGCTTGATGACTATTCACACAACTCAATATATATAGGTGAGCAGTATTCGGCCTCCGATACTCACGAGCTCCTCCCGACTCTCGCCCACGAAGGCTTCCCGGGTCACATGTACATGACCGTATATAATTATTCGCGCGATATTTCTCCCGTAAGGACGATATATTGTCCGCTGGGCTACGAAGAGGGCTGGGCAGTCTCCGCAGAGATGATGTCATACAGATTCCTATACGAAAGCGAGGCCTGTGCCGAGTATTACGCCGCCGCGGATGCCGCACTTCTCTGTCTCTATGCCCTCAGTGACATCGGCGTTAACTACGACGGCTGGAGCATTTCGGATAATGCCTCCTTCTGGGCAGGCTATAATGTCCCGTCTGACATCGCAAACGAAATATACTGCACCGTACTGGCGGACCCCGGTATTTATCTTCCCTATGCCATCGGCTGTATCGAGTGGAATGAGCTTCGTACCATTGCCGAAAAAAACTGGGGCCATGCCTTCAATCTCCTGACTTATCATACCGTTATACTCAATCTTGGTCCTGCCCGGTTCGACACCCTGAAAAATGCTCTTTCTTCTATTAATATATGTCGCATCAAAAAATAGCCCGCGCTAAGACTTCATCAATCTTTTGTTCTTGACTTTTATTTTCGCAAGAATTATACTTATTCTGCATTACTATGTATCGTCGGACATCTGATGAACATGCTGTTCGGGAAACATAGAATATTTTTACAGGAGGTTTTTTATGTCTACAAGAGCTTATTTTAAGAAAGATGAAATCGGCAAAGGTAAAGTTGGTTTCTCAAAGACCCGCGCAATTATCGAAGGCGCTTTCTACGGCAATAATGTAGTTAAGGTTAACACCCTTAAGGAAGCATATGAATTAGCAAAGAATTCGCCCGGCACAATCGTTACCGATATGCCCGTTTACCGCGGAGAGGAATTCGGTCTTGAGAAGGACGCAAAGGTTCTTCTTTTCAATGACGGTTCTATCACAGGTCGTTACGCTGCTGCAAGAAGAATTGCAGGCGAGCCTAACGTAGATTGCACAGAACTTGACAAGATGGTTATGGATGCTATCTATGATACACGTTGGAAGACAATGTATCATGCAGAGGTATTCATCGGACTTGACCCGGATTTCATGGTTAAGGCTCACCTTCTTATTCCCGAAGGCGAAGAGAACCTTATGTACTCATGGATGCTCAACTTCCAGTACATGAGCGATGAATATGTAAAGATGTACAAGAACTCAGCACCTGTTGGTAATGAGCCTGATATCTACATCTTCTCAGATCCTCAGTGGGTAGGAACAACTAATCCCAAGTATGATCCTAAGTGCCTCTGCTACTTCAGCACAGAGACAAACTGCGCAGCTATCCTCGGTATGAGATACTTCGGAGAGCACAAGAAGGGTACTCTTACAATCGCTTGGGCTATTGCTAACCGTAACGGTTATGCTTCATGCCACGGCGGACAGAAGCGTTACAACCTTGGCGAAGGAAAGTCATATGTTGCTTCTGTTTTCGGTCTTTCAGGATCAGGAAAATCAACAATTACACACGCTAAGCACGGCGGAAAGTACGATGTTACCGTTCTTCATGATGACGCTTTCATCATCAATTCAGAGACCGGTTCTTCAATCGCTCTTGAGCCTACTTATTTCGATAAGACAGCTGACTACCCGACTTACTGTGACGACAACAAGTACCTTCTTACAGCTCAGAACTGCTCTGCTACCATCGATGAGGACGGCAAGGTTGTTCTTGTAACAGAGGATATCCGTAACGGTAACGGTCGTGCTATCAAGTCAAAGCTCTGGTCACCTAACCGTGTTGACAAGATTGCTGAGCCCGTTAACTCAATCTTCTGGATTATGAAGGATCCTACAATTCCGCCCGTTGTTAAGTTAAAGGGTGCTTCTCTTGCTTCTGTTATGGGCGCTACACTTGCTACAAAGCGTTCAACCGCAGAGAGACTTGCAGAAGGCGTTGATCCTAACGCATTAGTAGTTGAGCCTTACGCAAATCCTTTCAGAACCTATCCTCTGGTTAATGACTATGAGAAGTTCAAGGCTCTCGTTGCTAACAGAAACGTTGATTGCTATATCATCAACACCGGCGAATTCATGGGCAAGAAGGTTCAGCCTAAGGATACTCTCGGCGTTATCGAGGCAATTGTTGAAGGCAAGGCAGAGTTTAAGCAGTGGGGTCCTTTCGAGGATATCGAAATCTTCGAGTGGGAAGGCTTTGTTCCCGATCTTAACGATGCAGAATACATCGCTCAGCTTAAGGCAAGAATGAACGATCGTATCGCTTTCGTTGAGAGCAGAGAAACCTTCAAGGAAGGCTATGATAAGCTTCCTGCAGACGCTCTTGAGGCTCTGAAGAAGGTTGTTTCAGCTTTAAACTAATCAATACAAAATAATTAAGGGTGCAGATTTAACTGCACCCTTTTCTTTTACGCTTTATAAGAACTATGTCCCGTAAAAACTAATTATTCATTTCCTGCCTTCGGCGCCCTAAATACGGAAGCCTTACCAAAGGCCTTATGATTGTAGTACAGACATGCTCTTCCGTTTTCCTTCGCATCGTAAAGAGATTTATCGGCATCATCCCTCAGCTTTTCAAAGGTTAAGTCCGCCTGAACCATTGAACACGAAAGACCCATGCTCACCGAAACATAGGGATTGAAATTCGATGATGAATGCGGAATTTTTAAATCGTCTATGTCCTTCTTCAAATCAAGCGCCCATTTTACGGCAGACTTTGCGTCAATCGAGGTAAGAAATACCAGAAACTCCTCTCCGCCGACTCTCGCGGCATAATCGGTTCTGCGCTTTACCGCCTTAAGAATCGCCGCGCTGACACTCTTTATACATTCATCACCCTCAGCATGACCGAAGGTATCATTGTACTTTTTAAAATTGTCTATATCAATCATAAGCACCGCAACCGTAACATGCTGTCTTACACAATGCGGCCAGATATTCTCGATTCTGCGGTCAAGACCTCTTCTGTTAAGAAGCTTGGTCATAGGGTCGGTTTCCGCCTGCGACAGCGCATTGTTAAGCGATACGCGGTAATTCAGTTTTCTGACATTATGGGAATAGGTGATATACGATAAAACAAAGCTCATGACTCCGATTGCCATCAGAGAAATAATACCTTCGGGAGAGAGCCTTCTGTTAATGGCAAGAATAATCGCCACTGCGGCTTCACAAAGCCAGATAACAGAAAATGTTTTTATCGGAAGAATCGGAAGAAGTCCTATAACAGACATCAGCATCCAGTAGAATAAAATAGACGCTGCCGTGCTTACGCTGCAAAATGCAAAGAAAAGCATAACAAGCGAAAACATGGCTATATATCCTATGCAAACCTTACTAAAAAGGAACTCCTGCTGATTTCTCGCAGTAATGAACACCGTAAAGGCAGAAAGTAAAAGACAGACAGCAAAAAGAATAAACGAACGAGCCTGAATGCTCTCATCAAGAATGTATATGTTCAGGGCACTAAAACAGGCAGTCATTAAAATAACAACTGCGCCGGCGAACAGATTAAATACGAACAGCCTCCCCATATTCAGTCTGTCAATGACAGACTTTCCAATATGTCTGTTGAAGGCCGGTGTTTCCTGATTACAGCCCTCTAATCCCCACATAAACCACCTCATATATATAGACATCCCAACATTAGCAGTATAACAAAAAAAGGAAGATATTGCAAGACACAATTACAAAGTTCATTGACTTCAACTTCACGATTTATTATAATCATATCATAAAAACCTTTAAAGAGAGGATTAATATGCCGGACAAGGTAGAAGAAATATTAAAGAGTATACATGTAATGTTTGCAAAAAGCAGCTCCTACAACGACTCACCCGATCAGGTAATCGTTTCAAAGCAGGAAATGTTTGAGCTGCTTGAAGAGCTGAACGAAGCAATCTACGAAGTGCTCGACCGCTACGAGGCCACCACCCGCAGCCGCGAGCGAGCGCGTCTTGACATGGACCGTCAGGCCGCTGCCATTGTTGCAGATGCCAAACGCGACTCTGATGAAGTACATGCAGCTTCGCTGCTTTATACCGATACTATGCTTGACGAGCTATGCGCACTTATTGACCGTACAAGTCAGAGTATTCGTCACGAATATATCGAGATGCTTTCGGAGATGGACAAGCGTAAGGAAATGCTGCTTGCCAACAAGGAAGAGGTTCAGGAGCAGATGACCGAATTCCATGAAAGTGAGCATTTTGTCAATCTGCTTAAGGAACAGCGCTTAAGTCGCGAAAAGAAGCGTAATTCCCTCCACCTTACCCCCACAGAAGAGGAGCAGGAGGAGGAAACACAGCAAAAAGCAAGCTATGTTATCAAGGTGAATAAGCCCGGAGAAAACAGCGGCATTACGATATCATCAAAGCGTAACCGCAAGGGCAAAAAGGCTGCTGCAGCTGCTTCCGATAATTCATCAGACGAAACAGCATCCGTCCTCGACGAGGATGCCGAGAATATACCTTACGGAACGGCCTTTCAGGCGGAGGATTTTGACCTCGATGCCGAATATCTGCAGTGGAAGGAAGAGCAGGAAGGCAATGCCTCTTCCGAGCAGCCGGCCCCGGAAAAAAAGAGTATTTTCGGTAGTTTGTTCAAAAAGAAATAAGCCCTTATGATACACTGACAGTATGATTTACGACAAAAAAGAAAGGTTGCGTAGGGTTTTCCTGCACAACCTTTCGGTTACTTATTAAATACTTCTGTATGGGTGGTCGCTTTATGCGGCACCCTTTTCTTCCCCTTACATCAGTACGCAATTTACTTTAAACATCTGCTGTATCATCATATTATTACATTAATAACCTTCTTTATTTATACTCTAAAAATTAGCCGGCTCGAAAACCATCCCGGTCCCCATGTCTTCATAATAATCCATCCATTTCAAAACGCCTTCCCGCATTATGAAAACCGCAGTTCCGTCTTCATATACTATATCGCTGGTCACCTCTCCGGCTTCATCACACACAATGTGCGCCTTAACACCACTGTCCCTGCATACAAGCGTCGCACTTATTTCATCATATACGCAATCATAAATCCACGCATAGTATTCGCTCGCACTGTTTGCCCATTGAACTGTTACCGTATAGCCGCCGTCAACCGGCTGAACGTCTATCGTCGCCCTGTTGCACATCCAGAACCCTAAATAGTCAACGACATCGACTCCGATTGAAGTCATATACCATTCAGGATAATCAAGTATCGCTTCGGTACGCCGGAACTCTCTTACATCCTCTCCATCGCAATAAAATTCACCCATTTTATAGATCACTTCAGTCGAAGAGCTCAGCCATACCCCACCCTCTTCATCACAAAGTTCAAAGCCTACAACTTTCGCTTCATCGCTGTACACAGGATAAATGAACCCTATAAAAGCCTCGCCGTCCGGTCTTATGTAACCAAACGTGCCGTCACCGTATACCAGGAAAGCAGCAACAGGCTCATCCTCTTCAATCTCCACCCAGCTTCCGAGAAGCGGCTCGATCCACAATGCACTATCATTTGAATCAATCTCAAATTCGTCATCCTCTGACTCCGGTTCGGGTGTTGCCGTCGGCTCGGGTGTTGCTGTCGGCTCGGGCGTTGCTGTCGGTTCAGGCGTTGCTGTCGGCTCAGGTGTTGCTGTCGGCTCAGGTGTTGCCGTCGGCTCGGGCGTTGTCGTCGGCACTTCGGTTACTTTATTACCGTCTGTCTCAGCAGCTTCATTTCCCGACCCGCAACCAACAATCAAAAATGCCATGCACACCACTAAACTAATCAATACTATCTTTCTCATATCTATCTCCATTCTGTTAATATCCGGAACCCCGACACTGCAAATTATCAATATAATATAAGCAACGTCAAAAGAAACCGTACTACAATATTATACGGTTTCTTTTATGCCGACTCTATTAACCAATGGTTAACTATTTATTATTGTCTAGCAGCTCTGCCAATTTTTTTCTCTTTTTGCGAGGCTCTCCGTCAATCTGAAGCTTTGAATAAATCTGCGTCACATACTGCTTCACGCTACCTACGGAAAGATATAGCTTCTCTGCTATTTCACGATTACTGAGACGCTCTGCCAACAGCTTGACCATTTCAAATTCCCTATCTGTCAGTCCGTCAAACACAGCCGGACGAATGCCTCCCTCCGCAGGCATCCTTCCCCGGATCTCTCTGCCGAGCTGTATAATCTTCTGCACAAAGCAGCCCCCCCTCCGGGCAAGCTCCTCAATCTGCTTATTTATGTAACCATAATTCTCAACAAAGGGCATAACAAGCTCATCCGGAATTGCAGCCTCAACTGCAAGCTCCAGCTGCTCTGCCGCTTCCTTATGCTTACCGAGCCGCTCATATGCCGCTGCTGTCTGTATACGAACGTGGAGCGCAACCAATCCGTATTTCATTGCTTCACACATTGCAAGCAGACCTTCACAACGACCTATCACCTTTGCATAGGCCCCCTGTGCCAGATAGACCTGATTCTCAATCATTTCTATCATTGGCTTACCGGGCGCCAGAATATTAACCTTCGAGAGCATATGTCCGGAAAAAACCTCAGGAATCCGTTTTATATCGCCGCACAACGCATAATAGTATGCTGTGCTTGCATTATAAATATTAATCAATGCCGAATTATGATGCTTTAGGAGCCCCCTATACCTCTCTTCAGCATTATACCGGAACTCTCCTTCCTTGCAAAACGACAATCTCAGCGCAAGAAAATCACAGCACAACGCCATATTCTCCTGCCCGTTATTCCTGATCTGCTCATATGCATTTTCAAGCATAATCATTGCATCGACAAAGCCTGCGCGCATATAAAGCGCCTCTGCACGCATTATTTTCTCTGCACCTCTGCCATGCCCTTCGGTAATCCTGTAATAATAAGGCATGCACTCGTCCATTTCCCTCAGTTCTTCGTCAAGCGAACTGGCCTGTCGGTGGAACATCATCAAAACAGACGGGGAACCAAAGGTCCAGCCCCCGTTGTTTCTGATACTTATCGCCGGTCTTGACATCTGATCACTTGCGCTCCTGTGCAACCGGCTCATTGCGCTTATATCATTATACATAAGAAAGCTCATAATAAGGTCGCATTCGCCCAGAAGATTTCCCCGCTCAGTCTCTGACATGTCCGGATGCTCCTCTATTGATGCCATGAAGAGAGTCTTAAGCTCAAGCATCTTTGGAATCATCCGCCAATTAAACATACAACGCATTAACACAAGAATTGACAGCGGATATCGCTTTAATACCGGCCTCGGACATCTCTCAAGCGCCTCCAGCACCTCTGACGGCTCTAATCCCGAGAGCAGAATCCCCGCATCCTTCTTTATAACCTGCAGCAGTCCGTCGTAATTACTGTTACGCAGATATGAAGACATCGCATGTATATACTGGCCGCCGGACTCATACCAGCTTCCGAAACGATTGCAGTATTTATACTGTTTTTCCTCCTCAAGCTCATTAAAAACGCGCTCCGCACATTCTTTCATCATATGGTGAAAACGAAAATGCACACCGTCAGGAAGACGTTTAACAAACGCATTCTGCTCCGTCATTTCAATCAGTAAACTTTCAGGAATCGTGCTTCCTGTAACATAGCGCGCCATCGGCACCGTGAATTCATCGGCAAGCCCCATAACCGCAAGAAACTCCTTCTGCTTTTGAGACAACGGATCCATAATTGCCGCAGTAAACATAGCATATATGTCTGAAGAATAGTCCGGCAGTCTGCCCTCCTCAGAAAAAGTCCTCAGATTCAGATATATCGCTGAGAACCAGCCCTCACTGGAATACATAAGACCATCCAGCTGGGCATCTGTCAGCAGTACTCCGCATTTGTGCACATACAAGGCTAGCTCTGCATGATTCAGCCTGAGCTGGTCGAGACCGATATGGCTGAGCCTTCTTCCCATTCTGACAATTTGCGCATCCGGTAAAAAACGATCCCTGCTGGCAACAATCAGGTGTACATTATTCGGAAGCCTGTATGCAAGCGTAAACAAAAACTCCCTTATTCGCCCGTCAGACAGCAGGTGAAAATCATCAATAAAAATATAACAGGGCTTCGACCCCTTAAGCTCACGACAAATATCATCAGTGAGCATACTGCTGCCCGCCGCATCCTCCGGACAGGGATAGTCCTTCAAAAAGTCAAAACCCGAATAACTAAATGCTTCTGTGACACTTTTCCAGAAAATCATCAGGTTATCGGAGTAAACACTTATCCTGACAACCGAAACCTCTTCCCTTTTCTCACATTCCTCAAGATACCAGTTAACCGCAGTAGTCTTACCATAACCCATAGGCGCAACAACAGAAGTCATCGCGCTTTGGGAAACAGATCCGAAACACTCCTTCAGCCGGTCTGATATGTATATTGTATTAAGCCTTTTCTTTTTTCCCCCCATTTCATTATCCTCCGTCGGAAATTACCCGATGTACGCAATTAACACTCCACGATTACAATTATAATTACAAAAATCACCAAAAGCAACTTGTATTTTCAAAAACCTCTGCTACCAAAATAGTATATTCCCTTTAGGGTTCCTAAAGTGTAAAAGAGACAGCAATACTTATGCCATCTCTTTTATGAGGACTTTCACTAATTAAGTTATTAACCCAATTACTCTTTTTCGTCTGCAGTCTTCTGCATCAGCCGGTCGAAGGTTACCGGCCTGCTTCTGCCTGCCTCATCAAACAAATTTATCGGAAGCTTATTATAACAGTCTTTGCTCCACCTCATGCGTTCAGGCGAAGTAATAAGCCTGTAGCCCTCCCGGTTCTTAACAGCATGTACATAATCATAAATTGTTTTCAGCGGTTTATTAAAAACCATTCCGAAGCAGCCGAAGGCAGCACTTGAGGATCTGTGGATGTCAGAGCCTGAGGTCATACTCATGCCTTCCTTTCCGGCGTAATGATATGCCAGTACATCCTGCGCAGCTACATTTCCTGCGTT
>JAZNKQ010000084.1:0-19096 GCA_045578645.1 Lachnospiraceae bacterium
TGGGGATTAGTGTGAAAAATCATATACTATGATTTTTCACACGGCTATTTGTTCCTGAGCGAAAACAAATAGCCATTGCTATATTCCTCGCGATAAGTCGCTCAGAAATGGGGATTAGTATGAAAAATAAGGAACGCATAAAAAATATCCTGCTGCGTATGGTAAATCCGTTAGCAGCGGGATTGTATAAGCTGCTTTCACGGCTTGGGATTATCGGGGTTCTCGGCAGACGTGAAACCTTGTGCTCGCTGCATATCAGGGAGAATGAAGAGGAGATATACAAAGGACAGATTTGTAAGGTACTGGGGTACATTTTTCTGGCAGGAGTATCAACAGCGCTTGTTGCAGTCCTGTACGGCACAATGCGGGAAGTAAGTCTGAAGGATGGCAGATACTTAAGCAGAAGCGGATTCGGAGAAGGGGATACAAAATACAGTCTTATTCTTGAAAGCGATGCTTTGCAGGAAAGGGAAGAGGTTACGGTAAACGTCAGTGAGCAGTACATCGGACAGGAAAGGCTTGAACGTATGTGGGGTGAGGCTTTTTCATACATCGATTCGGCTGTTCTCGGAGAGAATGCCTCTGCGGACATGATAGACAGTAGCCTTAATCTGATTGAAGGCATTCCGGGAACATCAATTCGCGTAGAGTGGAAGGACATTGACTATAAATATATGTTTTCCGACGGAAGCATAAGAAACAGCGATTTGTCCGAGCCGGTAGAGATAAGTCTGTGTGCGTCCTTAAGCTATTTTGATGAGCGGGCGGAGCATAGGATTCCCATTAGGATTATTCCTCCGGCACGTGACGTGAGGACAGAATTTTTGCAGGCAGTTGCAGAAAAGCTTGAGGAAAGTGATTCGATAACTAATGGCGGTGCTGAATATACCCTGCCGGACAGTATGGAGGGCTACAGCCTTAACTGGAGCGAGCCGGAAGACAATACGGTATTGCTTATATTAATACTCGGAGCTGTGGCGGTTGCCGCGATTATTCCGTGTATGAGAAGCGAGCAGAATAAGCAGATGAAAAAACGTTCTGAGCAGATGCTTAGAGATTATCCGGACATAATAAGCAAATTTACCCTGCTTATGACTGCCGGAATGACCTGCAGAGGGGCATGGGAAAAAATATGCGCGGATTATCGGGGGCGGCATAAGCAGTCGGATTTAAGATATGCGTATGAAGAGATGCTGACGACTTGTACGGAAATGAAGCTGGGGATGCCTGAAGCAAGGGTGTACGAGCACTTCGGACAGCGGTGCGGAATAGATGCGTATCGTCATTTCGGAACTATTCTGGCACGTAATCTTCGCCGCGGCAGCAGACGTCTGATAGAGCTTTTGGAGCAGGAAGCAGATGAGGCCTTTGAGGGCAGAAAGGAGCTTGTGAAAAGAAAGGGTGAAGAAACAGGAACAAAGCTGCTTGCACCGATGCTCGGAATGCTTTGTCTGGTAATTGCCATTATTGTTGTACCTGCCTTCAGCTCGTTTGGGTAAGCCGCTGAGAGCTTAGAGTATTGGGCAACGGTCAGAAACAGAAACGGAGGTGTAAGGAATTAAAAATAGAAAGTTTGGAAGCTTTGTTAAGAGCTTTATTCGGGATAATCGCGGAATCGGAGTGGTTGAAATCATATTGATATTAGTGGTATTAATCGCACTTGTTATTTTATTCAAGTCACAGATTACAGCTATTATCGAAAGTGCCTTTGATGCCATTACCGATAATACTGATAAGATAATCACAAGCTGATGGGCAAAGGAAGCTTGAAAGAAGCCCCGAATGGCTCGATATGCGTCTTTTTGGCGCTGTGCCTGACGCTTATTATGTCGCTCATTTTGATTATGTATGAGGGAGCCAGAAGCGCAGCCGCACGTGCATATGCCGGAATGCTGCTCAGTGCTGCGGCAGAATCTGCTCTTGCGGAGTATTACAGACCCTTGTTTGACAAATACCATATTTTTGCATTAGATACCGGATTTGGAAGCCGAACGGGAGGGAGTGAGAAGCTTAAGGCCGGAATAAGTAAATATTTCGGGGAAAATGTTTGGGACTATGAGGTTGTCGATTGCAGAGTTGATAAGATGGTCGGTTTGCTTGAGGATGATGCAAGGTGCTTTGCAGAGCAGGTTAGTGAGTACCAGCCATACGGAAGTCTGGAGACAATTGTAGAAAGGCTGCTTGACAATCTGGAGATTTTTAAGGGAACCGATAAGGCAGCAGGCTTCATGGAAAAGAAGCTGGAGCTTGAAGGAAAGCTGGCGGAGATAGATACATATACCCTTGAGCTTATGTGTATAATCGACGGAGTAGAATGCAGTGGTCTGATGAGCGGAGAAAGCGGTATCGGCAGGGCAGAAAATTTTGTTAAGGAGTTTTTTATACTACCGGTCAGCCCGTCAACAACAGGGATTAATCATCCGGAGATTTATGAGCTTATGAAGCCCGGATATAAAAATCCGGTAACGTACATTAACCGTATGCTGGCAGCAGGAAAAGGATATGTGCAGAAAAGAGAATTGATGGAGGACTTAAACAGACAGATTCAGATGCTGAATTCGAGTCTTGCAAATGCAAATTCAAAGGCTGCCGAGGGAACAGGAAAGGTTCTTGCTACGATAATGATGCTTTACGGAAGAGCGCTTATGGAGGCTGAGGCTTTTCGGGCAGAGTGCATGAAATGCTCTCTTGAGCTTAGGGAGCTTTGTGAGACTACGGTAGAACGACTCGCCGCAGCAGCAAAGAAGTTGGACAGCATAATTACGCTGCAGAATACGCTGAGACCTTTAGTTGAGGGATATGAGAGTCTGATCGGAACAGCCGGAGCGATTCTGAGTGATGATATAGTTCAAAGTCTCAATGAATCGGTTGAACTTATGAAAAGCTATGTGGGATTAGACAGTGGAGTATCGGGACGGTATGATTTTGCTGCCATGGCTGAGGTTATCAGGCAGAATGCCGCGCTTATGACGCGAATCAATATAAAGGAGCTGACAACAATGCCGGTTGACAGCGTTGAAGCAACGGAAGCATGGCTTGGTATAGTTTCGGATAAAGTCGGAGAGCTTGAGAAGTTCTGCTATGACGGGCTGGTTTTTGATTACGGCGAGTTTAAAATGAGCTCGCTTGAAGATGAGGTATCGAAGGGCTTTAAGAGAATTTTATCCGACGGATATCTCGGGCTTTTAGTACCGGATACGGATGCTTTGTCGGAAAGTAAGCTGGATTCAATGCTGCTTCCGAGCATGTGGATGGAGCTGATGTCAGATGATGAAAGTGATGCTGCGGACCGGCTTGCCGGTAAGCTGGACAGAGACAATGGCGATGAGCTTTTAGGAGAGGCAGATAAAGAATCTTCGCTGAGTGATATATCATCAGAAGATTATGATTTTGGAGAGATTAAGGATAAGCTGCTGATGGCATTATATATACAGGAGAATTTTAAGAATTACCGTAAGCAGAATGACGGAATTCCGACTGTATTAAAGTATGAGCAGGAATACATATTATGCGGGAACAGTGAAGACAGAGTAAATTTATCTTCAGTGTTGGTGAAGATAATGCTGCTCAGACTTGTTATGACGGCTGTCTATACGTTTTCTGACAGGGATATGACTGCAAAGGCAGGAGCTTTCGCATCGTCCGTTATGGGCTTTACGGGCATGCCGTTTCTCATAAGTGCCGTAAAATATCTGATATTGTTTATCTGGGCATTTGAGCAGGCAATCGTTGAAACTGCTGCAATTGCAGCCGGAAAAAAGGTTCCGGCAGTAACAAACCGTAAATGCTTTTGTATTGAATTCGAGGAGCTTCTGCTGTTTTCGGGAGATTTTGTTCAAAAGAAGGTTGAAAAGTTTTATGAGGCAGAGTACTCACCGGACTATTGCGATTATCTTCTTATGTTTTTTCTGATACAGAATGAGAGAGAGCAGCGCGGATATGCACTTGATCTGATTCAGGAAAACCTCAGGGACAATTATGATGACAATCTGCTTTTGTATAACTGCATCTGCAGCTTTGAGGTTTCGGCAGATTATTCGTATCCGTCAGGCTTTCTTTCATATCCGCTGCTATTGCTTAAGGACTATTTTGATATAGACGGCTATTTGGTGACAATATCGGATTCCTGTGCGTATTAACGATAGTACGGCAAGCTGCTCAGAAACGGTGATTGGTTTTGTAGAATGCGGTATCTGCTCTTGGTGTGTTGGTCATACGATAACTTATCTCTCCGGAAAAGAATGGGACCGCTGCTGAAAAATCACTCAAGTGCAGATACCGCATTCTATAGAGAAGGGAGAAAGACAGATACCGGATGAGGACGAAATACAAATGTTCTTTGACAGTAGAGGCTGCATTGGCTTTTCCGATATTTTTCTATGCAACGATGACGTTGTGCTGTCTGATTATTTACTTAAATGTACAGTATAATGTTCAGCGCTCAATGCTTTATGCGGCGCGAGCACTCAGCTGCTATGGCGATATAGTTAAGCTTGCCGCGGAGAAAAGGGATGGGCTCACGGATTTTATAGGAACAGAAATTATCGAAAATGAAATGGAGAATATTCTTGTCCGGACAATGGACAGCGGAATAATTGAAGCGCTTGTGCTTAGGGAAATGCCGACGGAAGCGGGTACAATCCGCTGTGTACAAAACGGAATATACGGATTTGATTTTGCGGATTCGATTTTGCTTGATGATAATGACTGTATAAAGATTAATTGCCGATATCTTCTGCGACTGCCGGTAGGTATTCCGGGGATTGAGAATATCCCTGTCGAGCAGAGTCTTACCTACAGGTATTTTACGGGACATCAGGTTGAACCGCTTTATGAATGGGTTGAGGCAGACGAGGACGCCTCGGAAGAGTATGTATATATAACAGAAACAGGGAGTGTGTTTCATTGGAGCAGAACCTGTTCAAGTCTTATCGTGTCTACAAAGGGTGTGCTGTCTGATGCGGTTTCGGCAATGCGGAATGACGGTGGGGGAAAGTACTATCCGTGTGAGCTTTGTGTATCGGGAAATAAGCCAGATACGGTATATATTACCGGTGACGGTAATCGCTATCACTACAATATGAAATGCAGTGCATTAAAACGTACGGTAAAGACAATACCGTTATCTGAGGCAAAGAACCGGCGTGCCTGCAAAAGGTGCTCGGGCTCAGAATAGCAGCCGTATATGGCTAAGGAGGGATTATGGCAGTAAGAGCATTTTTTGTACTATATTTACTTGGGGTAAGCATATTGGATATACGGTATCGGCAAATCGGAAGGATTACGGTTACGGTAGGTTTTGCTATTGCGCTGCTGTCCTTTGCTGCGGAGACGGAGCTTATGTGGTGGGAGCGTGCAGCCGGATTGGTATTTGGGCTTTTGCTGTTATTAATATCGCGCCTGACGCGCGGGAGGTTTGGAAGCGGAGATGCGCTTATATTTTGCAATATAGGATTGACGGTCGGAATATATACACAGCTTGGCATTTTTGGATTTTCGCTGCTTATGACGGCACTGTGTGCGGTAATACTAATGGTATTCCGCAAGGTTGGAAGAAAAAGCAGTCTGCCGTTTGTACCTTTTGTACTTGCAGCATATTGTCTGATAGCTTTGACCGGAACAACAATGAATGCAGGGGGAGGATAATTACGGTAATGAAGCTCGGGAAATGTCTTGAAAGAGATAACAGGGGGTACATTACGGTTGAAGCGGCATACATTTTTCCTATTATAGTATTCGGACTTCTGGCGGTAATATGGATTTGCTTCTATCTCTATAATCAGATAAAGCTGGGGGCGGATGCAGAACTTGTGCTTTCGGAAACAGGAAGGTATATTGCAGAGGCGGGCTATTGTGATGAAAAGGAAATTTGTGCCGGTGTGAATTTATCGGAAAAGCTTAATGGGTATATGATGGGGGATTTGTATTCGGCAGAGCTTGTTGCTGACGGGAATACACTTTTGCTGACAGCAAAAATTCAAATGCGGCCGGTTAAGGGTGGTTTAATGTCTGTTTTGGCAGAGCGGTTCGGAAGTATAAGCGGTGAATGGACAGCAACCGTCTATGACCGCACGGGCTTTATGAGGAAGTGGCAATTGGTTTTCGGCTTGCTGTCGGATCGGGAATAGAGAAAAAGGAGGCGTAATGGTACAGATACGGCAGGAGAGAAATTTGGGAAAACAGTGTCTCTTTATTGAGAGTGACAGTGCTGATGAAAAAAATATAAATTTCCGCGAGCAGATGCTGATACATAACAGCATAGCGGGAATTCCGAAACTAAACATTCTTCAAACGAATAATGAAAAACGATATGAGTATAATATTGAAGAACTTGAGACCTTGGGAAATTTTTGTGAGAGGGAAAGTATACGGCTTAATACTTTGGTTGCAATTCTTAAGGGGATACTTCAGACTGTTTTTCGGGGACATGAGTTTTTGCTTGCGGAGAATGACTATATAATAACGCCGGAAACCGTTTTTCTTGATGCTGAGCTGAAAGCGTATCTTGTTTATTATGCGGGATACGAGACCGATCTTCGGACACAGCTGAGGGAGCTTGCCACGTACATAATTAACAGGGTAGACAGCAATGACGAAGAGGCTGTTTTGATGGCATATGCGTTTAATATGCGGATTAAGGAAGAAAGCTGTTCGCTTGAAATGTTGCTGAAGCTTCTTAATGCAAAACAGGGCAGACGGGCAAGCTCATTTCCGAAGGAGAAGCCGGATGCTTTTGGGGAGCGCGCTGTTCAAGACCGGAATCCTGCTCAAGACCGGAGTCCTGCTCATGCCAAGGGTATTGTTCATGACAAGGGGTTGGGAACATCTGCGCGAAAATTTGATTTTACCTTTTTAAGAAAGAGCCTTCCTGCAGTAGCGGTTGTGAGTCTTGTTATTGTCGTGATATTCCTCATGAAGTCTGATTTTATACAGAATCCGGTGACGGGCAAAGCGGATTTGACAAAGCTGTTTATTGTAATCGCAATTACGGCTGCGGCGTGTGCGACAGGTGTAAAAAGCTTTCTAAAAAAACGGAAAGAGGCCGGAAGCAACGGGCAGAAAAACGACAGACCCGACAATGCAGCGGATTATGACGGGGAAGAGACTGTGCTTTTGTATTCCGGAGCATACAGTACTCCCGGATGTATGCTGGTTTCAGATGAGTATCCTGCAATAGAGATTCCGTATACACCGTTTGTTATCGGGAAATCAGATTCACAGGTCGATTATGTTCTGAGGCATGCCGGGATAAGCAGAATTCACGCAAAAATTGAACGCGGATCGGCCGGATATTCGGTGTGTGACCTGAATTCAACAAACGGCACATATATTAATGGAGAGAAGCTGGCTCCGCAGGTGCCGCATACGATTCGCAGGGGAGATGAGATCAGATTCGGCAGAAGTCTGTATTATATGAATTAGGGGCTAAAGAACTTGCTTAACAATATCCGGTAGTGTATAATCTTGGGTTAGGAAGCTTTCATGGGAGACGTATATGGGAGAAACATTGCTAAGCATAATTGAGGATTGTCCGGTAATCGCCGCCATAAAGGATGAAGAGGGATTGAACAAATGCCTTGATACCGATATTCAGGTGGTTTTCATATTGTACGGAGATATATGCAGTATAGCCGGAATTGTAGACAAACTGAAAGCGCATAATAAGATTGCCATGGTTCATCTTGATCTTATAACCGGTTTAAGCTCAAGAGAGGTCGCCGTTGACTATATTCGTGAAAAAACAAGGGCAGACGGAATTATTACCACGAAGCCCTCGCTTATAAAGCATGCAAAGGCATTGGGACTGTATACGGTTCAGAGATGCTTTGTTCTGGATTCCATGGCTGTTGAAAATATACCGAAGCAGGCAGAGGCAAAGGCTACGGACTTAATAGAAATATTGCCCGGAGCAATGCCGAAGGTCATAAAACGTATATGCTCAATGATGTCAATTCCCGTGATTGCGGGAGGATTGATTTCCGATAAGGAGGATGTGCTTGCCGCGCTTAATGCCGGAGCGATATCCGTGTCGACAACAAGGGAAGATGTCTGGACTATATGACAGTCCTTTAGGAGGAGTTGTGAAGAATTTCATCAGAACAATCAGACGGTATGTAAGTCCGTGTGCGCTGATACTGGTTACTATTAATGTGGCTGTTTTTCTAATTGGCATAATTGTAGAAGAGACTCAGGGGACAGATGTTTTTACTATGTACGGAGCACTTTCCTGGCTTGCGGTATTTGAAGACGGAGAGTATTACAGATTGATAACCTATGCATTCTTACACGGAAGCATGTCGCATCTCATAAATAATATGCTGGTGCTTGTATTTCTGGGAAGTGCACTTGAAAGTCTTTTGGGAAAAGCGAAGTTTGTTATTAACTATTTCTGCAGTGCCCTGATTGCGGGGCTTGTATCAATAAGCTATAATAGAATGTGCTACAATGGTGCATTCGGAGGATTTGGAGCGGAGTCATTGTTTGTGTTCAGCGTCGGAGCCTCGGGAGCTGTTTTCGGAATTATAGGTGCAATGCTTTTTATAGCAGTGAAAAACAGAGGTCAGATAGCAGGCATCAGTACCGGTCAGCTTATGATGTATATTGTTTTCAGTGTATATGCGGGAGTAACAAGCGGCGGAATTGATAATGCGGCGCATATCGGCGGACTTATTTTCGGTTTTATAAGCGGACTCCTGCTGTATACAAGGAGCAAACCTGCACGTACGGATTATTGGGGAGGATAAAGCATATTATGAAGATTAATATCTATTATGGCGGACGCGGATTGATAGAAGATCCGACACTTTATGTCCTTAATAAGATTACAGAGGTATTACAGGAAATTCGTGTTGATGTTACAAGGTACAATCTTTATGAGCAGAAAAACAGCATTGCAATGCTGCCCAATACATTGAAGGATGCAGATGCGGTAATTCTTGCTGTCAGTGTAGAGTGGTTCGGAATCGGAGGCTTTATGCAGACATTTCTCGATTCCTGCTGGCTTTATGCAGATAAAGACAGATTAAAGCAGATATATATGTTTCCGATTGCAATATCGGGAACCGTCGGAGAGAGAGAAGCGGAGCAGAATCTTATCAGAGCATGGGAAATACTCGGCGGAGTTGTATATCCGGGTATTTGCGCATATGTTGAAAATCATGTTGATTTTGAAACCAATCCCGGCTATGCAAATCTTATTGAGAAAAAAGCTGAGGAAATGTACAGGGTTATTCGCCAAAAGCCGGTTGTTTATCCGACCAGTACAAAATCAGGTATTCTGCCGCTTACAAGAGCAAACCGCATAGAACTTACGCCGCAGGAGAGCGAGCAGCTTTCGGTATATGTATCCAATGATAACTTTGTGAAAAAGCAGAAGGAGGATTTGGAACAGCTTTCTCAGATGTACAAGAATATCCTTGATCAGGGAAAGGAAGAGGGTAAGCAGGAATTTGTTAAGAGCTTTAAAGACTGTTTCAACCCGATGGACGATGAATTTAAAGCAATATACATGATACAGATGACCGACAGCGGAAGAACTTTGCTGCTTGAGATTGAAGGCGGGAAGCTGACCTGCTGCTACGGTGAAGCGGAAGCTCCGGATGTGTTGGCGAAAACCACGCGGGATGTAGTAAACCGGCTTGTTAACGGTCGGATTACTTTCCAGGGAGCATTCATGTCAAGCCAGCTTACCTATAAAGGAGATTTTAAGCTTTTGAGAGCATTTGACCAGATGTTCCGCTTTGACAAATAATGGTATTTAGTCTATATCTTTTTCAAAATGCTGGTAATCCTTTTTGGTATTCCAGTCACCACCCCATGTAAAACCGCGGCTGATAAATGCGTTATAGCATATATCAGCCTTTTTTATTATATAAGGCTCCGTTCTGGTGCGGTCGGTATAGGCTTCCGAGCCCGCGGGCTGAACAATTGTGGTTCCGTCTGAGCGTGAAACTACATAAGGATTATAGAAAGGATTTATATCGATTGCGAGACCTCTTGCATGAAGCGATAAGACGTTGGTGCCGGCTATAGTCCGATAATTAAAGGCAGAGGTATTGTTATCAAGCATTGAAGCCTCGTCATCGGCATCATATTCATCAATAAGGCGAACCTTTTCTATCGGATATTCAGCATAAAAAAGCTCAAGAAAAATATCCCGGATATCCTCTGCGATGGCGGCATTTACTATAAGCTCGCCTTCGCATATATTGCCGGAGAAATCATAATGCAGAACATGTACATATCTAAGCTCTGACAATTCAACAGTGCAGCCTTCGGGGTAAGAGCATCTGTACATACGGATGAAAACTTCATCTTCAACAGGCACTGCATAGAATGATGAAGCGATAATGTTTTCTGCGGGTGCTTCGGTTGCGGCAGGAGGCTCAGTTACAGAAGGTGCTTCGGTTGCGGCAGGTATTTCAGTTACAGCAGGAGCCTCAGTTGCGGCAGGTATTTCGGTTATAAAAGGAGTCTCGGTAACAGCGGGTGCTTCGGTCAAAGCGGGCTTTTCGGATTCTGCCGGTATATTATCTGACGGGAGTGTGTCCGCGTCGGTGTTTGTCGGAGAGTCGTTAGCGCGGCTGCATCCGCAGAGCATTATAATAAGAACAAAAATACACAGAAGCAGTGCGGCTCTGAGAGCGACAGCAGCAATTTTTTCAGTGAAGTGACAGAAGGTCATTTTGTCTCCGTTCCGGGTTTGAAATAGTGTGCTTTTGCACAAAACCCTGAAAAGTTTATTCTTCGATTACATGTATTTCAAGATAATCAAAATTAATCATTTCCGTAAAGCTGTCCTGATAAAAACGCGCTTTAGAATGCTTCTTAAAATCGTTGATTGTGGAGTCAAGCCAAATCGGAACGGCAAGATCCATTTTCTCACAGACCTCATTAAGTGAGGTGAAGATTTTCTTCGTACGGGACATATCGTCTTCGGGGCGTTCTATAACCATATCACGTACCATGCGATTGTCCTTTACTTGCTTAAACCATACTCTAAACATAATAAGCTCCATTCCGGGAAGTCTGATGCGTATTTTCTTTGGCTGATGCCATACATCGATTATAGCTGTCGGAGGACACTTAAGCAAGCAATGGTTTAATTTTCATTGCTGCTTGCAATCCGTGTGTTATTCACCTATAATAATCAGAGAACATCACAAAAACGTAAAGGCCTTGGAGAAACGATGTCATATTTAGCATTATATAGAAAATACCGTCCTGCAAGCTTTGACGAGGTCAGAGGGCAGGAGCATATTGTTACCAGTCTGAGGAATCAGCTCCGTACAGGAAGAATTGGTCATGCCTATTTATTTTGCGGAACAAGAGGAACAGGAAAAACCTCTGTTGCAAAGCTCTTTGCAAAGGCAGTAAACTGCGAGAATCCTGTGGATGGCAATCCCTGCGGAGAGTGTTCGGTATGCAAGGCTATAGAAGCGCAGGTTTCCATGAATGTAATGGAAATCGACGCGGCATCCAACAACAGTGTTGATAATATACGTGACATAGTTGATGAGGTACGGTATTCTCCGACCGAAGGAAGATATAAAGTATATATTATTGATGAGGTTCATATGCTTTCGACAAGTGCGTTTAACGCACTTCTGAAGACACTTGAGGAGCCACCGTCATATGTTATATTCATACTTGCCACAACAGAGGTTCACAAAATTCCCATAACCATTCTTTCCAGGTGCCAGAGATATGACTTTAAGCGTATCACGGTTGACCGGATTGCGGAATGTCTTGCGGGAAATATGAAAGCAGAGGGTATCGAGGCTGATGAAAAGGCACTGCGGTATGTGGCAAAGGCAGCAGACGGGTCGATGCGAGATGCACAGAGTCTGCTTGACCAGTGTATAGCCTTTTACATGGGAGAGACACTTACCTATGAAAAGGTGCTGGAGGTTCTCGGAACTGTTGACGTCGAAACCTTTGCGCAGCTTCTGCGCTATATACGTAAAGGGTCAGTGGATGAATGTATGGAAGTGCTGGACGACATAATACAGTACGGACGTGAGCTTACGCAGTTCGTTAATGACTTTGCGTGGTATCTGCGAAACCTTCTCATTGCCAAGACAACGGAAAATCCGGCAGAGGTACTTGAGTTTTCGGCTGACAGAATGGAGCTTCTTCTGCATGAAGCTGCCATAACCGACGAGGAAATCCTCATCAGATATATCAGACTGTTGTCAGAGCTTTCCGGGCAGATTCGCTATGCGGCACAAAAGCGGCTGCTTGTTGAAATCTTCTTTATTAAGCTTTGCAAACCGGAAATGGAAACGGACTATTCCGCACTCGTGAACAGAATTAAGAATCTGGAGGAGCAGCTCGCCAGCGGTAATATTACAATAGGAAAAGAAACCGGAAAAAAGAGTGAAGAAGCTGTCACGAGGAAACAGACTCAGGACTTCCCCAAGGCATTAAGTGAGGATCTTAAAGCCGTCGGCGGACAGTGGAAGCTGATTATATCAAAGATGCCGCCGATGTGTAAGGCAATACTGTCAAATGTTGTTCCGTCAGCAAATAAAGACAATAAGCTTATGCTGGTCTTTGACAATCCGGTTGACCGGGATACAATTGCACAGGAGAGCCGGCTTGCACAGCTGAAATCGGTTATAGCCGATGTTATCGGTAAGTCTGTTGATATAGAGCTCAAAATGGTAGATGAAGAAAGAGAAAGCATTAAGGACTATACCGACATATCAAAGCTGGTTAAAATGCAGATAGAATATGTTGACTGATTCAAAGCATCAGGATAAAAGGTAAGATTATTACAGAATAAAGTAAAAATTCAAAACGGAGGACTATTATGGCAAAAAGAGGCGGATTTCCCGGAGGCGGAATGCCCGGGAACATGAACAATCTTATGAAGCAGGCGCAGAGAATGCAGCGTCAGATGGAAGAAAAGCAGAAGGAAATAGAGGATAAGGAATGGGAGGCATCTGCAGGCGGCGGAGCGGTTACTGTTAAGGTATCCGGAAAAAAAGAGCTTACAGCCATAACCCTTTCACCTGAGGTTGTTGATCCTGACGATATCGAGATGCTCCAGGATTTAATTATTGCAGCAGCCAATGAAGCATTAAGAAAGATGGAAGAGGAGCAGAATGAGGTAATGAATTCACTTGCCGGTGGACTTGGCGGATTAGGTGGATTCCCGTTCTAAAACTATGGAATATTACAGTGAAAAAATCAGCAGACTGATAGAAGAACTGGGCAGGCTTCCTGGAATCGGAACAAAAACCGCGCAAAGACTTGCATTTCATATTCTGAATATGCAAAAAGAGCAGGTCAGCGGTCTTACGGAAGCAATTCTTGATGCCAAGCAGAATATAAAATACTGCAGAGAGTGCCTGACTTTGACGGACAGAGAGGTTTGTCCGATTTGTTCAAGCGAAAGCCGGAATAAAAAAACAATAATGGTGGTTGAGAACTCGAGAGATCTTGCTGCTTATGAAAAGACAGGTAAATATACGGGAGTCTATCACGTGCTTCACGGTGCGATATCTCCCATGCTCGGTATCGGTCCGGGAGACATAAAGCTGAAGGAACTTATGCTTCGTCTTCAGGGAGAGGTTGATGAGGTTATCATCGCGACAAACTCCAGTCTTGAGGGTGAAGCAACGGCAATGTATATTAGTAAGCTGGTAAAGCCGGCAGGAATAAAGGTAAGCCGGATAGCCAGCGGTATTCCCGTCGGAGGAGATTTGGAATACATTGATGAGATAACATTGCTTCGGGCACTGGATGGCAGAGTTGAGCTGTAGCATTACCGGTTTCCTACGCTACGCTCAGAAATGGGGACAAATATGGGTGATGTAAATGTATTGAGCGGCGGGATTGAAATCCTGCATGAAATAAAAGAGAACCTGCTTGAGCTTGACGGATATAAAGAAAAGTCTCTTGACATGGTTAATGAACAGGAAAAGCTTGAGAAGCTTATTGCTGCACGTGAGAAGGCACGTGACAGTGAGATTGCGGCAACAGTAAGCAAGAGAATTGAAGAGGTTGAGGAATCCTTTGACGGGCAAATTGAAAAAACAAGAGCCCGCGTAAAAAAGGTAAAGGCAAAAAGGGACAAGCTTAAGGATACGAAGGTATCTGAGCGAATAGATGTTGAAACCGCAGATATGCGTGAGGAAATAAGAAGTCTTAATCAGGATATAAAGGCATTGTTTACAAAGAATCAGATTCCCCGCATATTTAATACAAAGTATTTCTTCTCCATGTATATGCCGGGAGAATTCGGCGACTTCATTACAATCTTGTTTTCGATAATTATTATGCTGGCGCTTCCGTTTGGAATATATCTTTTACTTCCGGCAGAGCTACAGAAGATATGGATGATAATTCTTTTGTATCTTGCGGTGCTTTCAATCGGAATGGGGCTGTTCATGCTAATATTCAAAAAGGTACGGACAAAGCATATCGAGCCGCTTCATGAGGCGCGTGCACTGAGAGGGAAAATCTCCAGAGTTAAAAAGCGTATCAGAAGCCTTGCGAAAAACATCAAGAAGGACAAGGATGAAAGCAAATACGGCCTTGATAAGTACGATGAGGAAATGGCGGAGCTTGACAAACAGATAGATCACATTATTGCTGAGAAAAAGAATGCGCTTACCTCATTTGAATCACAGATAAAGCCGGATATAGTATCAGAGATAAAGGCCCGCTATGAAGGTGATTTGAACAGATACAGAGCGGACTATGATAAGGCATATGAGGAACAGAAATCTGCCGATGCTAAGGTAAATGCGTTTACGCTGGAAATATCACGAAAGTACGAAGCCTATGTCGGAAAAGAGATGCTTTCGATTTCCATGATTGACAGCTTAATTGATATCATCAATTCAGGTGATGCACTTACCATAGCAGATGCACTTATATGCTACAAGAAGCTGCTTGCTGAAGAAAAAAACCAGTAATCATACAAATATGCGGTTTATTCCTTCAAAGATATAATCCGCAAGGCGGACTACAATATTCAGTCGGGTTGTTTGAAGAAGCATCTGGTCAAGAATGCCGGACATATTAACAATACCTGTAATAGAGAGCTCTCCTACGCTGGGGAGCTCTTTTTCGACGCCTGCGCCGGGCTTTAGCGGCCCCTCCCCAAGAGTAACAAAGCCCACATGCGCGGATTTTCCGAGGGCAGCATCGACGGCAACTATCAACGGATTATCATAAGACGAATTAATCTCGGCTATAGTGCTGTCAAGATTTCTGGCATGTACAGGCTCTTCGAGAGTCCCATAGACATGAAATTGTGAGGAAAAATCCGTATGCAGACGATGTCCGAGAATCGGGCCGAGGCAGTCGCCGGTTGCACGGTCCGTTCCTATACAGAGAAAAACGAGAGGACGCTGCTGATATGAGTGCTTTAGCAATAAAGTGTGTAGGGTCTGAATAAATAAGGAAAGAGAATCGCTATCCGATGCAGGAAAGTAAAATCTGTTTCGTGTCTGTTTACATGTTTTAATCTTATCACCCCATCCGTTCGGTATTTATTACTGATTCTTGCCTGATTCCGGAATAATATTCATATCAAATTTATTTTGCGGACACCGATTCGACAATATATGCATGCTCCCGATAGTATAATAGCCCTTACCGAATACCGGAGGAAGGAAGGTGCCGTTTATGGAAGAGCAGATAATAATGTATGGAAAGCTGCCGAAAAATATACAGCAGTGCGGAAGTCCCCGCGGAAATCCTGTAATATATATTGAGGAATATGTAAAAAGCTTTATTGAAGAACGAGAGGAAACCTCCTTTGGACATACAAAGGTCTTTATACTTGTCGGAGAAACCAGAAATGCGGAAAAAACAATGCTTTTTATAACAGGGGCAATTGAGGCTGCTGCGGTAAAGCAGGAGGAAAACTGGCGGATAACGGAGGAGCTGTGGAAAACGATATATGAGAAAATAAGTACATACTTCCCAAATAAAGAAACTGTCGGATGGGTCATAACGGGAGACGTGGGGATTGACGAAGACGGACCGGTGCTTCGAAGGGCACATGTAGCTAACTTTGGTGTAGGCATGAAGCTGCTCTATATGCGTAACTGGATGGAAAAACGGGACGCGTTTTATCTTGCGGATAAAAACGGACTTGAAAACTGCGGGGGATACTATGTTTATTATGACAAAAACAGTGAGATGCAGAGCTATATGCTTGAATGTGATAAAGAGAAGGATGCTGTTGCAGATGTGCAGGTGCGTGAAGGGCATGAGAAAACCGCTGTGAGCAGACCGGAGGCAGAGAGTGTTTATGCGGAGGGACGGGAGATAAAGGAGGATAAGTACCGCGGAGTCAGACGCCTTGCTTACTCTGCAGCCTTCTTTCTTGTACTTGTGGTATTTGCAGTGATGACAGTGATGCTTCGAAGGCCCGGTGTGAATAGTGAAAATGAGCAGCTCGCGGAGAACGATGTCGGGGTTGATATAAAGAATGTATTTGAAGAGCTTGCAGGGGCACATACGGAGAATGAGAGCGTAACCGTAAATAGCGGTGCGGTACAGGAAAACAACGAAAAAGAGGAAGGAATAGTAATCGAAGAAGAGCTGTCGGAGCCGGAAATAATTGAAACCGATAAAACTGAGGAGAATGACAGTGAAGCAGGAGAAGCTGCTGAGGACTCTTACGACAACGGCAGAAATAGTGAAGAAGCTGCCGGAGGCGCTTACGACGCCGGCAGAAGCAACGAAGAGGATATGGCGGACGAGCAGACTACAGAAGTAGTAAGCGTTTGGAAAACCCATATTGTTGCAAAGGGAGATACTCTTGCGGCAATATCCAGAATGTATTACGGAAACGCGTCATATGTAGACAGAATAAAGGAATTTAACAACCTTCAAAGCGAGGATGTCATCAGAATTGGTCAGGAGCTTTTGCTCCCGGAGAAGTAAGACCGGCGGGGCAATTAAAAAAATGATGCGAAAACAGGGATAATGGTATATAATCAAATTTGTGTATTATGATATAACCTTTGCGAATGGAGAATCAGATTGGAAAGAAAATATAGCCGCGGATATACGCGGACGGATGAATACGAGAATGAACAAAAGAAAAGCAGGCGCAGTCCCGCGGCCATAATAATAATGGTCTTATTTGCGGTTGCTGTTATTGCGATAATAGTACATACCTATGTGAAGAGGAGAACAACCTATACAGACTATGAGGTTACCGCGACAAGGGAGGTCTCCGGCGGAGCAAAATATATAAGATACGCGGAGGGCTATATACGATATACCTCTGACGGAGCAGAAGCAACAGGAGACGACGGAGGAATAAAGTGGAATGTAAGCTATAATATGAAGGAGCCTGTTGCGGATGTTTGCGGTGATTATGCAGCATTCGCTGACCGCGGAGGCCGTACGCTCTGCATAACAGACGGAAGCGGAGCAAACTACAGTATTTCAACTCCCGATGATATTGTTTCGGTAAGTGTGGCGTCGCAGGGTATTACCGCTGTATGGACAGATGCCGGAGAGGAAGACCATATATACATATATAATCTCGGTGGGGAGATACTGATTGAACTGGAGACACGTGTAGTAAAAGATGGTTTCCCGATTGCAATAGAGCTTTCGCCTGACGGAAGGAAATTCGTTACCTCGTATGTAAGACTGGGAGATGAGCAGGAAAGCTGGATAACGTTCTACAATTTCGGTGCTGTAGGTCAGAACTATGCCGATAAGATAGTAGGCAGCTTTTCCTATGGAAACAGGCTGGTTCCCGATATTCGTTTTATGAATGATGACAGAGTGTGCGTGTTCTATGAGAACGGCTGTACCATATACAAAATGCCCGAGATACCCGAGGAGCTGAAGACGATTACCTTTGAAAACAATCTGGCAGGAATTTCGAGCGGAAACAAATACATATGTCTGTCAGAAAGACAGAGCAGCGGAGGAACCGCACTGAGACTTTATGACAGTAACGGGAATTCGGTTTCCGAGATAATAACGGGTATGGATTACAGCGGACTGTATGTGGGCGATGAAGAATTAATTGTATATAATAATTCTGCCTGTATAATATATCGTACCGACGGTGAAGAAAAATTCAGGACTCAGATGAAAGACAGTATCCGCTTAATGTATCCGACAAACAGTGAGGATAAATATACGGCAATCTGTGAAAACAGAATAGACAGCATAAGGTTGGTAACAGAAAAGGAGGAAGCAGACCGGGAGGAGTAAAGGTCTGTAAAAGGTAGTGAATATAGTTCTTATAGTTGTTATGGCAATTCTTCTGATATTTGGACTGGTAGGTTTAAAACGCGGTCTTATTATGACTGTGTTTTCGATTTGCTCATTATTGATAACCATTGTACTTACGGTGCTTATCAGTCCGTATGTCAGTACATATATGAAGGAAAATGAAAAGACGCATGACTTTTTCTATAATAAAGTAGATGAGGCAATAAATTTAGAACTGTCAGACAGCGGCGCAGGGGAAGAGTATATTGATTCTCTCGATATTCCCGGATTTATGAAAACAAGCATAAAGGAAAGCGGCAGTGCGTTGTATGAGGGCGTATCCGCAAAGGCTGAGGATTTTGAAAACCGGGTATGCGAAGCCGTAACCGGATTCATAATCGGTGCGGTAGCGTTTCTCGTAACCTTTATAATAGTATATATACTTCTGAAAATAATCAGCCATCTTCTGAATCTTGTCAGCAAGCTTCCGGTGCTGAAACAGATTAACGGTCTTTTGGGTCTTGTTGCAGGACTTGCAGAAGGATATATTGTGATATCTCTGTTAGGAATAATTCTTGCTGCCATCAGTGCAACGGAATTTGGAAATTATGTTTTGTTACAGGTGAACGACAGCGTTATTTTGAGCTATGTATATGATCATAATCTTATAATAAATGCACTATCTTGTGTGCCCGAATTGTTTGCATAACTATATATTGAGACCGAAAAAAATGTTGAAAAAAAGATAAAAAAAGGTGTTGACATTGGTTATGTCGGGTGCTATAATCGTTTTTGCTGACCGCGAGAAACACCTTCGCGAGAGGCACAGAACCTTGATAATTGAATAATGAAACAACCTTGAAATTTCTTTAAAATTTCATAACTCAGA
>JAZNKQ010000085.1:0-14816 GCA_045578645.1 Lachnospiraceae bacterium
GCAGGTTCGAATCCTGCCAGATGCGTTTGGGCGGCTTTTTGCCGCCGTTTTTTGTTTAATATCGGGAATAAGTTTGTGCCTGCGGCTAAGGGTTCGCAGGCTGTGGAAAGGGCGTGGCTATATTATGAGCGGTATTGAATTTCTTGAGCAGTCTCTGTCTGCTTTACCGAGGCCGATGGTGATTACCATCTCCGTTAGTGTACTGGCGGTGCTTCTTTTGGCGGGATTTGTACTCTATATGTGGAGAACACAGGAGAAATCGGCTGTAATTGCCCATGAGGTACAAAGGATTACCGATTCTATAGGTGCGGGAATTGTAAACTTCATTGCCGAAGGCGACGGTCATATTGTGTATGCAAGCAAGGGCTTTTATGAGCTGCTCGGATACACAAAGGTGGAGCTTAAGGAGCAGTTTGATAACCGCTTTTACGATTTGCTCGAATCAAAATACGGAGAGTATCTTCGTACGGTTGAGATTGGTCCGGGATTAAAGCTGAATGAAGAAATGCAGATTATGACGAAGACCGGTCTTAAGTGGGTTCACATCACAGGCAGCTGTATTCAGAGAAAGGGACGTATTGCCACGGTTTCTTCGGTTATCGTCGATATATCACAGGAAAAGATGCTGAATGAGCGACTGATGATTGAGCAGGAGAGATACCGCCTTGTCACCGAGCTTTCAAATGATATCATTTTCAATTATGATATTGAATCCGATGTTTTGAAGCTGAGCGATAATTTTAAGGATTATTATAATGAGCAGACCGTGATCGAGAAGTTTGCCGCAAACCGGATTTGGAATAACGGGATTATACATAGCGATGATACCGAAAAATTTGCGGAGGCATACAGAATTCTTACCAATATGGGTGAGAATGTTGACCAGCAGTTCAGGATGAAGGATGTCAACGGGAACTACATATGGTGCCGTCTGATTGCGATGACTGTCAGGGATGCTGCGGGAACGGACAGGGAAATAATCGGTAAGCTTATTAATATCGACGTCCATAAGCGTGAAATGAACAGGCTGGAAACCAAAGCGATGCGTGACCCGCTGACGGGCGCATATAATAAGGAGTATACCAAAACACTTATTGACGGATACATAAGTGAGAATCCCAATGTGCCCGGAATGCTGTTGATGGTTGATATTGATAAATTTAAGGATATTAATGATAATTACGGGCATATAATGGGCGATAATATCATTATGGATGTTGTAAGGCAGGTGACGGCAGCATTCCGTGCGGATGATATTGTCGGAAGGATAGGCGGCGACGAGTTTGTTGTTTTTGTTAAGAATGTAAGAAGCCTTGAGGATCAGCTTGCTCAGGCAAGGAAGCTGCATGAGGTTTTAAGAAGACCCTCACGCTTTGGTGATATCGTAATTAATAAATCGGCAAGCATAGGTGTTGCAATGTGTCCGGAGCATGCAAGCAGCTATAACGGGCTTATCGAATGTGCCGATAAGGCACTTTATGAGGTAAAGGGCAGCGGACGCGATTCCTTTAAGATTTTTTCGAAATAAAAATGATATAGCACATACACAGGCAGGCGCATATTCCTATGAGCAGGGGCAGTTTGGGAATATGCGTTTCCTTTTCAAGATAGGAATAAAGGTTTGAAAACACCGTTGATGAAAGGAGCAGTACAATTCCGGGCTTAAGCAGACATTGTATTGCGTCAAACTGAAAGCGTATTTTGCGCCTGACCGAAGCAATGTCCAGTGCGGTTGCCAGCAGCTGTCCGGCAAGGGAAGCGATAAAGTAGCCGTAAATACCGTATGCGGGTATAAGCGTGAACATAAGTAAGAGGCGGAATACAGAGCTAATTATCGAATTAATAAAGGTTATATGTGCTCTGCCGAGACCGTTTAGTACACTTGTGAGGGTATTGTTGATATAGATTGCGGGGCATAGCCAGGCGAGGCACCGGAGAAAAATACCGGCCTGTATTTCGCCGAACAGGAGTGCGCATAAATCTGTTCCGAAAGCAACAAATACTGCCGTGCAGAGAAGACCGAGCTGTGTTGCGATTGCAATAACCCGAGATACGGTGCCCTTTATTTTTTCTGTATTTCCCTCAGCGGCGGCATTTGATATTTCGGGCAGCAGCAGAACCGAGAGTGAACCGAAGAAGGTTCCGGGAAACATAAGTATTGACATTGTCATTCCGTTCAGAATACCGAGTATGCCGAGCGCCGTGATATCGTCCATTCCGGATTTTCGCAGGAGAACCGGAAGCAGAACGGCTTCAAGACTGTGAAGAAGATTAATCAGCAGTCTGTTTGCCGAAAGCGGAACAGCAAGCTTTATTATGGGGGAAAAGCGGGGATTTTTGTCCTTGTCGGGAACGGATGCAGTTCCTTTTCCCGTTACGGCAAGAGATAAAAGATTAAAAAGCGCAGAAGCCGCCTCACCGGCTACGATACCGAAAACAGCAAGCTCACAGGCGTCGGAAAGATTGGCTGTGTCCGTATGTGAAACTGCAAGAAGAACAGCAGCAATTCTTATTACCTGCTCAATTATCTGGGTTGCAGCCGGCACATGCGGCTGACGGAGTCCGTAATAGTATCCGTTTATGCAGGAGGTCAGTGCACAAAAGGGAAAGGTAAGGCAAAGCATTCTTAAGGCTCCGGCAGTGCGTGCTTCAAGCAGAAAATATGTGGCTGTCTGTTCGCTGAATATGTAAATAAGAGCCGCCATCGTAACGGCAAGCGAAACGGACAGAATAAGACCGCGAAACAGAATGCGAAGGGGATTTTTATTTCCGTGCTTATTCGAATGCTCGGCTGTGAGCTTTGAAACGGCAGTCTGTATACCGGAGGCATATACTGTGAAGCAGATTCCGTATACCGGAAAGATGAGCTGGTAAAGACCAAGGGCTTCGGCACCCATGAGGCGTGAAAGATATATTTTATAGAAGAAGCCTATAAGTCTGGTTATAAGACCTGCAGATGTTAAAACGACGGTTCCTTTAATCAGGGATTTTTTACTCATTAATCCTCCGTTACAGCATCCTGCGCAATATGCTGTTTATCTGAAAATCACATATAGCAGTATATGCAGGGACATGCGCTTGCATGAAGAAAAGCCTTGTGATAAAATGTCACCAGAATACGGAGAGCGCCATATAATGGAATGTAACGGTAAGCAGAATTGAAGGGGAGCGTTCATGGACAGATTTGTATATATGGATAACGCGGCAACTACGCAGACTGATGAAGCGGTTTTGGAGGCAATGCTCCCATATTACAGTGAGTATTTCGGTAATCCTTCGGGTGTGTATGAGTTTGGAACCAGAAACAAGTCGCTGATTGCAGAAGCGCGTGCTAAGCTTGCCGGACTTATTAATGCGGAGCCGGGTGAGATATATTTCACGGGCAGCGGCAGTGAGGCTGATAACTGGGTGCTTAAGGGACTTGCTGACAGCGGCAGGGGAAGACATATAATTACAACGGGCTTTGAGCATCATGCGGTGCTTCATACCTGTGAGTATCTTGCGGAAAGAGGCTTTAAAATAACGTATATACAGCCGGATGAGCTTGGCAGGATTGATGTCGGAAGCATTGAACGTGCTATACGACCAGATACAATGCTGATTTCGGTAATGTTTGCAAATAACGAAATCGGCACGATTCAGCCCATCGCTGAAATAGGAAAAATGGCGCGAAAACACGGTGTTTTGTTTCACAGTGATGCGGTTCAGGCACTGGGACATGAGGATATCGATGTTAAGGCGATGAATATTGATTTGCTCAGCGCGAGTGCGCATAAACTGTACGGTCCAAAGGGAGTAGGTATGTTGTATATCGGAAGCGGAGTTGTTCTTCCCTCCTTTATTCACGGCGGCGGACAGGAGCAGGGCAGAAGAGCGGGAACAGAGAATGTGCCTGCGATAGTGGGCTTCGGAAAGGCAGCCGAGCTTGCGTTAAAGCATATGACGGAGCGCAGGGAGTACGAAATGCACCTGCGTGATTATATGATAGACAGAATTCTTTCGGAGATTCCGTATACCAGGTTAAACGGTACAAGGAAAAACCGTCTTTCAAATAACGCAAATTTCAGTTTTCAGTTTGTTGAAGGCGAAACGCTTCTTATCATGCTTGATATGAAGGGAATTGCTTGCTCCACGGGTTCGGCATGTAATGCTTCATCGTCGAAGCCGTCGCATGTTCTTACCTCTATCGGATTATCCGATGAGCTGGCACACGGCTCGCTGAGACTGACGATAAGCTATTCGACGACAAAGGAAGAGGTAGATTATGTTGTCGATACAATTAAGCAGATTGTGGGAGAACTTCGTGAGATGAATTTCTCCTATGCAAGATTGCAGCATAAATAATTAAGAGGGAACAGAATAATGATAAAATACGATTGCCATATGCATACGAATTTTTCGTCGGATTCACAGTCTCTGCCCGAAAGCATGGCGGAGGCTGCGATTTCGCTCGGGCTTTCGGGAATATGCATAACCGATCATATGGATTTGCAGTACCCTGCACCGGAGGGTTCAGATTGGGATTTTGTTTTTAATCCGGACGAGTATTTAGAAATGCTTGAATCCCTTAAGGGAAAATACAAAGGACGTCTGGATATTTTGTACGGTGTTGAGTTCGGGCTTCGAAACGAGCGCGATATAAGGGATGAAATACGGGAAGAATGTATAAGGCTTGCGGCTGAGTATCCGTTTGATTTTATTATCGGCTCTACACATGTTGCCGAGAAAACGGACCCCTATTATCCTATATATTGGGAGCGCGGAGAAAAGAAGCAGCGTATAGGAGACTTTTTTACCGCAATTTACGAAAACAGCATGTACTACGAAGGCTATGATACATGCGCGCATCTTGACTACATAGTCCGCTATACTCCTGACAGGAATCCGGAATACAGCGTCAGTGATTATTCGGATATTTTGGATATGATATTAAAAAAGCTTATTGAAAGCGGAAAAGCGCTTGAATGTAACAGCTCGGGCTTTAAATACGGATTGTCGCGTCCGCATCCTAAGACAGAGGTGCTCAGAAGATACCGCGAGCTGGGCGGAGAGCTTCTGACCATTGGTTCGGATGCACATAAGCCGGAGCATATTGCATATGATTTTATAAAAACAGAGGAGCTTCTGAAGGAAACGGGCTTTAAATATTACACCGTGTTCAGAAAGAGGAAGCCTGAGTTTATCCGCCTTTCATGAGGTTAGAGAAACGGAGAAAGTAATGGCACTTGACGGAATAGTTATATCGAATATAGTTAATGATTTAAGAGAAAAACTGGTTAACGGACGTATTATGAAAATAAGTCAGCCTGAGAAGGACGAGCTTATTCTAACAATAAAGAATTATAGCCAGTATAAGCTGTTTATGTCTGCGGGGGCAGGACTTCCGCTGATTTATCTGACTGAAGAAAAAAAGGAAGCTCCGCTTAACGCACCGAATTTCTGTATGCTTTTGAGAAAGCATCTGAGCGGAGCAAGAATAGTTGATATTTATCAGCCTGATTTTGAACGTATTGTTAATATTAAGCTGGAGCATCTTGATGAGCTCGGTGATTTATGTACAAAGCTGCTCATTATCGAAATAATGGGGAAGCACAGTAATATCATTTTTTGTGACTCGGACATGCGTATAATTGACAGTATCAAGCATGTTTCGGGAATGGTCAGCTCTGTACGTGAGGTGCTTCCCGGACGCGAGTATTTCATTACACGTACGGAGGAAAAATATAATCCGCTTGAAATTGATTGCGGGACCTTTTGTGATACGGTTCTTAAAAAGCCCCTGGCAATCGGGAAGGCTCTTTATATGACGCTTACGGGATTTAGTCCGCTTGCGGCCAATGAGCTTTGCTGTCGCGCCGGTATTGATCCCGAAACAGCTGTCAGCGCATTGAGCACTGATATGGGGATTCATCTGCACCGCTGCTTTGAGCGTTTTATGGAGGATATAAAGGAGAAAAATTATATCCCCAATATTGTTTACAGGGAAAATGAACCGGTCGAGTTCTCTTCGGTACGGCTTACCTGCTATGAAAATGCGCCTGATATTCGCACCAAAGAGTATGAGAGTATAAGCTCTGTTCTTGCCGGATATTACTCAATGAAGGAAAAGGTTACGAGAATACGGCAGAAATCCGCAGATTTACGCAGAATCGTAGGAAATGCCTATGAGCGTTCACTGAAGAAGCACAGCCTTCAGCTTAAGCAGCTTGAGGATACCGAAAAGAGAGAAAAATACAGGCTTTACGGTGAGCTGCTTACAACCTACGGTTATTCGGCGCAGGAAGGCGCAAAATCGGTTACCGTAAATAATTATTATTCCGGTGAGGACATTACGATTCCTCTCGATCCGGAGAAAACAGCAATAGAGAATGCAAAGTCATATTTTGAGCGATATTCAAAGCAGAAGAGAACCTATGAGGCAGTTTCGCGCTTTATTGAGGAGACGAAGGAAGAGCTTGAACATCTTGATTCGATAAGAACGGCGCTTGATATTGCGCTTAAGGAAGAAGACCTGGTAGAGCTTAGGGAAGAGCTGATAGAATACGGCTACATGAAGCGTCATTCAAAGTCTGAAAGGACGGGCGGACGCGGCAAGAATCCGAAGAGCGTAAAGGTCAAGGTGACGAGCAGGCCCTTCCATTATGTATCGCAGGACGGCTTCCATATTTATGTAGGCAAGAATAACTATCAGAATGATGAGCTGACCTTCAAATTTGCGGCGGGAAATGACTGGTGGTTTCATGCAAAAGGAATTGCGGGTTCTCATGTTATCGTAAAGACTGAGGGCAGAGAGCTTACTGACAGAACTTATGAGGAGGCTGCTGCGCTGGCGGCTTATTACTCAAAGGGAAGAGACAATGATAAGGTGGAGATAGATTACCTTGAAAAGCGTAATGTGAAAAAGCCGAACGGTGCCAAGCCGGGATTTGTTGTATATTATACGAATTATTCGATGATGGCGTCTCCGGGAACCGACGGGCTGACGCAGATTAACTAGATTATTGCCCTAGGGCAGAATGAGAGGCTTATATGGTTTATGGTTTTAAGATTGGGGAACCCTTTGAAACAGAAGCTGTAATAGAGCTTAGTGATATAGTTGCCGTAAGTGTGGATGTTGAAGAAACGGCGGAGCGGGTTTTCGGAGAATGCGGAATTGCTCTTGATTTTTCAGACGGCTTTTGCGCTGTATATAATATGAGTGACGATGCCGTTGTGTACGGTCTCGGTGAAACTAACAGAGGCATGAATAAACGCGGTCACAGGTATGTGAGCTTCAACACTGATGAGCCGAATCATACGGAGGAAAAGGAATCGCTTTATTCGGCACATAATTTTGTTCTGATAAAGGACGGTAAAAAATGCTTCGGAATCTTTGTGGATTATCCGGGAGAGGTCGTTTTTGATATCGGATATGAGCATAGGAAAATAATGAAAATAACCTCGGAATATAAGGATATGTTCCTGTATTTCATTAATGGCGACTCCCTTGCGGAGATTACCGCGCAGTTCAGAAAAATGATAGGTAAGAGTTATATTGCACCCAAGTGGGCATTTGGCTTCCAGCAGTGCCGCTGGAGCTATATGAATGCTGCGGAAATCCGTGAGGTGGTTAATAAATACCGCGCGGCGGGAATTCCGCTTGATGCCGTATATCTTGATATCGACTATATGCAGGATTATAAGAATTTTACTATTAATCCCGAGCGCTTTCCTGATTTTCGTGAATTTGTTACCGAGATGCTTGAGCAGGGAATAAGACTTGTTCCGATTATTGATGCCGGCGTGAAAATTGAGCCGGGATATGATGTTTATGAGGAAGGAAAGGCGCAGGGCTTTTTCTGCTCACGTGACGACGGCAGTCTTTATGCTGCCGGAGTATGGCCGGGACGCACCCATTTTCCGGACTTCTTAAATCCTGCCGCAAGAGCGTGGTTCGGAGCTTACTATAAAAGACTTACGGACCTTGGTATTGAGGGCTTCTGGAATGATATGAATGAGCCTGCGCTGTTCTATACCGATGAGTCAATAGGTGCAACAACCGAGCTGCTTGCCGAGCTTAAGAAGAGGGATGAAAAGCCCGGTATCGAGGACTGCATGAGGCTTCGGGATACGATAGACCGCTGGCGTGATAAGGGTGAATATAAGAAGTTTTATCATAATTTCAACGGTAAAAGAGTAAGACACGACCGTGTACACAATTTGTACGGCTGTAATATGACACGTGCGGCTGCCGAAGCTCTGCTTGAGGCTGTTCCGGATAAGAGAACCCTGCTGTTTTCACGCTCCTCATATATCGGAATGCACAGATATGCAGGCATGTGGATGGGTGATAATCATTCCTGGTGGTCACACATTCTGATGAATCTTCAGATGCTGCCCGGTCTTAATATGTGCGGCTTTATTTATTCCGGTGCGGACATCGGAGGCTTTAACGCAAATGCTACGGAGGATCTTCTGCTGCGCTGGACTGCGCTGGGGATTTTTACTCCGCTTTTCAGAAATCATTCCGCAAACGGAACGCGCAGACAGGAGTGCTACAGATTCGATTCGGATGAGGCCTTTAAGGAGCTTATTTCGCTGCGCTACAGACTTATACCGTATCTTTACAGTGAATATCTTAAGGCCGCTTACAGGGATGAGCTTTATTTCAGACCGCTTTCGTTTGATTATGAGGATGATAATGAGGCACTTATGGTTGAGGACCAGCTTCTTCTCGGAGAGGGGCTTATGATTGCGCCCGTATATAAGCAGAATGCAAAGGGAAGATATGTGTATCTTCCGGAGGACATGCTGCTTGTGACCTTTGATTCGTCTTCCGAGTATACTCTGACGCCGATGACAAAGGGACATCATTTTATATCTGTCGGACTTACACAGGTGCCGGTTTTCATCAGAAAAGGGCATATGCTTCCGCTCGGTGTGGCAGAGGTATGCACCGATGATATGCGCAGATATAACGATGCGGGCGGAAAAGGTACGCTTGGCGCGGAGGATTTTGAGATTATCGATAATACAGGCGGTGAGGGAGAGTATATTATGTATACGGAGGGCACCGACAGATTGTATGAAAATAAAATTACATTAAAGAATAAGGAAATCGCGGATTAAGATCCCGGAATGGAGGAAGGCTTGAAAAATAATGCTGGTATACTGCAGAAGCTGGAGCGTAAATTCGGAAGGTTTGCAGTGCCCGGACTTATGAAATACATTGTTATTTTATATGCAACCGGATTTGTTGTTGATATGATTAATCCGACCTTTTACTATGAGTGGCTTATGCTTGACATCAATATGCTGCTGAAGGGTCAGGTATGGAGACTGATAACATTTATCATTCAGCCGATGGAGGATAATATTCTTTTTATGCTGCTGATGATGTATGTTTACTATCTGATAGGTAATATGCTTGAACGGGCATGGGGGACCTTCCGTTTCAATATGTTTTATCTGACGGGAGTGCTTTTTAACATTCTTGTTGTTGTGCTTATTTACATCGGAACCTATATTTATTTCGGATACGGAATAAGCTATCCGATATCCCTGTACTATTTGAATTTGTCGATGTTTCTGGCATTTTCAACCATGTTTCCGGAGCTTCAGTTTTACATTATGTTTATGATTCCGGTTAAGGCTAAGTTTTTAAGCATTTTGTACATCGTACTGCTTGCGGCAGACATATTTGACGCATTCAGGGCATCCTCTCTGATAGGAATATGCACACTTATGGCAGTGCTTGTTGCAATGGCCAATTTTATCATATATTATATTTCTACAAAACGAAGCAGATTTTCGCCTTCGCAGATTAAGAGAAAAATGAATTACAGGCAGCAGGTCAGGGAGACGGCTCCGCAAAGAGGTGTATCAAGACACAGATGTGCTGTCTGCGGACGAACTGAGCTTGATGATGACAGTCTCGAATTCCGCTTCTGCTCAAAGTGTGAAGGAAATTATGAATATTGCCAGGACCACTTATTTACACATACACATGTAAAGAAGGAAGAATGATAGCTGATGTTTTTTAAGGATATAAGAGTGATGCTTCGTGAAAGGAAAATGCTGTTGCTGCTTGCCTGTCTGCTTTTGCTGATTACGGCAGGTGTATTCCTGTATGCATCGGTCGAGACAAAGCCGGCTATACGGCTTGGTGTTGCGGACGAGGATGATTCGGAGTATTCACGGCTTTTACTGTCGTACTTTGAGGATAATGAAAACTTTGGCTCTTATATCTCGATTATCAGAGGGAAGCGTCCGGAGCTTGAAAGTAAGTTTGATGCCGGAGAGCTGGATGTATATCTTGTTATACCTGAGGATTTTGCCGAGCGCCTTATAAACATTGATAATGTCCCGATAGAAGCTGTGGTGAGCACGGAGGACCTTACAAAGAGTGTGCTGTTAAAAAATGTTCTGGAGGCATACGCGGGCTACATCAGCGCCGTTGAAGTTCATTGTCAGGCGCTTTATGATGTTATGGCGGATGAGGGCTATGACAGGGAAAAGATTACAGAGGTTAACACGGCAATTTCTTATGATTTAATTTTTACGGCACTCGGAAAGGATGATTTGTTTAAGCGGATTGAGACGGAAAGATTCCATTCAATTCCGCTGACAAATTATTATATATATTCCGCGATAGTGCTTCTGATATTGTATGCAGGGCTTTTAGCGGGGCTGAATTATCTGAACGAGCGCAGAAGCCGTATATATGAGCGGCTTATTTCTGCGGGGGTACCGCGCTTTAGAATATGGGGCGGGAAGCTTGCTGCGTTTTCGGCGGTATATTCGGCAGCAGCCGTTGCCGGCTATGTGATTATGACGGTTGCCGGAAGCATGGAGTTTTCGGGACTGTGTATTCTTGTTATTATACTGGGGCTGACCTTTGCGTGCATTCTGTTTTTTGTACTTGCCTCATTTTTTAAGACTGCCGGTGCGTATATAACCGCGGCCAATATGCTTATTTTGCTTTCAACCGTTGCGGGAGGCGGAATTATTCCGATAATGTACCTGCCGAGGGCATTAACGTCAATTGCACGGTTTACACCTAATTACTGGTTTATACAGTTTATGCTTGAGCATGTATAGCATTAAAAGTGAGGGATTATGATTAACAGACTGGGCTTGCGAATAAAGCTGCTGCTTACTGACAGAACGGCAGTGGTAACATATATAGTCTGCGCGATAATTATGGCATTGTTTCTGGGAAGCTTAAACCTTCATGCGGAGGAGCGCAGCAGTGTGCCGGTCGGGCTTATATGCGAGGACCGGTCGGATAAGGCGCAAAGACTTAAAAATGAAATCTGCGGTCTTGAGGCCTTGTATGTTTATGAGGGCGATTTTGAATACCTCGAGGGTCTTCTTTTTGACGGCTATATCACATGCATTTTTGTAATAAATGAGGGCTACGGTGAAAGAATTGAAGCGGGAAGGGTTAAAGAGCTTATAACGGTCTATTCCGCGGCAGAGGATAAGACACCCGTAATACTCAGTGATATTGTTGCGGGAAGCATGCTTTATGATATATGCTTTGAAAAAAGCTTCAATATGTATCTGGAGCTTGAGAATCCGGTGCTGTCAGGTGAGGAATACAGGGAGTATTCATTGAGCCTTGCGGAAAATCCGCAGTTTGAATACAGCTTCGAAATAGACTATCGTGAGCCCGTAACGGGTGATAGTGAAACGACGATAACAAATGGTATAATATACAGACAGATGATTGCCGGAATGCTTGCGATGCTGATGTCGCTGCTTGCGTTTACGGGCTTTAACGGAATAGGTGCCGAGCATCAGAAGGGGATAAGGAAGCGAATAATGCTTTCGGGAGGGTGCAGACCGCTTCGCTCTCTGGGTGAATGTCTTGCGGTTACTCTGTATCTGATGCCGCTGATTGTGCTGACCGCCGTTTTCTTTGGAAGTCCCGGGATTTTTCTTGTAAATCTTTTGTTTGTAATGATTATGAGTCTGATTTTTTACTGTGCCGCGGCGTTATTCAGGACAACGGCAGCATATCAGCTGGCAGGTGCGGTAATAGTAATACTTTTTGGAGCAGCGGGCTTTGTTTCTGTGTTTTCGGGAATGACGGGAATTGAAAGTCTTGAGGCTCTTAATATACTTCCGAATTCGATGTATATTGAATATTTTTGCCGTTTCCTGCGATAAGGGAAGATAACGGAAAAACGGCTTTCGCGAAATAAGTTCTTGAAACGGAGGATATTTTATATTATGAAAAATAATAATCTTTTTGGAGAGCTCGCAACGAATTATTATCTGCTTGCAGGTACCGAGCTTGCAATGAACTATTACTCGCTGTACGAAACCTGGGTAAAGAGCAGCAATGATGAGGAAAATGATACCGTAAACGGTGTGCGTATGGACATGAGTGAGCTTTCCGGATCAAATCTTCTTCGTGATGAGCTGGGAACGCTTATCGCAGCCGCAGGTGAGTGTGAAAAGCAGGATTGTGACAGGAGAAAGGAGCTTCTTAACGATGCGCTGAAGCTCAGAGAGGAAATAAGACGGAGAATGCTCAGCGTAATGGCTTTTTCCGATCATTTCAGGCTCTATGAATATGTTTTAAACAGAATGGAGCCGGCCTTTTACGAGAGCCTTGAGGATATAAATAATGATGAGGCAGCACGTGAAATTCTGCAGCGCATTTTCAGCGTAAATGATAATCCTGTTATTAATGATAATATAAAGCTGGCGGTTTCGCAGCTTCCGATAAGGATGACAAAGAGCAGATTTTTTGATATAATCGGTGAAAGCCTTAAAAAATATATCGGAAGTGACAGGGAGCTTGCCAAAAAGCTGATATATATGATTGAATCGGCAGCAGGTATTATCTCTGTAGACGATGATAAGATATGGAAAGAGCTTTACGAAACCGAGGAGTATTTTACCGGGCTTAATTTCGCCATATCCGACAAGGCGAAGTATGATGAGGCTGTTTTAGTGCTGACTGCCGGTGCCGAGAGGGTGAATAATACAATAGAGCTTTTGAATTCGCTTCAGGAGCTTACCAATCTGCTGTGTGTTGTTCTTATTAATTATGATAATGCGGACAGCTCAAGATGCGAGGAGGTCCGTTGCTGTGACAACATAATATTTGAGGCTGCGAAGGGCTTTGATGACGGTGTCAGGAATGAAATGAGTGAGACGGCGCTTAAGACCTTCAGGAAAATCGAAGGCAGGCTTGAAAACTATGTTGAGAAGCTTAACAGACTTGAGGCAGGGCTTGAGAATTATGTTAACGGAGGCGGAGAGAGGAACGAGCAGGTTAGGCAGCTTGAAATGTCTGCAAAGCTGATGTCCTCGTCTGTTTTTGTGGATCTGGAGGAGGCTGAGGAGGTTATTCTCGGTGAAGAGGAGGCAGAGAAGCTTACCGCAGAGGTTGCAGCGCATTTTGGTGAATGCTTTGCTGAGGGAACAAAGCTTATGAACAGAGCCAGAATGGCTGCTGCATTAAAGGAGCTGCCGGTATTTTTTGCATCACGGACAGAGGTGATGAACTATGTCAGGGATTCGCTTGACGGCTGTCGTGATATTGGGGAGAAGCTTGTTTCGGTAAGGCTTATACTGGATTCAATTTAGGCGCCGGTCGCCTTTAAGCGGGGGCAATATGATTAGCTGGAGCGAGAATTTAAGGACCACCGATAAGCTGCGTAATAAGACTGAGAAGATAAAGCTGAGGGTGGAAAAGAAGAAACTTACGGGTATAGGAACCTTTTGTATTTGCTTTGCGCAGAATACCGACAATCTTTTTGATATTTACAACATGGGTGAGCTTATGTTTTCCCATTACAGGAACTCGTCAAACAGGATACATATAATCGGAATAGCTGAGAGCCGTGATAAGGCTAAGGAGCTTGCAGCCGCGCTGATTGATGAGGTTTTTAAAAATACGGGTGGTTTTGATGTTAGAAACTATTTTTAGTATTATTCTGATGATACTTAAGATAATCGGCATAATTATTCTTGCGGTACTGGGGCTTATTCTTACCCTTATACTGCTGGTTCTTTTTGTGCCGATACGCTATAGGGCATCGGCTAAAAAATATGAGGAGCTGTCAGTTAAGGGAAGTGTATCCTGGCTGCTGCATATTATACATGTCGGTGTTGTTTATGATGGTGAGCTGCGGGTTGCGGTAAGGGTGTTCGGAATTCCGGTAAAGAGAATTCCGACGCGAAAGAAGGCAGCCACTGAGCAGAGTGTGCCGGAAGTCCCTGTGAATGGGAACGGCAATAAGGCAGCCACTGAGCAGAGTGTGCCGGAAAGCCCTGACAATATTGTTGAGTCAGAGCAGACCGGGAAAGAGAGCGCGGGTGAGAAAAAGCAGCGTAAGAGTATAAAACAGATTTTTGAAAATATAGTTAATGGTATTGTAGAAAAGGTCAAAAGCATATATAATAAGCTGAGGTCGCTTTTACAGACGGTGTCCGATGTTAAGGCGTTTATTGACAATGAGCGCAACCGTGCCGCATTTTCATTTATAAAGGACAGACTTATACATGTTGTCAAGCACATAGCTCCGAGACGTATGAAGGGATATGTGAGGTTCGGGCTGGAGGACCCGTCAGGAACAGGCTATGTTCTGGCACTTTTGGGAGTCTTCTACGGCAAATACGGGAATAATGTGAATATAGTACCTGACTTCACTGAGAAATGCTTTGAGGGTGATTTTAAGGTAAAAGGAAGAATACGATTATTTACGCTTGGACTTGACGGTCTTAAGGTGATAATGAATAAGGATGTAAAATATTTGAGAAAGTCATTTAATAAGCTGAAAAAGGGCTTTGATGAACGAAAAGCAGCATAAGGAGGA
>JAZNKQ010000086.1:0-16191 GCA_045578645.1 Lachnospiraceae bacterium
GTATCAGGGGGTAACTCTCGGCGGAACGGGAAAGGAAAGCGGAAAAAGACATCCCACAATCGGCGATAATGTTATGATTGGTGCGGGAGCAAAGGTGCTGGGCTCGTTTACGGTCGGTGAGAATTCAATGATAGGAGCCGGCTCGGTTATTCTGCAGGAGGTTCCGCCGAATTCAACGGTTGTCGGTGTTCCGGGAAGAATTGTTAAGCGCGACAAGGTAAAAATGCCCAGAGAGGATATGGATCAGGTACATCTTCCGGACCCTGTTATGGGGTATCTAACTGAGCTTAAGAAGGAAAATGAATTCTTCAGGAAGCAGATTGATGAGCTTAATAAGAAAATTGAAAAGATGGAAAAATAAATGCGATGTCAGAATGGAGGATATCAATGAAGCTGTATAATACACTTACGAAAAAGGTTGAGGATTTTGTAACAAATGTTCCCGGGCAGGTAAATATGTATACCTGCGGTCCGACCGTTTATCACTTTGCCCATATCGGTAATCTGAGAAGCTATATCATGGAGGATGTTCTTGAAAAAACACTCCGTTATGCCGGCTATAAGGTAAAGCGTGTAATGAACATAACCGATGTGGGTCATCTTTCAAGTGATGCAGATTCGGGTGAGGATAAGATGCTTAAGGGAGCAAAACGTGAGCATAAAACGGTTATGGAAATAGCCCAGTTTTACACCGATGCTTTTTTCAAGGATTGTGAAAGTCTTAATATAAAGAGACCTGATGTTGTTGAGCCGGCGACAAATTGCATTCCCGAGTTCATAAATATGATTGAGGTTCTTCTTGAAAAGGGGTATGCATATCGCGCGGGTGAGAATATTTACTTTGATACCTCGAAGCTGAGTAATTATTTCGTATTCGGAAATCAGAATGAGGATGAGCTTATGGTAGGCGTTCGTGACGATGTTGAGGAGGACGCTAATAAGCGGAATAAGAATGATTTTGTTTTATGGTTTACCAAATCAAAGTTTGAGGATCAGGCGTTAAAATGGGAGAGCCCCTGGGGTGTCGGATATCCCGGCTGGCATATTGAATGCTCCTGCATCAGCATGAAGCATCTTGGCGAGTATATGGATATTCACTGCGGCGGCGTAGATAATATATTCCCGCATCATACCAATGAGATTGCGCAGAGTGAGGCCTATATAGGTCATAAATGGTGTAATTACTGGTTCCATGTTCATCATCTGAATGACAGGGAAGGAAAGATGAGTAAATCAAAGGGAAATATCCTTACGGTGTCAGTGCTTAAGGAGAAGGGCTATAATCCTATGGTGTACCGCTTCTTCTGTCTGCAGTCACATTACCGTAAGCCGCTTGAATTCTCATTTGACGCACTTGACAATGCGGCAACAACCTATATGAAGCTTAAGAAGCGTACACTTGAGATAAAGGAGGACGGTGCGGTTGACAGTGCTGTTTTTGATGAATACAGGGGACGTTTCCTTGATGCGATAGAAAAGGATCTTAATACTTCCATGGGTCTGACCGTTGTGTATGACCTTCTTAAGGAGAATGTGAACGGCGCTACGAAGCTTGCGTTATTGAAGAGCTTTGATGAGGTTCTTGATCTCAATTTAACGGTTGCGGATGAGTGTGCTGCCGAAGAGGTTGATGCCGAGCTTGAAAGCTATGTACTTGAGCAGATACAGCTGCGTGCCGAGGCAAAGAAGGAAAAGAATTATGCAAAGGCGGATGAGATCAGAAATATGCTGCTTGAGAAGGGCATTATTCTTGAGGATACCAGAGAGGGCGTAAAGTGGAAGAAAGCATAATTAAACTGATAAATGAAGCATTTATGCTTGAAAAGCAGGATATACGGACGATTCCTTCGCTTACGCTGGCATATCTCGGTGACTGCATATATGAGCTTACAATAAGAACACTGCTGGTCGGCAGAAAAATAATGCATGTAAGTGATTTAAGCAGGACTGCAACGGGGCTTGTAAGAGCCTCTGCGCAGAAGGCTATGTTTCACAGTATCGAGGATACGCTGAGCGAGGAGGAAATGTCGGTATTTAAAAGAGGACGGAATGTCCGTTCGTCAACAACGGCAAAAAGTGCCACGGTAGGAGACTATCGTATTGCAACGGGCTTTGAGGCGTTGCTTGGGTATCTTTATCTTTCGGAGAGATACTCGAGGATAACAGAGCTTGTAAGGCTTGGACTTGACAGGAGCGGATTGCTTGATACCGGTGTGCCGGTGCGGAAAGAGGGAAAATGAGATACGAAGAGTTAACAATAGAAGGAAGAAATGCGGTGCTGGAGGCTTTCAGAGCCGGAAAAACGGTTGATAAGCTGTTTGTTCTGGACGGATGTCAGGACGGACCGGTAAAGTCCATATTACGCGAAGCAAAGAAGGGCGATACAATAATCTCTTTTGTTAAAAAGGAGCGTCTTGACCAGATGTCAAAGACCGGCACTCATCAGGGTGTAATTGCGTATACCGCGGCTTATGAATATGCAGAGGTCAGTGATATTCTGGACGCTGCCGCTGCCAAGGGGGAGCCGCCGTTTATTATTCTCCTTGATAATATTGAGGATCCGCATAATCTCGGAGCCATAATCAGAACCGCGAATCTTGCGGGTGCGCACGGGGTTATTATTCCGAAAAGAAGAGCTGTGGGGCTTACGGCGGTTGTGGCAAGAACCTCTGCCGGAGCTCTTAACTATACACCGGTGGCTAAGGTTACAAACCTTTCCGCAACAATGGAGGAGCTTAAGAAGCAGGGGCTCTGGTTTGTTTGTGCGGATATGTCGGGAGAGTGCATGTATGATTGCAACATGACGGGAGCAATCGGTCTTGTCATCGGAAATGAAGGAGACGGAGTAAGCAGACTGGTGCGGGAGCATTGCGATTTTACCGTATCGATTCCGATGAAGGGGGATATTGATTCGCTTAATGCTTCTGTTGCGGCAGGTGTGCTGTCATATGAGATAGTGCGGCAGAGACGTCTTAAAGGATAAAACAATGGGGAGTGCCGTATTGACGGCGGTAATGATAATGGGGGATTATGAAGGTTTATCGGATAACCGGCTGCTTGAGCTTTCGAGAGAGGGTGATGACGGTGCAGTAGAGTTTCTGATGTATAAATACAAGGATCTTGCAAAAAGAAGAGCGAAAGCAATGTATCTTCTCGGAGCAGATAATGAAGATGTGCTGCAGGAGGCAATGATTGGACTCTATAAGGCTGTCAGGGATTATCGTGCGGACCGGGATGCTGCATTTATTACCTTTGCTGATTTATGCATACAGCGACAGATTTATACGGCAATCAGACAGGCAAATACAAAGAAAAACAGACCGCTTAACGAATCTGTATCAATAGACAGCTGTTCGGAATACGGAGTTCCGGGACCCGAAGAGTACATAATCGGACAGGTAAATGCTGCCGATATAGAAGAGTGCCTTGAAAAGAGACTGAGCGAATTGGAATGCATAATCTGGAAAGCCTACATAAACGGCGACAGTATTAAGAAAATTGCTGAAGCAACAGGCAAAAACAATAAGGCTGTGGATAATGCACTTACAAGAATAAAGAAGAAACTGATTGAGGTGTTGAAAAGCTTTTCCTGATGTGGTATAATAAATTTATCTGTCATAAGAGTTTATGACGAAGCCAAAGTATTTGTATGGCAGAACGGAGAGGTATATGTACGTACTTAAAATTGACCTTCCTACCGGTGTTGCATATTTTACCGGAAAGAAGAGAGTGGTTCAGGGGTCGGAATCTCCGGGACTGACGAATATTCTTTCGGAAGCCCGTTTTTTTGAAGAAGAAGCCGAAGCCGCAAAGTTTTGCAAAATGCTTATTAAGAAATATGATATGGAGTTTTATTACTCTAGCATGACCTCCGGAGAGGACAGCTCCGAGGAGGATGAGTTTGTTGTACAGCTCACAGAGGATCTGGAACAGCAGGTTAGAGACGAAACAGAAGGCGAAGTTTGAATTGTGTAAATTTTATTCAAAATTTTATAAATTTATACTTGCAAATGATAACTAATTGTGTTATCATAGCATTCGGACTTAAGACCGGAAGGTTTTCTGCCTGCTGCTATAGCTCAGTTGGTAGAGCGCATCCTTGGTAAGGATGAGGTCACCAGTTCAAATCTGGTTAGCAGCTTAATATTCATCGAGGTGTGGCTCAGTTTGGCTAGAGCGCCACGTTAGGGACGTGGAGGCCGCAGGTTCAAGTCCTGTCACCTCGACTAAGACTCTCATTCGTATTCGCGTATGAGAGTCTTTTACTTTATAGAAAGGTTCTTTCCGATAAAGTAAAAAGCCCCTGCAGTGCTGAAGAGTAGGGGACTTAGACGATTTGTTTATAAGGTACGGCGGATTAAGGGGTAAATTATTGAAAGAGTATATACTTAGAAAACGTAATCTGTTACTGCTGTTTTGGCCTGTCGGACTCATAATCTGCCTCGCTGCACGCAGCAGTAAGGAAATTGCAGAGCATCTCTTTGCAGGAGGCTTATTTAAGGCTTATTCGCAGATTCTGTCAAGAGTATGCGGTCTGTTGCCGTTTTCTCTGGCGGAAATTATTGTAATTTTATTTCCTCTTGCCTGCGTGACGCTGCTGATTGCCGGAATAGCTTCGGTTATTCGGCATAAGGGAGAGAGAATTCGGTACATAACAGGTATGGTGCTTAATACCCTGATAGCGGCGGGAATTATATTTTTCTGGTTTATGATAAGCTGCGGAGTCAATTATTACAGATACGAATTTGCCGAGTACAGTGAGCTGCAGGTACGGGATGCGACTACCGAAGAGCTGTACGGACTCTGCCTTGAGCTTGCTGAACGGACTAATGAAGCCAGAGTGCGGACGGGAACAGGGAATGACAGTGTTTTTGTTTCGTCAATGAGCAATAGGGAGCGCGCCGTGGCTGCCGCAGAGGCAATGGACAGGCTGGGTGAAGAATACGAGGTTCTTGGAGGCTATAATCCTCCTCCTAAGTCCGTAATGTTCTCGGATTTTATGTCTGAGCTTAATATAACGGGAGTGTATTTTCCGTTTACGGCGGAAGCAAATGTTAATGTGTCAATACCGGATTATTCAAGGGGTGCGGTGTTATGTCATGAGCTGGTGCATCTGAAGGGCTTTATGCGTGAGGATGAAGCGAATTTTATTGCGTACCTTGCCTGCTGCGAATCGGGAAATGCAGAGCTTGAATACAGCGGTCTTATGCTGGCACTTATTATTTCGGGGAATAATCTTTACGATGATAACGCAGAGCTTTATTACAGTGTGGCATCGAAATACAGTGAGGGTGTCCGCAGGGATTTGCAATATAATTCCCAATACTGGGAACAATATAAAGAAACCGTCATGAGTGAGGTCGGAGAGGCTATGAATGATACATATTTAAAGCTGAACAATCAGGAGGACGGTACAAAAAGCTACGGAAGAATGACGGATCTTCTGCTTGCCGAGTGGCGCAGGAAACACAATGTTGAATAAGAAGCATGGCTTCGGATCGGAGGGAATGTGAAAGCGAGCTTAATACCCGGAAAATTTGTTATTGCCCTGGCAGTTGCATTGTTCATGGCTCTGGAAACAGGGGTTAATGTATTCGGTGCGGCCGATAACGCAGGTTCTATCGGTGAACTTGAGATTTTTGCCGAGCTTACTGCTGAGGAAGAGCAGGAACAGCAGGCTGAAGAGACTGAGGTAAAATGGTATGATAATTTTACCAAAAAGGATCTTAAATATATGTCTGTAATTATCTTCTGCGAAGCGAATAATCTTGAGTTTGATGCCAAGGTTGCGGTTGCAAATGTTATATTGAACAGAATGTATGATACTGTCGGCTGGACACATGTTAATACTGTTAAGGAAGTGATATATGACCGCAAATGGGGAGTTCAGTTTTCCCCGACTAAGGGAACAAACAGCTATATGAAAAGGTCACTTGACATATATACGAATCTTGAAGACTATAAGGGAACCTGGAAATATGATGCGATGCTGGAATCCATTAAAGCAGCAAAGGCTGCATTCTGCGGAATGAAGGCCGTTCCGGATGATTTTATGTTCTTTAACGCGCATGTGGAATCAACGAAAAAGAAATGCGAAAAAGAGGGCAGAAGCTATAGAATTATAGGTGAGCATATATATTATGAATAATCTGTAGCCATGGCTATGCTTCTCGTGATAAGCGCTTAGAATGGGGATTGGTATGGAGACTGAATCCGGACGGATTATTGACAGAATAACGCAGCGAAGGGACCTGGAGCTTTCCGAGCTGGAAGCAATTTTCTCCATGTCTTCCGGGGATGCAGCTTATCTTTTCGGCAGGGCACGTGAAGTCGCGGACAGTATATACGGTAAGCGGATTTTTATCAGGGGACTGATTGAGTTTACCAATTACTGCGTAAATGACTGCTATTACTGCGGAATAAGAAAAGGCAATAAAAGCGCCGAAAGGTACAGACTGGATAAAGAACAGATACTTGAATGCTGCAGGGAAGGCTATGGGCTCGGCTTCCGTACATTTGTATTGCAGGGAGGAGAGGATCCCTTTTTTTCTGATGACAGGCTTTGCGAAATTGTCAGAGAAATAAAAGCCTGCTATCCGGAATGTGCGGTTACGCTGTCCGTTGGTGAACGTTCCCGTGAAAGCTATGAAAAGCTGCATAATGCCGGTGCGGACAGATATCTGCTGAGGCATGAGACTGCCTGTGAGGTACATTATCGCGTACTGCATCCTGAAAGGCAGCAGCTTAAGGACAGGCTTTTATGTCTTAGAAATCTTAAAGAAATCGGTTATCAGACCGGCTGCGGGTTCATGGTTGGTTCTCCCGGACAGTCTGTTGAAACCCTATATAAGGACTTGCGGCTTATAAAGGAATTAAAGCCGCATATGGTCGGCATCGGACCTTTTATACCGCAGAAGGATACTCCGTTTGCAAAGGAATCTCCGGGAACGGCGGAACAGACGCTCAGACTGCTGTCTGTTATTCGACTGATTCATCCGCATGTTCTGCTGCCGGCAACAACAGCACTCGGTTCAATACATCCCGAGGGAAGAGAGATGGGCATTTTGGCGGGAGCAAATGTTGTTATGCCAAATCTTTCACCTGTTTTGGTAAGGGGAAAATACAGCCTGTATGATAATAAGCTTCATTCTGCCGCCGAAGCAGCAGAGAATCTGTCGGAGCTTAAGTCCCGTATGCAAAGCATCGGGTATGAGATTGCTATGGAACGCGGCGATTATGTTGAGTAGCCGATTAAATACTATTAACGGCGAAGGGTGCCGGAATTGAGGAAGATATGTACGATATAATGTCATTAAAAGCTGAGGAATTTATCTCAGATGAAGAAATCAGAGAAACGCTTGCATATGCTGATGCGAATAAGGATAATGTTGAGCTAATTAATGAGATAATGAAGAAGGCGGGTCAGGGAAAAGGACTGACACATCGCGAGGCATCCGTTCTGCTTGCCTGTGAGCTGCCCGACAAAACAGAGGAAATGTTTAAGCTTGCCGAGAGAATAAAGAAGGATTATTACGGCAACAGAATTGTTTTGTTTGCACCGCTGTATTTATCAAATTATTGCATAAACGGCTGTGTGTACTGTCCTTATCATATGAAGAATAAGGATATTGCGAGAAAGAAGCTTACTCAGGAGGAAATTGTCCGGGAAGTAACGGCATTGCAGGATATGGGACATAAGCGTCTTGCGCTTGAGGCCGGTGAGGATCCTAAGAACAATCCGATTGAATATATTCTTGAGTCAATTAAGACGATTTACGGAATAAAGCATAAAAACGGTGCTATCCGCAGAGTGAATGTTAACATTGCAGCGACTACGGTTGAAAATTACCGTAAGCTTCATGATGCCGGTATCGGTACGTATATTCTTTTCCAGGAAACCTATAACAAAGAAAAATACGAAGAGATGCATCCGAGCGGTCCCAAGAAGGATTATGCATATCATACGGAGGCTATGGACAGAGCTATGGAGGGCGGCATAGATGATGTCGGACTGGGTGTTCTGTTCGGTCTTGAGATGTATCGTTATGAGTTTGCGGGTCTGCTGATGCATGCAGAGCATCTTGAGGCTGTACACGGTGTCGGACCGCATACAATAAGTGTACCCAGAATTAAGCGTGCAAACGATATTAATCCTGAGGTATTTGATAACGGAATTTCCGATGATATTTTTGCGAAGATATGTGCGCTGATTCGTATTTCAGTGCCCTATACCGGAATGATTATTTCCACCAGAGAAAGTAAGGAGCTCAGGGAACGTGTGCTTCCCCTCGGAGTGTCGCAGATAAGCGGTGCTTCAAAGACGAGTGTCGGCGGATATTCTGAGGAGGGTCCGGAGGAAGAGGATTCTGCCCAGTTTGACGTAAGTGATAACAGGACACTTGATGAGATAGTAAACTGGCTGATGAAGCTTGGGTATATTCCGAGCTTCTGTACCGCATGCTACAGAGAGGGACGAACCGGAGACCGTTTTATGGAGCTTTGTAAGAGGGCGCAGATTCTTAACTGCTGTCATCCGAATGCATTAATGACCTTAAAGGAATATCTTGTTGATTATGCGAGCGACGAAACACGGACGATAGGCGAAAAGCTGATAGAAAGTGAGCTTTTAAATATTCCCAATGAAAAAGTAAGGAGGCTTGCAAAAGAGCATCTTTGCGACATTGCGGAGGGCAGGAGAGATTTCAGATTCTGATAAAGTCCGTATATAAATAGTACGGCTGTTTGTGCCGAAGCGTCACAGATAAGCCTTTATGCGATATAATCCTATGCTACGCTTCGGAATGGGGATTAGTATGGCCGGTATTGGTGAAACACCGCGCGGAAGCAGACTGCATATCGGTGTATTTGGAAAAACAAACAGTGGTAAATCGTCATTTATTAATTATTTTACCGGTCAGGAGGTATCGCTTGTATCGGATGTACAGGGGACTACAACTGATCCGGTATATAAATCGATAGAGCTGTATCCCCTGGGTCCCTGCGAGATTATTGACACGGCGGGGCTTGCGGATTCTACAGGTCTTGGCGAACTGAGGCTTGAAAAGACGATGCTTGCGGCGGAGAAGACCGATATTGCGATTATCATTATCGGAGCTGATGAGCCGGTCTTTGCTTCGGAAGAGGATATTAATGCTGATGATCTGCGTATAAGATTTGCTGAGGAGCTTAAGCTTTACAGCCTATTTAAAGAAAAATCGGTACCGGTGCTGCCGGTGGTAAATAAAGCAGAGCTGCTTGAAAATGAAACAAAGCTCAAGGCAATACTTCAGAGTATTTTTGAAAAGGAGCCGCTTTTTATAAGTTCATTAGCCGGATTCGGTAAGGATACAATAATTCCGGCACTTGCGGGAATGCTTCCCGAGAACTACGGTGAAGAGCGTATTACGGGAGGACTTGTAAAGGAAGGAGATACGGTTCTGCTGGTTATGCCTCAGGATATTCAGGCTCCGAAGGGCAGACTTATACTTCCTCAGGTACAGACCTTAAGGGAGCTTCTTGATTTAAAATGTACAGCCGTATGTGTAACTGCGGACGGGCTTGAGGCTGCCCTGGAAGGGATGAAAAAGGCTCCGGAGCTGATAATTACCGATTCACAGATATTTAAATACGTATATGGTAAAAAGCCTGCAGAAAGCCGTCTGACGTCCTTCTCGGTATTGTTTGCGGCATATAAAGGTGATATTTCATATTATGCCGAGGGTGCCGCAGTTATAGAAAGTCTGACGGAGCAATCAAGAGTGCTGATAGCGGAATGCTGCAGTCATGCACCGCTGACCGAGGACATAGGAAGGGTAAAGCTGCCGCGTATGCTTCGAAAGCGTATAGGTGAGGCACTTTCGATAGACTTTGTGGGAGGCAACGATTTCCCTGAGGATTTGTCGGAATATGACCTGATAATTCAGTGCGGCGCATGTATGTTTAACAGACGGTATGTAATGTCAAGGATTGACAGGGCAAAGGCGCAGGCAATTCCGATGACCAACTACGGAGTTGCTATTGCCTTTCTCAGCGGGATACTTAGTGAAATAACGTATTAATGCTATGCAACGGCAGTTGCTAAATATGCGTCAGATATGATACAATGGCGTAGTCAGCTGTTTGTTTCTTGAGCGAGAACAAATAGCCATAGCGATATTCCTCGCGACAAGTCGCTCAGAATTGGAGGATTAAAATGGGAAAGATTATTTTAACAGGAGACAGACCTACGGGAAGACTGCATTTGGGTCATTATGTCGGTTCTCTCAGACGAAGAGTCGAATTACAGAATTCGGGAGAGTTCGATAAGGTTTTCATTATGATTGCGGATGCACAGGCACTTACGGATAATGCCGATAATCCCGAGAAGGTTCGCCAGAATATTGTTGAGGTTGCACTTGACTATTTATCAGTCGGATTAGATCCTGCAAAGTCCACCCTGTTTATTCAGTCGATGATTCCTGAGCTTACAGAGTTAAGCTTTTACTATATGAATATTGTTACGGTATCAAGATTGCAGAGAAATCCTACGGTTAAGTCCGAAATTCAGATGCGAAATTTTGAGACAAGCATTCCGGTAGGCTTCTTTACATACCCGATTAGTCAGGCTGCCGATATCACTGCATTTAAAGCAACGGTTGTACCTGCGGGTGAGGACCAGATGCCGATGGTAGAGCAGTGTCAGGAAATTGTTCATAAATTTAATATGATATACGGCGAGACGCTTGTTGAGCCTAAGATTCTGCTTCCGGAAAACAGTGCCTGCATGAGACTTCCCGGAACCGACGGAAAAGCAAAGATGAGTAAATCTCTCGGAAACTGCATTTATCTTTCGGATACCGAGGCAGAGGTAAAGCAGAAGGTTATGTCAATGTATACAGATCCTAATCACATTCGAGTTGAGGATCCGGGTCAGGTTGAAGGAAATACGGTATTTGTATATCTTAACGCATTCAGCAAGCCTGAGCATTTTGCAGAATTTCTTCCGGATTACAGCTGTGTTAAGGAGCTTGAGGAGCATTACAGGCGCGGCGGACTGGGCGACGTTAAGGTTAAGAAATTTCTTAATAATGTGCTTCAGAGCATTCTTGAGCCTATACGTGCAAGACGCAGCGAGTGGGAAAAGGATATTCCTGCGGTTTATGAGATTCTGAGGAAGGGCAGTGAGGCAGCACGCGAGGAGGCGGCAAAAACGCTTGCAGAGGTACGTGCCGCAATGAAGATAAATTATTTTGATGACGAATCCTTAATTAAGGAATATAAGTCACGTGTATAATGAGAATATGAAATGTATTGCACATATAAAATGCGATCTAACAACTAAATTCGGTGTGCCCAGACAGAGCGGGCTTGCCGGTGAGCTTAAGGGCAGGATTATATTTGAACCCGAATACCGTAAGGCTGAGGCCTTTCGCGGACTTGAAGACTACTCCCATATCTGGCTGATATGGGAGTTTTCAGAAGCAAAAAGAGAAAACTGGAGTCCCACGGTGCGGCCGCCAAGACTCGGAGGTAACAAAAGAATGGGCGTTTTTGCAACGCGTTCGCCGTTCAGACCAAATCCGATAGGTCTTTCAGCTGTTAAGCTCGACAGTATCGAATATTCATCGGAATACGGACCGGTACTTCACGTTTCGGGAGCCGATCTTATGGACGGAACCCCAATTTTTGATGTCAAGCCTTATCTGCCGTATGCGGACAGTCATCCGGAGGCGTCGGGCGGCTTTACTGATACTGTTGAACGTAAGCTCTTGAGAGTTGAGGCTTCGGAGGGCTTTAGGAGAGCTCTCGGCGATGAAAGATACAAAGCGCTGGTTCAGATATTGCAAAATGACCCTAGACCGTCATATCAGGATGATCCGGAAAGGGTGTACGGCTTTGAATATGCCGGGTACGAGGTGCATTTCCGGGTTGATGCCGATGTGCTTACGGTTATTGGCATAGATAAAAATTAGTGTAGCAGACTGGAGGAATCAGGTATGGCAAGTTTATTTATGAGGTTTGCGGGAGGAAAAGCAAAGGCACTTACTCTCAGCTATGATGACGGCGTGGAGCAGGATGTGAGACTGCTTGAGATTATGGACAAGCATGGCTTAAAGGGTACGTTTAATCTCAACAGCGGTGAATACAGTCCTGAAGGAACCGTATTTGAGAAGGGCCGTATTCACAGGAGACTGAGTGAAGCGGCAGTAACAGAGCTTTACGGAAAAAACGGACATGAGGTAGCCGTACACGGGCTTACTCATCCTTTTTTGGAGCAGCTTCCGCAGAATGCATGTGTTTACGAGATTTGTGAAGACAGAAAGAGACTTGAAAAGCAGTTCGGAACTATTGTCCGGGGTATGGCATATCCCTTTGGTACATATAGCGATGAAGTGGTTGAGGTTCTTAAGAATAACGGTATAGTATATGCGCGTACCGTATGGTCGAGCAACAGCTTTGACATTCCTACGGACTGGCTCAGACTGAGACCTACCTGCCATCACGATGAAGAGAAATTTGAGGAGCTGACCGATAAATTTATAAATGAGGCTCCCGAGAGAGCGCCGTGGCTGTTCTATCTTTGGGGACACAGCTATGAATTTGAGCAGAATAATAATTGGAGCCGGATTGAAGGCTTTGCCGAAAAAATCGGAGGAAGAGATGATATCTGGTATGCCAATAATATTGAGATTTATGATTATATTGAAGCGTTTAACAGACTTCGCTTCAGTATGGATATGTCGAGAGTATTCAATCCCACCTCGACTGAGCTGTTCTTCTGCTATAATGAAAAGGAATACTGCTGTAAGCCGGGCATGAGCCTTGAGCTGAACTAAATACGGGAATTGAAAACGGAGCGCGCGTGCGCTCCGTTTTATTGTTTACACTAAAGTGTGAAGCTTTAGATGCATTTAAATGCAAATTCAAAGGTAAGCTTCTTTGAAACATCAAGCAGATATTCAGGATGGGTATTAGCACCCCAGCTGTTATCTCCGCCGACGCCCATCTGAGAAAGCATGGCACGAACTACCGTATAGTGAATTGCAGGGAGCTCATAGGGATGAGCGGCATTCTCTATTTCGTGGGGAGTATAGGGTAATGCAGAGAAGCTTAGGTCCTTTCCCGTAAACATTACACCGCGCCCCTTGACATCAGTAACTAATGCCCTGCGTACGCCTTCTTTATTACCGCATTCCTGAGGAACGAGATATGCAGCCATATTATCAGCAACCTTGTTGCGGTAAATACCGAGCTTATTGCCGCGGCAACGGTCACTGTAGGTTTCGTCGGGACCGTATCCGTACCATTCAAGATTATCAAAGTCAGCATTGAATTTGAACTGTACACCGAATGCGGGCATATCATTAAGTCCTTCTACAGGCTCGTATTCAAGAGCTGTCTTAACCGTACCGTCAGTCAGAACCGTATAAACAAGTCTGCATGAAGCGGCAGGAGCTGTAGGCAGCGAGTATGTAAAGCTTACCTTTACCTCGGTAGCTGTGTACTCATAGCTGTAATCGGATACAGTAGCGTACAGGTCTGCTATTTTCCACTGTGCGTAGCGTGCGGGCATGCTGCAGCCGCAGTCATTATCGGTAGGAGCACGCCAGAAGCCGGGCTTCGGTATTGCTTCAATCATTTCACGTCCTGCCTTCTTGTATGAAACAAGACCCTTTCCGCAGAACATAAGCTCAAAATCAATTCCCTGAATTCCGAGATTACCCTTACCCTCTGTAACTCTGAACATAACAGGACGGTCAGCATAGCTTGCGAAGGAAAGATCCTTAACCGGTACGGTATACTGTCCGAATGCAACCTCATGTCCTCTGCATGCCCATAAGGTACAGCCCTTAAGAGCGAAGCTGACGGTTATTGTAAACTCAAGGTCATCGGCATTATCATGTCCGACTAAGCACTTTGTTGTGGCAAGAGTACCGTCAGCCTGTGCTGTGAAGAATGCGGCAAGAGAAGCGGGAATTTTATATTCACCGGATTCAAGCGGTGCCGTACAGGTATCAAGCTGAGCGGAAATAACCTCGCGTCCGTTCTGTGAAAGCGCAACGAAGCAGTCAAATGCATCGGTTGCTGTAAAGAGATTCTTATTCTTTACGGTAAATGTGTCATATGCGGAGAAGCATACTTCAATGTTCTGATAGTTATACTTAACCTCTGACATTTTGGGTGACGACTTTCTTTCTTTACCGCCGTAGGCAATACCGTTTCCGCTGAAGTTATAGTCGGCAGGTCTATCACCGAAATCGCCGCCGTAGGCTTCAAATTCGTTTCCGTAGCGGTCACGGCAGGTGATTGACTGGTCTATGTAGTCCCAGATGAAGCCGCCCTGATAAAGAGGCTCACGGTCCGTAAGCTCAGTGTATTTGTGCATTGCACCGCAGGAATTACCCATTGCATGGGTATATTCACAGCAGATAAAGGGCTTACTGCGATCCTTCTTAAGGAAAGCTTCAATGCCCTCAACTGAGGTATACATCTGGCTTTCCATGTCACTGGTGTCATTGTATCTTCTGTCGTGGCAGATTCCCTCATAATGAACGAGGCGGGTAGTATCAAGCTTCTTAAAGAGCTTGGACATCTCATATATATTAATTCCGCCGTAGGATTCGTTACCGCATGACCATATAAGTATCGAAGCGTGGTTTTTATCTCTCTGGTACATTGAGTTTGCACGGTCGAGCATCATTTCCTTCCATGAAGGAATATCACCGGGAACAACCTTTTCACGCTGCTCGGGTGTCATCTGGCCGTATGACCATGAGCCGTGAGACTCAAGATTTGTTTCGTCAATCAGATAAAGACCGAGATTATCACACAAAGCGTAGAGGAAAGAGTTGTCGGGATAATGACAGGTTCTTACCGCATTTATGTTGTTAAGCTTCATGTTAATAAGGTCATGTCTTGTTTCGGCGTATGAAATTGCACGACCGGTAACCGAGCTGAATTCATGGCGGTTAACGCCCTTAAATACAATACGCTTATTGTTAAGATGCATAATTGTATTTTTCATCTCAAAACGTCTGAAACCGATTTGCTCGGGGATGATTTCGGTTATGCATCCGCTCTTGTCCTTAATTGTAATTGTGAGAGCATAGAGCTTCGGTGATTCTGCGCTCCAGAGAATCGGATTATTTACCGTAAGTTGTAAGCTGTTACTTCCCTTTGAAAGAGAAAGCTCTGCCTCGGCGACTGTTGTGCAGCCGTCGGAAAGAAGAATACCGGCAGTACCTTCAGCGGTTGAAGCGATGTCTATTGAAAGTGTACCCGTTGAAAGTGTTTCATCGGGAATTGCCGTAATTCTTAAATCATCAGCGTGTACTGACGGTTTTGTATAGAGATAAACATCTCTGTAAATACCTGAGAAGCGGAAGAAATCCTGATCCTCGCACCAGCTGCTTGAGGTCCACTTAATTACGGTTACGGCAAGCTTGTTTTCACCGGGCTGAAGATAAGGTGTAAGCTCAAATTCGGAAGGAGTGAAGGTATCCTCACTGTATCCGACATAATGTCCGTTAAGGAAAAGTGCCATACCGCTTTCAACACCCTGGAAGGAGATGAAGAGAGGCATTCCCTCAAAACGCTCGGGAACATAGAAGTATTTTACATAAGCACCTACAGGATTAAAATCTGTGGGGATTTCACCTGCTTCAATCTGCTCATGTCCGTCCCACGGGTAGTTAACGTTAGTGTAGTGGGGAGTATCATATCCCTCCATCTGCATGTGTGCCGGAACATGGATATCTGCCCAGCCCTTGCAGTCGAAGGAGGGAGCCTCATATCCCTTAACGAGGGCCTCAAAATTACGTGCATACTGGAATTTCCATATGCCGTTCAGATAGTGTCTGAAGTTTGTATTAATATCCTGTCTGTCATTATTAATAAAGGCACCGGAGAGCTTCTGTTCAATCAGTACTGTCTCATTAGGGGCAAAGAACTGATGGTCAGAATGCGCATCAAGCCGGTTTTCTCTGAAAAACTCGGGATTTTTGACCTTTGAAAAATCAAATGTGTTCATTATTACCTCCGATTAATTTGTTGATACTTTTGATAATATGAATACCTGACGATAATAATTGTCGGTATCCGCGAGAGCATAAAGCGTGCCGGGATTCGTAAGACTGATTGAATATCCCGAAAATGAGGTACGGTTTTCAATTATTACATCCTTGTAGCTGTAGGTAAAGCTGCTGAGACTGT
>JAZNKQ010000087.1:0-3816 GCA_045578645.1 Lachnospiraceae bacterium
ATTTATATATAATGTATTATTGGAGGCTTTTATGAACATTGGGTTTATAGCACATGACGCAAAGAAGGTATTAATGCAGAATTTCTGTATCGCTTACAGAGGTATTCTGTCAAAACACAGTCTCTATGCCACTGCAACGACAGGAAGATTAATTGAAGAGGCTACAAATCTTCAGGTGCATAAGTTTCTGGCAGGTCATTTGGGTGGTGAGCAGCAGCTGGGTTCCCAGATTGAGCATAATGAAATTGACCTTTTAATTTTTCTTCGTGATCCGCTTACGCAGAAATCGCATGAGCCTGATGTAACTAATGTATCACAGCTTTGCGATACACATAATATTCCGATTGCAACAAATCTTGCAACAGCAGAGCTGCTTATTAAGGCTCTTGAGCGCGGCGATCTTGATTGGCGCGAATTATACAGATAAAGTATTTCGAGGTAGATATGAAGAGGCTGATCCTATTTCTTTTGTTAATAACCTTCTGCATGGCAGGCTGTTCGGCAAACGATGAGGTGGCTTCTTCTTTTTTTGCCGATAAATATGTTGAGGAATCGACAGAAATTAAGATAGACATCAGTGTGCCCGAAATAACGCTTGACGTGCCTGATAAATTTTTATATGAAGATATATGTTTTTCTGAGGAAGACGTAATAATAGACGGTGCATACGATTTCACCGCTGCGGCAGTCATTTGCTTTAACATCAGTGATGCTGAGATAATATATTCAAAGGGTATGTTCGATAAAATATATCCTGCCAGCACTACAAAGCTGCTTACGGCAATTACGGCACTAAAATACGGAGAGCTTGATTCGGTTATTACAATATCCGAGGATAATTGCGGAATTACAACACCCGGAGCACAGCTGTGCGGATTTAAGAAGGGTGACAGGATAACCTTAAGGGAGCTTATGCATTGTCTTTTGGTTTATTCCGGTAACGATTCATCAGTGGCAATTGCAGAAGCAATTTCCGGAAGTACCGAAGAATTCATGAAGCTTATGAATAAAACGGCAAAGGAGCTTGGTGCTAAGGATACAAATATGACAAATCCGCACGGACTTCATGAGCTTAATCATTATACTACGGCATATGATATGTACCTGATTCTTAACGAGTGCCTCAAATATGATATTTTAAAAGAAATATTTGCTGAAAAAGAATATACTGCGGTATTTGAGGATGCGGATGGTAATCAAAAGACACTTCCCATGCTTGCCACCAATTTGTATTATTCAAATAATGTTGAGGCTCCCGAAGGAATAGAGGTTCTCGGAGGAAAAACAGGCGAAACCATAGCTGCCGGTAAATGTCTTATTATCAGAAGTATGAATTCGGACGGTAAAATGTTTATTACCGGAGTATTTAAAACTGAAGATAAGCCTACATTATATAATGAGATGAATGAACTTCTAAAATTATGCAAATAGTTTGAAAAAATACAACATAAGTAACTATTTCACAAAAAATTTACACATTTCACCTTGCATTTGGTGCAAAATTCTATTATAATATCAGCATGAGTAAACTCATTCAGCAATATTATATCAATACCAATTAATTATGAAGGGGGCGATAGCTATGATACAGATTATAGCAGGTGGCAAAGGTAAAGGAAAAACCAAAATTCTGTTGGACAAGGTAAACAGTGAGGTTACTACTTCTAAAGGAAGTATCGTTTACCTTGATAAGAACACAAAACATATGTATGAATTGAGCAAAAAAGTAAGATTAATTAATGTAAAGGATTTCTTCATAGAGAACTATAATGAATTCTTAGGATTCATTTGTGGTATTATTTCTCAGGACCACGATTTAGAAAAGGTCTTTCTTGACAGCTTCTTAAATATTGCATGTATTGAAGGTACGGATATAGATATTGCTCCTATCATAGAGAAGCTTGACATGATTTCTGCGAAGTACCAGGTTGACTTTATCATTAGTATGTCTTATGACAAGGAACAGTTGCCGGAATCAGTTAAGGAAAAGGTTATTGTAGCTCTTTAAGTACATAAAGCCCCGAATTTCGGGGCTTTTTTTCATCCGTTTTGGATTTAACTCTCAATACATTATACATTCTCAGAAGAGCTTCGAATTCTGCCAAAAAAGCTGATAGTATAAAGGCCGCATATGCCCACAAGCGCATATACGATACGTGACATTAATGTAAGCTCACCGAACAGAAAAGCTACAAGGTCAAATTCAAAGAAGCCAATGAGTCCCCAGTTGATTGCTCCGATAACCACAAGTGCATGTGCGATATAATCAATTATTTTCATTTTATTCCTCCATTCTGAAGTATAGATTTCTTTTTATAGTTTTGTCATAATTATCAATTTTATACAGATAACTTTATATTGAATAAGAAAATCAATTAGATTATAATATATGTAATAAAAATGTTAGGAGCCGGTATGCGAGACAATATTGTTAATTTTGACGGAAGCAAGAGAGGTCCGAATTACGAAAGTCCGAAGAAACCGAAGAAGAGTATTGTATCGAAGCTGAAACCCGAATATCTGGGTGCAGCTATTTTTGTGTTGATATTTGTATATCTCGTAATTAATCTTTACATATATTATACAAAAGAACAGCTTTCCATTTATGAGGTTCAGGCAGAAAATATCAGCTACAGTACAGTGTTTAAGGGAATTGCCGTTCGTGACGAGGAGATTGTTTATTCCGACGAGGCCGGATATGTAAATTACTATATTCAGAGCGGAAAGCGCGTTGCAAAAGATAATATCGTATATTCGGTTGATAAAAGCAGTGAGATTTATAATACAATTTCAGGCTTTTCGGGGGAGCTTTCTCTTGACAGTGATGAAATCAGGGAAATAAAAAATGTAGTTCACGGCTTTATTAATGTTTATGATGAAGCTGATTTCGGAAAGCTTACGGTCTTTAATTCAAATATCAGTGAAACCGTATTTGACCTAATTAACGAAAACAGACTTAATAATGTTGAAGGCCTTATAAGCTCAGGTGTCAGCAGTTCATCCTTAAGAATAAAATGCAGTAATAAATCAGGTGTTCTTTCATATAAATCAGATAATCTTTTTTCAATAAACGAAGACGGTATCAATGCAGAAATGTATGAAGAAGATTTTAGCTTTGAGCCGGTAAATCTTAAGGTAAACGGACTTTTGTCCGAAAATGCGCCCGTATACAGGATTTGCAGTAATGAAGAGTGGAAGATAGTAATGCTTGTAACCGAAGATTTTTATGTAAATATGCTGGAAGAGCGTGAGGTAAGCATTTATATCAATAATTCCCTTCTTCCGATTGACGGTCAGATAAGACTTTGGCAATCGGATGGCCAATATTATGCAACCGTGACACTTCAGAAATATATGACAAAATATATCGATGAAAGATACCTTACGGTTGAATTCTGTACCGATGATGAAACAGGATATAAAATACCGCTTACAGCAATAGGCGAGAAGGAATTCTATCTTGTTCCTTTAAGCTGTTTCTCGGCTTCTGAAGAGGTATCAGGAAAGATTTTATTAAAAGAAAACTATGACCAGACTTCCGGAGAGATAACAACCGAAGAAATCTATCCTTCGAAGTATTATAGTGACGGATATTACGCATATATCGAAAAAGAGCTTTTAAACGAGGGCGATTACATAATAAATACCGAAACCGGTGAACGCTGTAAAATAGGTCTGGTTAATACGCTCGAAGGTGTGTATTGCGTTAATAAGGGGTATTATGCTTTCGTAAGAATAGAAAAAATAAAACAGAATGATGAATATTGCATTGTTCGTAAGGGAGTTTCGGGAAGCGTACAGCTTTATGACCATATC
>JAZNKQ010000088.1:0-2307 GCA_045578645.1 Lachnospiraceae bacterium
CAGGAGCTACGGAGCTTGATACGGATACTCTTGCGGCACTGAGTTCTTCATTGGATGATGCAGCAGGCAGTCTTGAGAACGCAACAGATGCTTTCGGAAGCGGAATCGGTACTTACTCTGAGAATGCACTTGCATCTCTTGCAGACAGTGTGTTGAACTCTCTTTTCGGAACGGATTTTGAGAACTCATCTTCCCTGCAGCAGGCATCAGCTATTCTTGCACTTGAGTGGATTGGTGAGGAGAACGGGGCAGAGAATTCACTTAACCTTGCTGCAAAGCTTGCGAAAAAGGCTGTAAGGGGAGGGAATATTTATCTGTACGGTAAGTATTCTAAAGAGATGAAGGAATACATGTCATTGCAGACACTGGGAAATGTGCTTGGGTACAGATATGTATTCAGCGATGTGCATGACAGGGTTACCTTAAAGAAAGCATCCAAATTCTATTCGTTCACGGTAGGAAATGTGAAATATGAGTCTGCCGGCGGATCCGTGAAGGCACTGAAAGCGACGCCGAAGCAGATGGATACGGTATATATCACAGCAGAGGACGGGAAGCAGATATTCGGAATAAAGGCAGAATATCTTCAGAAGGCGGCTTACGGAATTGCTGTGACCGCTGAACTGGAATCAAATGCAAAGCAGATATACGAAAGTATAATGGGAGGAGGGGCATAAATGGCAGATTATACAATCATAGCGGATGTAAGTGCATATATTGTTAAGACACTGCGTGAAAAGATGTGTCCTGAGCCGGTGCCTTCTCCGAACAATATTGAAATATCATCCCCTGCATCGCAGGACGTTGACTACATTGTCGGTCTGTATCTCTACGACATTAAAGAAGAAACACAGATTGCCCGTCCGCCGATTGTGGACAAGGGAAAGATTCAGCTTTTACAGCCGCCAAGACCGTATAGCCTTTACTATATGGTATTTATAAACGGTTCTTCCCAGATGGGACTGAAAGCACCGGATATACAAAAAATTATCGGCAGGGTTGCGCAGATTGTGAATGATAATAGTTCTGTGCGACCACAGGAGCTTCAGCCATGGTTGGATGCATCGGAGCCTCCGATTGTCTTGTCGCAGGCAAAAATGCAGCTTGAGGAAAAGGTTCGGGTGTGGCAGGCCATCAATAAGCCATATGAGATAAGCCTGTTCTATAAAGCGGCACCCGTATTCCTTTCCAGCGAGATTGTTGTTGAACCGCCTCGTGTCAGCGAAGCAACCTTTGGGATTAACCTTATGGGAAAAGAGAGGGGGAAGGAGAACTAAGTGGCGGATGCGCAGATCAATTATAAGCTGGATCTCATTGTCAGACTTGTAGAGACCACTTCAGGCAGGATGGTGAGTCAGCGGCAGGTTATCTTCAAATCCGATGGACAGATTGTTCCGTTTCTGAGGCGTGATGAAGGCGTGTATGTGTTACTGAATCACGGAAGGCAGGACATCGTTCTCGATGTGTCGGTACTGGGATATTTACCGACATCGGTGGAGGTGAAATATGAAGACCTGTCAGAAGTTTTTCCGGAGATTGAGGTTCCTTTGATACCGGAATCCGGTACAAATGGCTTTGTTGACATGATTACACTGGAGGGCGAGTGTTTGGGACTGACCTCAATCGAAGCGGTGTCTCTGGTAAAACCGCATGGCGGTGCAGCGGGATATCAGGAACGTAAGCAGGTATTAAAGCTCTACAATTCAAAACCTATGGGAGAAAGCGAATATGCAATTCTTCATGGGGACCGGGAATTCGAAATTTTTCGAATTAAAAAAAGGCTTGATAAGCTGAGCCTTAAACTGGTTTCACCTTTAACATCAGGGTGTAAACCGGAAGAAAAGATTGTCCGGATTGTCAAAGGAAAGGTTGACAAAAACGGACGGTACCTTCTGAGATTACTGAATGAAGGCAACGGAACCGAGTATTTGGTTCGATATGTGGTAAAAGGGAAAGTGTCATTTAAGAAAATCTCAGCAGATAGTCCTGAACTGACGGTCACGGACTGACAGAAGCACATGACTGAGAGCTGAATAGGAGATAGGACATGGGAGTTATTGTAACATCGGGAGCATTATGCACATGTGCGTTCGGAACAATGCCCAGTGATATACAGGTGACATCGCAGACAACGTGCCTCGCGGAAGGCAAACCGATTGCTACCATACAGGACATGAAACCGAATGTAAATATTAAAAACTTTGGAATGTGTTCCTCGATGGCAAATCCTGCTGTTGCATCGGCTACGGCAGCAGCCCTTGGAGTGCTGACTCCACAGCCGTGTACTATGGTTCCTCTCGGAACCTG
>JAZNKQ010000089.1:0-12112 GCA_045578645.1 Lachnospiraceae bacterium
GAAATTAATCCTGTTAATCTTCGTAACTGTCTTTGATAAAACCTTGTCCTTTGCAAACAGCGACAAAAGAATGTTCTCCTCGTCAATGCTTGTAAGGGCAGCAAAGCCGTCAGTTCTTGTAAGCCCCTCCTCAAGAAGCAGCTTTCTGTCCGTACCGTCTCCGCAAATGATGTCAGCCTGCGGCAAAAGCTCACACAGGGTATCGCATCTTTCACGGCTCTGCTCTATCAGTCTTACATGTATGCCTGAATGCTGAAGTATAGTTGCAAGATAATATCCGATTCTGCCGCCTCCGACGATAATTACATCACGGGCTTTTTTGGTTCCTACACCAAACATCTGGAAAAACTGGTTAATGTTCTCAGGTGTCGCAACAATACCGACAATGTCATTCTCTTCAAGAATAAAATCTCCGCCCGGTATCATGACCTCGTCCTTTCGCGTAACCATACATACCAGCACATTGCATTTGTACTTTGCTCTTATGTCCGCAACGCGCAGATTGGAAAGCTTTGAATCAAGCTTAATTCTGAAATGGACAAGCTCTACCCTCTCACTCGAGAATACATCTATTTTCATGGCATAAGGGAATTTGAAAATCCGCCCTATCTCTCCTGCCGAAGCCAGCTCAGGGTTAAATACCATGGAAATGTCAAGCTCTCTCTTAAGGAAATCTATCTCGGAGCTGTATACAGGATTTCTGACTCTGGCAATTGTCTTACAATGTCCTGCCTTCTTGGCAATTACACAGCACAAAAGATTTGTTTCATCACTGTCCATAACCGCGATAAGCAAATCCGTGTCTTCAATGCCTGCATTTACAAGTGTGGTATAACTGGTACCGTCCCCGACATAGGACATAACATCTATTCCTCCGAGCGCACCGGTAAGCCTGCTCTTGTTTTTATCAACCACCGTAATGTCATGCCCCTCATTAGACAACTGTTCTACAATTGTATAACCAACTTTTCCGCACCCTACAACTATAATCTTCATAAACATCTCCATTCCCAAAATGCGGACAAAAAATCGTCCGCATTTTGATACGTAACTTTGTTAAAAACTCCGTTACTCTTATAAATCAAGTTTCAAATCATTTTCCTTTATCCAGTTCCACTTTCTTAAAGGAAGTGAAATAAGCCATGTAAGAACAGCCGGCAGTATAAAGCAAATCATAATAAGACCAATCCAGTCAAAGGCTGTTATAGCAGCCTTTGTACCTGCAGCAACATCATTAACCCATCCGGTATATATACCAATCTGTCCGACAAGACCGCATGTACCCATACCCGATGCAATCGGAGCGCCGTTCATTTCAAGCTTGAATACACAGGTGGCCAGAGGTCCGGTAATTGCTGAAGCGAGTGTCGGAGGAATCCAGATACGGGGATTCTTCACAATATTGCCCATCTGAAGCATTGAGGTACCTATACCCTGTGCAGATAAACCTCCCCAACGGTTCTCCCTGAAGCTCATAACTGCAAAACCAACCATCTGCGCACAGCAACCGGCAACAGCAGCGCCACCCGCAAGACCCACAAGCCCCAGCGCACTGCATATAGCCGCACTGCTTATCGGAAGCGTAAGTGCTATACCTATTACCACGGAAATAATTATTCCGAAGATGAAAGGCTCCTGCTCTGTCGCCCACATAATAATTCCGCCGACCGCACTTGCCGCATCACCTATGTACGGAGCACACAGTATCGATAAAAGTACACCTGATACTATTGTAACACAGGGAGTTACAATTATGTCTATCTTTGTTTCCTTTGATACTGCCTTACCAAGCTCTGCCGCTACAATTGTCATCAGCAGAACCGCAAGAGGACCACCCGCACCGCCAAGTGAGTTCGCCGCAGCACCTACGGTCACCAGTGAAAACAATACCAGCGGCGGACACTTAAGGGCATATCCGATTGCAACTGCCATTGCGGGACCTGTTGCTCCCTTTGCAAAGGTTCCGATTTCGTCAAGCACGGGAATACCGAACTGCTGTCCCAACGTGCTCAGGATTGTTCCAATCAGAAGAGAAGCAAATAATCCCTGCGCCATTGCACCAAGCGCATCAATTCCGTAACGCTTAGCAGAAAACACAATATCCTTTCTTTTTAAAAACGCTTTAATCTTTCCCATTCCTTTTCCTCCGTATAATATAAATAATACTATTACAATTCTGCATTGTAACTGTTATATGTAAAAAAATCCAGATATAAATGAATAATTTAATATCATTGTGCAAATAATTCTGTAACCGCAAATTCTGTCTGTATTGCGAATTCCTGATATATCTTGATTTTATTCGTCTGTCGGATTGTTTTATAATAATCCCATTTTGTTATCATAATTTATAGCTAGCGGTAAATACGTTAGGAACTAATTTACCGTGCGATGACACTTTGAAAGGAAAATTGATATGACAATTGATTATAAAGAGGTTGGAAAAAGACTTGCAAAGAGAAGAAAAGCACTCGGATTAAAGCAGTATCAGGTCTGTGAAGCAGCCGGTCTCAATTCAAAATATCTGTCATGCATTGAAACAGCAACCGCAGTTCCAAGTCTGGATGCCTTTCTTCGCATTCTCGATGTACTTAATATGACTCCCAACGAGGCATTGCTTGGTGAATCCTCATACAAAAATGACTCTGAAATCAGCACTGTCAGCGAAGCAGGTTCAGACAGCTCTTCCATATATTCAAATGCCGCTTATGCAAAGCTGAGCGCCAAGGGTCGTGCACTCGCGGATTCATATATTGAATGGATATACGCATTCGAAAGCAGGAAATAAGTCAGGGAAATAATTATTTATAGTACCACTTCTCTGCTTCCTCGGTTCCCTCGACAGGCTTTGGCATATAAAATTTCATTACTCTCTCCATCAGAAAGGTCAAGGCGAACATAAAAAATCCCGGAAAACAGAAAATTCCCCAAGGCATTAAATAAATACCTATTATCGTAACAAAGAGCATTATCAGATTAGCAATTGCCGTCGGCAGATGCCGGAACATGGCAAGCATAGAAAATCTGAAAAGCTCTTTTTTATTAAACTTAAATCTCGACAGAAAAGGAAAAATAAACAGAAAGCTTCCCGCTGCGAGAAATGCAACCATATACAGAACAAGAATAAGGATATTACTGAACTCATCCGTATTGGGCGAAAATGCCGTAATATCAATAAACAGCACCGCTGCCACGAGGATATATATCAGAGAAATTACAGTGGCATCCTTAAAATTCAGTCTGAATGCACGGAAAAATTCTCTTGATGTATAGCCTGTTGACTTTCGTACGGTTTTAACCATTGTATAGTACGCGGCAGTTGTTGATGCCCCGATTGTTATTAACGGCAGTGAACACACAATCCATAATAGTCCTGTAAATAAAATCCCGACAAGCTTATCCGAGGTCTTGCTTACCGCTCCGTCAGTGCTGAATATCTTACTCATAATACCACGCGTCCTTATCATTCTCCGGCTTCGGAGTATATTTTTTCATCACAGGCTCAAGCAAAAACGTAATGGCATAGCACCATGCTGCCGGAACCATAAGTATGCACATAATCGGCAGATGAAGACACAGAAATACGCACACTGCCGATGCTGCTATTAACCCGAGTGTCGTAAGTAAATGCCTTGCAAGAATATTAACCGTAAGCTGCGCAAGCTTCCTGATATCAAGATTGAAGCGCGACATAAGCGGAAAAACATATACCGTAAATAAGGCCAGTATAATAAACACCAGATCGCATATAAGAGTCGCAATCATAGAGTATCTGCTTCCCGACTGTGCGAATTCGGCAAGGTAGTAATCGCGGCTTATATACGCAAATACAGCTACAGCTATTATAATAACCGAATAAATACATCCGTTCTTAAGATTTCTCTTAAAAGCCCTGAAAAACTCTCTGGTCGGATAGCTTCGCTCTCTTCTTACGGTCTTTGCCATTGCATAGTAGAAAGCCGATAGTGACGCTCCTAACGTCACTATCGGTATACTGCAGATTAAAAACAATATGTTAAGTATAATCGCCTGCCCTATTCTGTTAATTACTCCGATAAACCTGTTATCTGCACCAATTCCGCTCATACTCACCCGTCTATTCGTCTCTTATGGGATAATTCTTTAAATCAGGCAGCTCGGAGCGCGTAATCATTAGCTCACTGCCATAAACCTTCTTTACCATATACTCCTCTGTATACTGCTCGCTCCATCTGTTGCTTCCGGGCGAAAGGAGTACAAAATCACCGCACCATGTTGCAAAAAAGCCCCACATTGTACCGTCACGCTTTGCGAGCTCAGGATCAAACATACATCCGTTCTCTGACAAAACAACAATTTTGCGCTCATCTGAATATGCCGCAGCCTCAAGGAAGCTGCTTGCCTGCGAGCTGTATACCTTCTCACCGGGATAAATATCCACTCCGATTATATCTACATACTCGTCTCCCGGATACCAGTCAGCGTCCTGACCGTTCCAGAGCCATATCAGATTATTACATCCGTATTCATATGTAAGCTTCTCATAAAGCAGCTTCCAAAGCTCCTTATAGGGCTCTGCACCTGCTGCGCCCCACCAGAACCAGCCGCCGCTTGCCTCATGAAGAGGACGCCATAAAACAGGCACTCCGGCATCCTGAAGAATGAGAAGCTGCTTTGCTATTGAATCAATGCCTTCAAGCAGCGTATTATAACCGAACTCATCCTGTCCGTTCATAATCTTTGCGAGGTCGATATTCGTACTATCCTTGTAGAAAGTGCTGTACCAGTTACCTGTATGGTATTTTTCATCTGTTGTCCAATGCCATACAAAGGTTACGATTCCGCCCTTCTCCCAGCATTCAATTGCATAATCGGTTGCGTGCTCGTCTACGCCGTGTCTTACATTGGTAGGTGAGTAATTCATAAAATCAAGTCCGAGTACAGCCGGATACTCTCCGCCTGTAATACGCCATACTGCCGCATTTTCCATACCGAACATTCCGGTATCACAGTACTGTCCCGTAAGCATTTTTTCACCGTATATATCAACAAGATAGCTCATAAGGCGCTTTGTATTGTCCGTTGCATTTTCATTAATCAGCTTTGCCGAAACCTCATAAAGATCCTCGGGAAGAGGCTTTGATGATGTAATAATAAGCTTATCGAGCTTAACCCAGCCCCAGGACTTTCTAAAAGTAACTGTATGCATACCCTTTGTAAGGTATACACGCTCAATCTTACTGCCTGCAAATTCCTTTGTATCGGTAGGCACGCTTCCAATATTGCTTCCGTCAAGGTCAACGAAATTCTCCTTATGATCCGATGCCATCGTAATGAATTCCAAATCATAAAAGCCTTCGATATCAACATTAACCTTAAAATCGCAGGTATCCGTATCATCCTGAAAGCCCTCGACAAAGCCCGTGCCGCTGAAGCCTCTTGCTCCCGCGGTTGCCGCCTTGACATTACCTGCAAAGGTCTGATCCTCTGCCTCAAGCTCTATAACAACCGGCACCGGCGTCGGCGTCGGGGTAAGTGTAGGAGTTGCCGTAGGTTCCGAATTCTGCGTATTCATATTCTCACTGCCCTCCTCACCGTTTTTACTGCAGCCAAAGGCCAGACAGGCCGTCAATATCATTAATAATGTTAACACATATATGTATCCCGCTCCGGACTTTCTTTTTATATAATCTTTCACGTTTTTCCTCCTAATGCCGCAATTTTAAAGTGTAAACTCTGATGTGATTCTTACATAAATACGCTCCGCACAATCCCCGGCGCTGTTATTATCCTCAGTAATATCACTCCAGCTTTCGTAGTTCTCACGCCGTTCCTCATAAATATCCTTTAAATTGCGCATCTTTGAAATCGGCCTTCCTTCAGTTGCAAGCTCACTAAGCTCTCTGCGTATGTACACAACTATTGAGTTTGTTCTGAGCAGTCTGTGATTTTCCTCACGTGTAACAACACCGCCCCCCGTTGCAACAACGTATCCGCCTTCGCATGACATCTGTTCAAGTGCCCCGGTCTCAACAGCCCTGAAAGCAGCTTCTCCTCTTTCGGTAATTATCTCACCGGGCGACATTCCGTTCTTCTTTGTAATAAGCTCATCAAGATCACAAAATTCGTATCCCATCCGCTCTGCAAGAATTTTTCCGATTGTACTCTTGCCGCAGCCTGGCATTCCGATAAGGTAAATATTCTTCGGTCCGGCAATTCTTTTCATCTGAAGTGCACGGCTTTCAGCCATAATACTTTCAAAACTGCTTTTTACATATTCGCAATATTCCGAATTATTAACCAGCCGGGCAACAGCCTCAAGCTTTTCGGCCTCTCTGGCTTTATCAAGCACCGGAGTTTTGTTCAGCCTTTTATATTCCGCAACCTCTTCTATAAGCTCCAGACGCTTTTCCAAAAGCTCCGCTATATTTTTATCAATTTCATCAAGCTCCTGCCTGATTTCCTTTAAATCCTTCACTTTACCCTCCATTCCGAAGCGTAGCGCAGGAATCCGCACGAGAAATTCACGCAGGTGATTTCTCTTGTCGCATAAAGGCTGTTTGTGACGCTTCGGCACAAGACAGCCAAACTAACCAAGGTTAGTTGTAAAAAATCAGCATATCAATGTGATTTTTCACACTACTCTCCCTTCTTTCGTTAATTCTCAGGCTTAACAAGCCCAAAATGAAGATATCCCTCTGCAGTTACAATACGTCCTCTTGGTGTACGGGCTATAAGTCCCGTCTGCACAAGAAAAGGCTCATATACCTCTTCAACCGTCCCGGAATCTTCTCCGATTGTAGTTGCAATTGCTTCTATACCGACAGGACCTCCCTGGAACTTTTCAATCATAGTCATAAGTATTGATCTGTCAATATGATCAAGTCCCAGCTTATCGACCTCCATAAGGTCAAGAGCATATTTTGCGACCTCCTCGGTTATTCTTCCGTCATACTTAACCTGAGCGAAATCACGTATTCTCTTAAGCATTCTGTTGGCAAGTCTCGGCGTTCCTCGCGATCTGCGTGCCAGCTCATGCGCTCCCTTATCATCAATATCAACCTTGAGAATTTTTGCGGAATGACGGATAATTTCTTCAAGCTCCTCAATCGTATAGAACTCAAGGCGGTTTACAACTCCGAAACGATCCCTTAAGGGAGCCGTCAGCATACCTGCTCTTGTGGTAGCACCTACAAGTGTAAACCTCGGCAAATCAAGCCTGATTGATTTTGCCGCTGCGCCCCTTCCGATAACGATATCAATTACATAATCCTCCATGGCAGGATATAAAAGCTCTTCAACCTGTCTGTTTAGACGATGTATTTCATCAATAAAAAGTACATCACCCTCCTGAAGATTATTCAGTATTGCAGCCATGTCACCTGCTTTTTCAATTGCGGGACCTGCAGTTGTTTTCATGCTGACGCCCATTTCATTGGCGATAATCCCTGCGAGAGTTGTTTTGCCGAGTCCCGGAGGACCGAACAAAAGCACATGATCGAGTGACTCACCACGCTGCTTTGCCGCGTCAATATATACCTTAAGATTCTCCTTTGCTTTTTTCTGACCGATATAGTCGCAAAGGAGCTGGGGGCGAAGATTCCCCTCAATCTTTTCGTCTTCAACAGTAAATTCTGTTGTAATCATACGTTTGCCTGCCATCTTTATCTCCATTCACGGAACATAATTCTATTTCATGTTCTTCAGACTGAGCTTTAACAACATTTCAGGGGTCATATCTGCGGTAATCTCAATCCCACGAACTGCCTTAAGCGCTTCCGAAGCCGAATATCCGAGCGCAGTAAGTGCCTGAACGGTTTCATTGCGAACCTGTGATTCCTCCTCCGTCTTTGCCGCACCGCTGCCTGCCTTTGATATACCGATATTATCGTCAAGCGTATCACTGAGAGAAAACTTATCCTTAAGCTCAAGAACCATTTTCCCGGCTGTCTTTGCACCGATTCCCGGAGTCTTGGCAATGGTCTTTACATCTTCACTGATAACGGCAAGCATCAAGTCCTCGGTTGACATCGATGACATTATCGAAAGTGCCCCCTTTGGTCCGATACCGTTTACGGTAATAAGGAGCTTAAATGCACGTAAATCCGATTTTGTTTTAAAACCGAACAGGGCAATCTGATCCTCCTTAACCTGAAGATAAGTATAAAGCTCAACAATTCCGCCACGCTGCGAAACGGAACAAAGAGTACCGTACGGCACCCATATTTCGTAGCCTATGCCGTTTACATCCAATACAACAGTACTGTCCGTACGGTCAATAAGCTCTCCTCTAATATAAGAAATCATGTTTTTCTTCTCCGCTATATTTTTTCAAAGCTTCCCTTGCTTATCGTAAGACTGCCCTCATCAACATATTTCAGAATAACCGTCGCCTTAATGTTTAAAGCCTCAGACAACTGAATGGCATTACTGTTAGGATATACATTCAGATACGCGCGTATCTGCTCAAAGTACATCTTATCGATTTCCTTGCAGTCCTCACAGGTATAGCTCTTTTTGAGACTGAAATACTGCTTCTGACAGTGCTTGCAAACATTAATCATATTTCCTCCGCCGTTTGTCACATGACCCGTTCCGGTTACATCAGACTTGAAAAAAGGTTAAGACAATGCTGGATTATCTTAATATGTCTGGGTCTGTTTTTCCACATATCATAGGTAATCTCTTCCGAAACACCGATAGTCTCAATAATATCAGACTTTATTGTATCAATTACATCCTCATTCCACATAAAAGCGGCGCACTCGTAGTGAAGATACAGACTTCTGAAATCAAGATTCATTGTTCCGACAATACCGCAGCCGTTTGTAATAATTGTCTTTGCATGGATGAAGCCCGGAGTATACTCATACACCTTTATTCCGTTTGCAAGAAGCTTACCGTAATTATACCTTGTAAGCTGATATACCGTCTTTTTATCCGGAATTTTCGGGGTAATAACGCGGACATCAATACCGCTTCGTGCAGCCTCAACCAACGCATCACTCAAATCATCCTCAAGAATCAGATACGGTGTGGTTATATACAGATAGTCCTTCGCATTATAAATAAGCTGCCTGATAACTGCCACAATCGGATTCTTTGGATTATTGGCGGGTCCGTCGGCAATGAACTGGCAATAGCTGTTATTATGCTCAAATTCGGCAGTCGGCTGATAAAGATTATAATCTCTTACATCTTCATCAACGCTTACGCCCCACATCTGCAGGAAAATGGTAGTAAGTCCGAATACTGCCTTTCCCTCAACTCTTACCGCATTATCCTTCCATTTGCCGAAGCGTACAACCTCATTAATATATTCATCCGCAAGGTTCATACCGCCGGTATAGCCTATATTACCGTCAACAATAATTATCTTCTGATGAGTACGGTAATTCATATACAGCTTGGCAAGATACTTGTGGATAGGATTAAATTTGGCAACCTCGATACCCGCGTCGGTAAGCTCCTTCCAGAAAAGCTTGTCGGTACGGAACATCGAACCGAAATCATCATACAGGAATTTAATTTCCACGCCCGCTGCGGCTTTTTCAAGCAGAATAGGCTTTATTCTCTCCCACAGCACACCGTCCGCTACAATAAAAAACTCTATAAATATAAATTTCTCAGCCTTTTTTAAATCCTCGATTACAGCCTCGAAAACAGACTCACCCATCGGATAATAAATCATGCTGTTATCCGAATAAAGGGGAAAATCCTGCGACTCCATATACCGCGCCATCTTTTCATAGCTTCCGTAATCCTCACGAAAGCTTTGCATTACGCTTTCATCCTTACGGATAAATTTCCTGGCATATTCGATATGCGCAACACTGTTCTTGCGCAGTCTCCTGGTATTATGCTCGCTTCCCCAAAGCAGATACATAATAAATCCGGCTATGGGAATAACCGAAATAACAACCAGCCAGGCAATTTTAAATGACATATTCGTTTTCTTATTAACGAGACCGATTATTGATATTATACATATTATTTCTATTACATAGTAAACAACCAGACCGTAGCTGCTTAAAACTAAAGCAAGCCAAATAATAAATATGAACTGTGCCATAACGAGCAGCGCTACAACCGCCGCCCGAAGAAAACCACTCATATAATTCTTTACAAAGCCCTTTTTTTCAGAACCCGTATTCATCATAACTCCATTTTCGTCCTCTCTGTATTACCCAAACATCAGTTTTCATTATTTTAGCCCATACTCTGGAATAAATCAAGGATATATGCTATTATTAATCTGTTGCATTTATTAAATTACCGTTAACATTTTAAATAAATCGGAGCAGATTTCAATGCTTGACATAATTACAAAAAACATCCATGTTACTTACACAAAAAGAATTTTTTCACTTATTGATGCCGAAACGTCACCCGAAAGAATTCTCTTTTTTGATATAGAAACCACGGGGCTCTCTGCTGATTTTTCATACCTTTACCAGATAGGCATAATGTATCTTTCGGACAATGAGCTTGCTATCCGCCAGCTTATCGCAGAGGATTTCCGCGAGGAAAACCTGCTCCTCACCGAATTTACGGAGCTTCTTAATAACTATGATATTTTAGTTCACTACAACGGCACCGGCTTTGACATCCCTTATATTAAGAAAAAGCTTGCCGCCCACGGTATTTCTTCAGTGCTTACCGACCTGAAAAGCTGTGATCTTTACAAAAGATTAAAGCCCTATAAAGAATTCTTTCGCTTAAGCTCTATGACCCAGAAATCGGTCGAGCGCTTTCTTAACATAAACCGCAGAGACGAATTCAGCGGCGGCGAATTAATCGCTGTCTACAACAAATACCTCGCCAGGGCAAAGTATGAGCGTCTGCGTGCCGGTAACGGAGGTCCCGAATACACCGCAGACAGTCTTTCCGGTCTCGCACTCATTGAGCCTGCCGATGCAGCTGCCCTTCTCGAAATGCTTCGCCTGCATAACTTTGAAGATGTATGTAACATGCTCCCAATTGCAGGTCTGCTTGCCCTGCCCGACTTCTTCAAGAATGCTCCGCCGGTTTCGGAATACATAAGCTGTAATTCAAAATCAGGTGAGCCCTATATCTGCTTCAGCCTTGATGCAGAGCACGCGGTCACAAGGCTTTTCACGGGCAGAACAATAAGCCGTCCGGTTTTTAAGGACTTACCTCCTGTATACATCGGTGTCGCATCACAGAAGCTAAATATTTATGTACCCCTCTATGTCGGCGAATTAAAGCTTTTTCACTCCGACCCCGAAAACTACTATTATCTCCCCTCCGAGGATACTGCGATACATAAAAGCGTTGCAGCCTTTACCGACCCTGCCTTCCGGAAAAAGGCAACGGCACGTACCTGCTACACCAAACATAGCGGCACATTCCTTCCGCAGCTTAGTGAGATTTTCACCCCGGCACTGAAAACCGATGACAAATCCAATATCACCTTCTTTACACTGCCTCCGTTCGGGGATTGCGAAAAAAATAAAATCCGCAAATACATTGCGGATTTATTGGCGTGCTTTGATTAGGGCAAAAGGAGAATGAAAATGAGTAACGGAAAATCATTCCGCCTTCTTCTCCCTTTATCAAAAGTGCTTTTGCCTATCCGCTTGATAAATCCCATAAACAAAAAAGTCTGCACAAACCCGAAGCACAGATTTATGCAGTCTTATATCGTTTTTTATACAAGCATGAATCAGGGATTTCCTCACTGTCTCCTCCCTTAAGCACTACAGCAAAAACTGAAGGCTGCTCAGTACAGCGTACTCCTGAATATCGCCTTTCGGTAAACTGAAGGCGGCCCGGTCTGTACCGCCTCCCGAAGCGAATTGCCTTTGTCCGACGGACCCGCGCTTTTAGCCGAATCGAAATCACCTCTTAGTGCAGCAAGGCGCGAAGCCATTGCTGAGCGGCTTAAGCGCTGCACTTAGAGGAAGTTCGATGAAGCGTTGCGGCAGCAATTCGCTCGGTAGCTGTACAGACCGGGCCTTCACAGAAATTAATGCCGTAACCGTACAGACCGAACCCTCACAGCATTTAATTCCGTAACCGTACAGACCGAACCCTCACAGCATTTCATCCCGAAACTATACAGACCAACCCCCCACCCCCCCCAATTACAAACATTAAACACGAAAAAAAA
>JAZNKQ010000090.1:0-49015 GCA_045578645.1 Lachnospiraceae bacterium
CCGTAGAACTGTACGCCAGTACAAGAATACTTATGTGCGTTGGGTATGTTCCGGTCACAATGGTCGTGGTGCTGATAGCTGTCCAAATGCAATTACAGTGGATGAAGAAGAATTAATCCAAGTATTGCAGGAGTACTTCCAAGATGTGCTTAGCAAAAAGAAAAAAGTAATAGACTATGTAATCAAAGAGTTTCAACGTGTTTATAAAGCTAAAGATGAGAACGTGGAATATGAAAAGGAATTAACAACAGAGTTAAATCGACTTCGTAAGGCTCGTGAGAAATATATGGATATGTACACCGATGATTTGATTTCCAGAGAGGAATTAAATGAGAAAATCGGCGGCATGAGAAAAGAGATTGATAGATTAGAAAATGAATTGAAGATGGTATCTTACAATCTAACAAAAGGAGAGCAGTTGGAAGCGATTCTGAACAGTACCTTCAAGGAGATGGAAGATATCACGGATGTTCATGAAATGACCAATACGCAGTTAAAGCGTCTTATCAATAAAATCGAAGTGGACAAGGATGGTAATGTGGATATTTACCTGCGTCTAATTGGCGATTTAGGACTAGATGAAACTGTACTTATTGAGGGAACAGAGAGCTCTGACGACACAGAGAAATACGAAGGTGACAATCAAGCAGAAGCAGACAGCCAAGAGATCAAAGAAACTAGTAAAGCAAAAGCCCCAGGAAACGCCAAAGCGACTGATAAAACGAATACAAGTGAAACTACAAATACAACCGTTCCAAATACCCACAACCATACATAAAGACTGCGCAGAACGTATTTTTTCGATTAATCCCTCATTGGGAAATGAAGTGCGCAAGGTACTGGATTTGAATAAATCCGAGAGGCATATTCGCGGAGGTCTGGCTACGAGGGAAAAATACCTTAATCAGCAGGTACAGTGTTGAAAGTATTACATTATGGCAGTAAGGTTGGAGGCATTGCTTTCAGCCTTACTTTTTTTCGTATTATTGGAAGAAATGAGCTCTTTTTTAGGGGTTCGGAGCAGGCTTAAATTCATTTTGTACTTGCCTTTGGAAGAATGTGAGCGGGGAATGAGGCAGACTTGACAAATGCGGCCGGAAAAAGCAGATAATAGTTGTTGAATATGCGGCATGCGATACCATAAAATGATAACCTTATTTTGCGAAAAGCCAAAAATGTCGTATGGTGTCACAAAACGTAAACGATTGCTTGACTGCGGTGATTGCTCCATGTATAATTGCAAATGGCGATGGGAAAACAAATTATTATATGGAGGCAGATTATGCAGACAAGAAAAGGATTTATGTTAAAAGTTGTTACACTTGCACTTATCGCTGTAATGTCATTTGCAGCTTGCGGAACAAAAGATAAAACACCCGAACCTACACCTACTCCTACAGAGGCACCGGCTACCCCTACAGTAGCACCGACAGAGGCGCCTACAGAAGCACCTACCGAAGCTCCTACAGATGTACCTGCTGAGAATCCTGAGGTTACTCCCGAGGAAAGTGGAGATGAGGTTGTAGGCGGAGAAGACGAGTTCGTTGATCCTTATGCACCTACTGAAGAGATGACAGCTATAATGGATGCACTTCTTGCAGGCGCTCAGATTGAGTTTATGACAGGTTCAATGAGAGCTGACGACGAGATGTTCAGCGCATTCTTCTTCACTGATCCTATTGAGGGTGCCGATAATATTATTTCTGAGGCAATGACCGGTTCACAGGCACATTCGGTATGTCTCATTAAGCTTCCCGAGGGAAGTGATGCAGCAGCTATTGCAGCAGACATCGAAGCAAAGCATGATCCCAGAAAGTGGATTTGCGTTGAGGCTGAGAAGTCAGAGGTTCTTTATACTGATGAATATGTTCTTCTTGTAATGTCTTATGAGGCAATTGCAGATCAGATTATATCAAATTTCAATTCGTTAATGGTTGAGGGCCAGTAATATATGCTGTTTTCTTCGCTGACATTTTTATACTTCTTTATACCCGCGGTACTGCTCGCCTACTTTGCAGTACCGGCGGGCTTTAAAAACGCAGTGCTTTTTATATCAAGCCTGCTTTTTTATTTTTTCGGAGAACCTGTTTACGTTCTGTTACTTATATTCTCGTCATTGTCCGATTATCTTCACGGACTGTATATTGAGAAGCACAGAGGAGAAAAGAAGGCAAAATATGCGCTCATTTCTTCTATTATAATTAATCTGGCCATGCTGGTGTTTTTCAAGTACATCGATTTCTTCATCGGCATGATAAACTCGGTTGCAGGTCTCGAAATACCGCTTTTAAAAATACCGCTGCCGATCGGAATCAGCTTTTTCACCTTCCAGACAATGAGCTATTCCATCGATGTCTATAGAGGCGAAGCCAGAGCTGAGAAGAATCTAGTTTCCTTCGGAACCTATGTCAGTCTGTTCCCTCAGCTTGTTGCGGGTCCGATAGTCCGCTTTACTGATGTTCAGGCGGAGATGAATAACCGTAAAAGTACGGTTGCCGGTGTATCGGAGGGTTTGCGTAGGTTTGTACTCGGTCTGGCAAAGAAGGTACTGATTGCGAACGCAGTCGGAGAGCTGTGTGCCGAATTCAGGGCATCTGATGAAAGGACAGTGCTGTTCTACTGGATATATGCGATTGCCTTTACCCTTCAGATATACTTTGACTTCTCAGGTTACAGTGATATGGCAATAGGTCTCGGACGGGTATTCGGCTTTAAATTCCCCGAGAACTTTAACTATCCCTATATTTCACGTTCCGTAACAGAATTCTGGCGCCGCTGGCATATGACACTGGGCGGATGGTTCAGGGATTATGTATACATTCCGCTTGGCGGAAACAGGGTTTCGACCCTGAAATACTATCGCAACATTTTTATCGTATGGATGCTTACGGGTCTGTGGCACGGTGCCGCTTGGAACTTCGTCCTTTGGGGCCTGATGTTTGCGGTAATGCTTGTTATTGAGAAATGGTTTCTTAAGAAATATCTTGATAAGGGTAAGGTCTGGCCGCATATTTACGTGATGCTGGCGGTAATTATAAGCTTTGTTGTCTTTAACGCAGAAAGCATGACGCAGCTTGCGGGTGACCTCGGCGGTTTGTTTGGTGCCGGCGGAATTGCTTTTTCGGGTAAGCTTACCGTTTATTATCTGAAGAGCTATGCGTTTCAGATGGTTATTGCCGTGTTTGCGGCGCTTCCGCTTGCAAAGAAGCTTATCGGAAGGATAAATGAAAGCAGGACAGGCTCACGCATACTTGCCGTACTTGAGCCGGTAGTATTGTGTATTCTGCTTATCATTACTACGGCTTATCTGGTTGACGCATCCTACAATCCGTTCCTGTATTTCAGGTTCTGATAAGGATACGGAGCCCTTGGTTTATTATGTTAAATGGAGGAAATATGAAGCATTATATAAATATAGCAGTAGTTACCGGCATTCTGGCAATAGGTATGCTTCTGCATATTTTTCTGCCGGATTCCGAGGTGTCAAAGCCCGAACGCAGAAAGCTGTCTGCAATGCCTGAGCTTACTGCGGAGAATATTTTCAGCGAAGAATTTTCCGTCAAAATCGAAGAATATATAGCTGATCATTTCCCGCTGCGTGACGAGCTTCGTACGGTCAAGGCGCTTACGAAATTTTATCCTCTGCTTCAGGCTGATAATAATGATATTTTCATCGTCGGAGACGGTGTCTATAAAATAGAGTATCCGCTTGATGAAAGCCAGCTTGCTTACGGCGCAAAAAAGATAAATACGCTGTATAAATCGCATATGGGCGGATGTAATGTTTATTATTCAATTATACCGGATAAAAACTATTTTACTGCGGCTCAGAACGGTTATCCGGCACTGGATTATGACAGACTTGTTGAATTCATGAGGGAAAATATCGATACGGATATAGAGTATATTGATATATTTGACTGCCTTGAAGAGGAGGATTATTACAGAACGGATACCCACTGGAGACAGGAGAAGCTTCGTGAAGTAAGAGACAGACTGGCAGAGGGACTTGGCATACAAGGAATGCTGCCTGATTTTGACGGCTATACAAGGAAGGAAATGTATCCGTTTTACGGAGTGTATTACGGGCAGTCGGCCCTTCCCTTCGGCGCAGATACGCTGACATATCTTACCAATGAAACACTTGAGAATCTAAAGGTATGGAATATCGAGGTTGAAGAGGGACACGGTATCTATACGACAGAGAAGTTTGAGGGAATGGACGGATATGATGTTTTCCTAAACGGTGCGGCTGCACTTCAGAAAATAGAAAATCCTAATGCAAAAACGGATAAAAGACTTATTATTTTCAGAGACTCCTTCGGGAGCAGCATTACGCCGCTCCTCGCAGAAGCCTATTCTGAAATAACTCTTGTAGATTTAAGATATATAAACAGCCGTTTCCTTAGTTCATATGTTGATTTTGAAAACAGCGATGTACTGTTCCTTTACAGCACGCTCATATTGAATTCGGCAAAGCTGTTTAAATAATTCGGATTAATAATTGCGTGAAAGCTTACTGTCACATTCGCTTCGGGAGATTTCTCCGTTGTTAAGCTGCATCATGAGACGGACATCCTTATCGCGGAGCTTATATCCGATAAGGAGAATCGGAACCGCGATTGCGGGACCGATTGCCGAGAACAATGTGAAAACTGTCCAGCAGGCATTTCCTGCTTCGGCGGATACCATACCTGTAATTGCGTCCGCATCAGCTGCCGCAAAGCCGAGTGCCGCGAGTACTGCCATTGCAGAGGAGTTGTTAACGGCACCGGACAGCTTGGTTACGAAGGTCTGGAGTGCAAAGCTTACGCCCTCCTGACGGATACCGTTTTTGTAGTGTCCGTATTCGATACAGTCGGGGGTGAACAGGTAAGCGAGAACACTGTTTCCGACAAGACCGACACCTCTTATTGCCATGCCGATGTTAAGCATAATTTCATTTTCGTAGCCGACGAAATAGTGCAGAATCGAAGCAACGGCAAAGAGAATAATAGTTGCTATGTAAATATAGAATTTGTCGATTTTCCTGCAAAGCTTCGGAATGAAGAATGCCGTAATAATTGCCGGAAGCAGGGCCGCAGCAAGAAGAACGGTACCCTTCTCGGTATTGCCGAGTACATACTGGGCAAAAATCGGTATTACAATCTGTACTGAGTTTGCGAAGCCGATAAGGAAAAAGGATATATAAAAAACTAAAAGATATTTGTTTTTAAACAGGGACGAGAACATTGTTTTAACGCTTGTCCCTGTTTTATTTTCCACATGGGTACGTTCCTTTGCGAGAATCAGCAGAGGGAACATACATATCATACAGAGAGCCGATACAACTATTGCAGTCATTCTCCAGCCAAGAGGCATGTAGATTGCTTCAATTCCGAGAGTGGCAACGATGGCTCCCATGGTACCGAATACACGGCCGATTGAAAGAATTGAGGTTCTTTCGGTAATGTATTCGCTCATTGCCGTAGATAATGCAAATATAGGAGTATCACACATGGTGTATGCAACCGACCAGATTGAGTAGCTTATGATTATCCATGCACACTGACTGCCTTCGCTGAGTCCCGCGGGCATAAAGAATATTAATATTGTGGCAAGCGGTGTAAGAATCCATGAAATTCTTATCCAGGGAAGAAATTTTCCGCTCTTTAACTTTGCCTTATCTACAATAACTCCAAACATGATGTCATTTGCAATATCCCATAGCTGAGGTGCAATAAGGACAACAGCAGCTGTTGCCTCGCTCATTCCCATGTTCAGAAGATAAGTTGCCACGTAGGTTGCTATAATTGTGTAAAAAATATTCTGTCCGAAAAAATACATGCTGTAGCTGATTCTTTCGAAACGGCTTGTCTGCATTTTAACCGTAGTATTATTCATGTGTAATCCCCCCAACCCATTACATTTTATTTTGTCATATTCTGCTTTACATATGCGATGAACTCTTCCGGTGTACCGACTGAGAAATGCTCTTTGTCAATGATTACGGAGTGCTCTGCCGTCATGTAAAGAATGATATAGTTTTTATATGTGCGGACACTTGTTATCTGCTCGTAAATATATTCGCTTATTGAACCTATACCGGACATGGTAAAGTACTCGGAATAGAATTTGAAGCTTGCCTCATGCTTGCTCTTTGCCTCGTACTGCTTAACCAGAGCAGCCTTCTTCTTCTCGCTCAGATTGTGCAGGTAATATACGAGAGTGGCTCCGATAAGTGCAAATATAATCGTATATGTTGTATTGCCGGACATAAACGTAAGAACAAGGATGGCAACAAAAATGATTCCCCATACAGCAACCTTGGCAATACCTCGAATCCAGGTATTAAAGATTGTGTAATCATTCAGCATTGCTTCATCATAAACCGTTGAAGCGGCAAACCTTGCTGCTTCGGAAAGATTAACCTCCCCGGCACGCCGGCGCTCTCTGAAGTTTTGCATCTTATCCGAGATTGTTTTTGATACCTTAAGCTCGTGTGCACGCCTTCTTTTTGAGAGCACTATCAGAAGAACGATAAGTGCGATTACGCAGACAACAAACGTTATCAGTATTTTGAAGGAACGGCTTACCTCTGCCTCATATTCCTCACGTGTCAGTATCTTTGTAAAGCGGATATTATCAATAACCTGCTTAACGAAGGTTTCGTCGACCGGATTAAGATTGGTCTGGTAAACATCAAACTGGAGCATCTGTCCGTTCATTATGGTTCCGTAGATAACCTCGGTAGCAGTTGTTTCGATATTGTTTACCTTAAGCTCCATGCGGAAGAAACCTGTCTGTGAGTGAGGGTAGGCTGAAACCGAAATGTTAACGTTTTCATCCGGAGTCATCAGTGCCTCAACATATGCAATTATTTCTGCATCGCTCATATCCTTGAAGTGGAAGGTTTCGACCGTTTCGGAGGTTTTGTTATATATAAAGCTTACCGCCTGCTTTGACGCCGTATCATAAAAGTACGCTACAACGCCCATGTTCTCGAATTCTTCAAGCTTTGCCGAAGGATCGGAGATTCCGGCGGCCGTCCATACCTCGTCATATGTGGAAGTATCCTGAGTGATAATCAGTACGGTATCGGGTAAATCGACCTCAAGATACTGTAACGGATAAGAATGAACTGCAGCCTGAGTGGGTACGGTCATGAGTGATATAAAGGTTATGACCGCTAAAATCAGACCTGTTAATTTTTTCATAGTGTCCTCCATTGTGAAGTATATTTGCACCGATAGCCGGCGCAACTTATATACTACCGAAGAATGAGGTATCCGTCTACGGTTTTTATTGTTTTTTTATTAATTTATTATCATATACAGACATGTTTACGGATGAATCATTATATACCGTGTCAGCGCGGGACGGAATTGACATGTCATATACCCGGAATTATTGACAAGTATGATGAAATGGTGATAAACTTGCATGGATACGGAGGGTGTGGGGAATTTTACCGGTTCCTCAAAAAAACGCTTCGGAATGGAGGGTTTTATGGTTCAGTCTAGGACACATAATTGTAATGAATTGAGATTGGCTGATGCAGGAAAGAACGTAGTTCTGGTTGGCTGGTATGAGAATATGCGCCGCGTCAGCAAAAACCTGGGTTTTGTTATTTTGAGAGATTTTTACGGAACTACCCAGATTGTTATTGAAACAGAGGAAATGATGGAGAAAATTTCCGCACTTAACTGTGAATCAACAATTTCCGTTAAGGGCGTTGTAAGAGAGCGTTCAAGCAAAAATGCAGAGCTTCCGACCGGTGACATTGAGGTCGTTCCCGAGGATATTGAGGTTCTCGGAAAATGTATTTATAATGAGCTGCCCTTTGAAATTAACCGTTCAAAGGAAGCAGATGAAAATACAAGACTTAAATACAGATATCTTGATTTAAGAAATCCTGAGGTGAAGTCCAAAATCGTGCTGCGTTCACAGATTGTTTCGAAGCTTAGAAGAAGCATGACAGAGCAGGCCTTCCTTGAGATAACAACTCCGATACTTACGACTTCTTCTCCCGAGGGTGCAAGAGACTATCTTGTTCCGTCAAGAAAATATCCCGGAAAGTTCTATGCTCTTCCGCAGGCGCCGCAGCAGTTCAAGCAGCTGCTTATGACCTCCGGATTTGATAAGTATTTCCAGATTGCTCCGTGCTTCAGAGATGAAGATGCACGTGCGGACCGTTCTCCCGGAGAGTTTTATCAGCTCGATATGGAAATGGCTTTTGCGAGTCAGGATGATGTATTTGCAGTATTAGAGGAGGTTCTTCCCCCCATATTTGAAAAGTTTGGTGTATATGACCGCGCGTCATCTGCTCCTTTTACAAGGATTCCCTTTAAAGAAGCAATTGAGCGCTTCGGCTCTGACAAGCCCGACTTAAGAATTAGTCTTGAGCTTTCGGATGCTACCGAATGTATGGCAAACTGTGGATTTGAGCCGCTTAATGACGCAGTAGTAAAGACTGTTGTTATTAACAATTTCAAGGAATCAAGAAAATTCATTGATGCAGTGAATGCAGAGGTTGAGGTTCTGACCGGCGCCAAGGCATACTGGTTTAAGGTTGATGAAAACGGCAGCTTTGTCGGAGGTATTTCGAAGTTTGTTGAGCCGCTTAACGAGAAGATTACTGCAGCACTCGGACTTAAACCCGGAGACTTCGTCGGCGTAGCGGCATCTAAGAAGAGACTTGAGGCATGTAAGGTTGCCGGAGCGATAAGAAAGCTGTTCGGTTCAAAGCTTCCCGAGTGCTTCGATAAAGAAAAATATGAGTTCTGCTGGATTGTTGATTTCCCTATGTATGAGATTGGTGAGGAGTCGGGAGAGCTTGAGTTCTGCCACAATCCTTTCTCAATGCCTCAGGGCGGAATGCAGGCACTTCTCGAGAAGGAGCCGCTTGATATCTGTGCATACCAGTATGACCTTGTATGTAACGGTGTTGAGCTTTCTTCAGGTGCCGTTCGTAATCATAATCCCGAGGTAATGGTTAAGGCCTTTGAAATCGTCGGACTCGGAGAGGAAGAGGTTAAGGCAAAGTTCCCTGCAATGTATAACGCATTCTGCTACGGAGCTCCGCCTCATGCCGGAATTGCTCCCGGTGTCGACAGAATGGTTATGCTTCTTTGCGGCACTGAGAGCATCAGAGAGGTAATTCCTTTCCCGATGAACGGAAATGCACAGGATCTTATGTGCGGAGCACCCAGTGAGGTTAGTGAGAAGCAGCTTCGCGAGGTTCACATAGCAATTAAGGATGATAAATAGTTAAGTTAAGCTGTCCGGAGCGGTAAGTTTCCGGACAGCTTTTTACTTTATAGGAAAGTTCTTCCCTATAAAGTAAAAAGCTCCGCGAGGATGCGCACGCGCGCGAAGAAGAGGATTGTCGCTAAGGCGACCGCGCTCAGCGCGAGAGTTCCCGCTTGCGCGGAAATCTTTGTTCTTCATTGGAACCCTCCTTCATATGAATAAAAAGCGCTCCGCGATAAAATACGGCGGCAGCGGAAAAGAATAGACTTGTGAAAGGCAGTATGATAAAATAGATGCGTTGAATATAAAAGATTGAGGTAAAGATAATGGCAGATATTTTTGATTATCTTGAGTGGAGGGGAGACCTTGATATCAGGCAGGTTCCGCTGTGTAATGCGGACTATGCGGCGATTTGCTGTTTATCATATATACCCTTTGACGGAATCGTGCCGACGGAATTTGATAAGTCGGTGCTGCTTAAGGATGCTGTTGAGGAAGTTATCCGCATGACAGGAACAGAGGGTGACGGTCGTCACTATCAGATGCGGGAGGATGAGGGGTTTTTATATGCGCTGCTTAGATGCGAAAGATTTACGGGGCTTCGGCTTACGGGCTTTGTCAATTTGTGCGACCATGATAAGGAAGAGCAGTTTAGTGCGATGACGGTAATGCTGCCGGATGACAGTATCGTGATTGCCTACAGGGGAACTGACCGGACAATAATCGGCTGGAAGGAAGATTTTAATATGTGCTTTGCCGATGTCATTCCGTCGCAGACCGATGCAGTAGGATATCTTGAAGACGCGGCATCGTTTTTTAAGAAGGATATATATGTTTGCGGGCATTCAAAGGGCGGAAATCTTGCAATATATGCCTCCTCCTTCTGTTGTGAGACCACACAAAGGCGAATTGCGGCTGTTCGTAATTTCGACGGTCCGGGACTGAACGAAGCAAAGATTAATACAGAGGGATTTTCGCGTATTGTTGACAGAACAAGGACCTATGTTCCCGAATCATCGATTGTCGGGATTATGCTTGAGCACATAGAGGACTTCAAGGTAGTGCAATGTGATGCAAAGGGATTTTTGCAGCATCATGTATACTCCTGGGAGCTGGCACGCGGAGATTTTCTGATTAAGCCGGGTTTGCGGAATACAAGTCATTTTTTCGATGCAGCAATGCGAAACTGGCTGGCGCAGATTACACCGGAGAGCCGGGAAAGGCTGGTTGACGGAGTGTTCAGCGTTATTTCGATGGCTGATGCCCACACGATAGATGAGCTTCTTAACGGGAAAACAACCATACTTATGCTGCGCGGAATGCGTCAGCTTGATGAAGAAACAAAGGACATAATTAATCAGGCATATAAGCTGTTTAAGAAATCGTTAATGAAGGCGCTGCCGATTATAAGATCGGGAAAGACACCGAAATTAACGGATCAGAATGGAGGACAAAATGTATAGTGAAGCAAAACAAAAGTATGCGGCTATGGGTATTGATACCGACGAGGCAATAAGGACTCTTAAGGAAATCCCTGTTGCATTGCACTGCTGGCAGGGAGATGATGTTACCGGCTTTGATCACGACGGACCGCTTACCGGCGGAATTCAGACAACAGGCGATTATCCCGGCAGAGCAAGAACTCCGGAGGAGCTTATGCAGGATATGGAAAAGGCGATGTCATTAATGCCCGGTAAAAAGAAGCTTAATATACATGCCTGTTATGCCTGTTTTGAGAAGGGTGAATATGTCGACAGGGATGCACTTGAGCCGAAGCATTTCAAGAAATGGGTAGATTTTGCTAAAAAGCTCGGTGTAGGAATAGATTTTAATCCGACCTTCTTTTCAAGTGATAAGGTTAAGGACGGACTGACACTTACAAGTCCCGATGAGAAGACCAGGAGCTTCTGGGTAAACCACGGAAGGGCATGTATAAGAATTGCGCAGTATTTCGCTGAGGAAACCGGAATTCCCTGCGTTATGAATGTCTGGATAGGTGATGGATATAAGGATATCCCGGGCGACAGGATATCTCCGAGACTCCGCTATAAAAAATCACTTGAGGAAATTCTTGCAGAGCCCTTTGACAAAGAAAAGGTCAAGGTTTGTGTAGAATCAAAGGTATTCGGAATCGGTGTAGAGTCATACACTGCCGGCTCAGCCGAATTCACACTGAATTTTGCGGCATTTCATCCCGGATGTCTGCCGCTTATGGATAACGGACATTATCATCCCACAGAAATGGTATCCGATAAGATTCCGGCGCTGCTTTGCTATTTCCCGGAGATAGCGCTGCATATAACACGACCCGTGCGCTGGGACAGCGACCATGTTGTTCTCTTTGATGATGAGACCAGGGAGATGGCAAAGGAAATCGTGCGTAATGATGCGATTAACCGCGTATTCATGGCACTTGATTATTTTGACGCATCCATTAACAGAATTGCAGCCTGGACTGTGGGCTTCAGAAGCTGGCAGAAGGCACTACTCTTTGCACTTTGCCAGCCGAACGCAGAGCTTAAGCGCCTTCAGGATGAAAGCAATATGACTGAGCTTATGGTTCTTCAGGAGGAAATGAAGCTCTATCCCTTCGGAGAGGTTTGGGAGGAATACTGCAGACAGTGCGGTGTTGCAGCAGACATGAGCTGGCTGGGTGAAATTAAGGAATATGAGAAGGAAGTTCTTCTTAAAAGATAAAGAGCGGAATAGAGGAAAGTATGAGACTTGATTTTAAGAATAATTTAAAGCTGCTCGGAAGAGCATTTATAAATGATAATGTTTTGTGGCTTTCGTATTCGGGCTGCGGCTTCGAATTTGTTTGTGACGGGAGCATAAAGATAGGGCTTGTCTGTGACGAAATGGTAAGAAAAAATGCGGACGAAAGCGCAGAAGAGGACATATCAATACATTTTCCGAGATATGCTGCTTATGTTGACGGTGTGCAGCTGCTTGATGAGCGTCTTGATGAACAGGAGAGAAGCGTTGTAATCGGGCCCGGAGAAGGAATACATACGATACGTTTTATTAAGCTGTCAGAATCAAATGATTCTTCGCTTGGAATTTCATTTATTGAAACAGACGGAGCTATGGCGGAAAAAACGGCAGATAAGGCGCTCAGGGTTGAAATAATAGGTGATTCGATAACCTGCGGCTACGGTGTGGACGGAGGTCTTGATGAGACCTATACAACCGCAACCGAGAATGTATCAAGGGCATATTCCTATCTTACCGTAACGGATGTTGATGCCGATTACAGCTTTGTTTCAAAGAGCGGCGCGGGAATTATTTCCGGATATACGGGTGACGGAATAATAAATACGGAGAATCTTCTTCCGCCGTATTACGGCAGCGTCGGCTGCTCGCTGGAAGGACTTAATAAGGATGTGCATCCTAAGGATATACGCTACGGCTTTGATTTTAATCCGCAGCTCGTTGTAGTTAATCTCGGAACGAACGACATCAGCTACTGCTTCCCGGAAAGCCTTAAAGATGAAGAGGAATGTGTACGACGGGCAGAGATTTTCTGCGGCGAATACCTTCGTTTCCTTGAAACGGTAAGGGCGTGCAATAAAGATGCGTATATTATCTGTATGCTCGGAATAATGGGAACTAAGCTGAATGCATATGTTGAAAGAGCTGTGACAGGGTATAAAAAGCAGACGGGAGATTTGCGTATAGAATGGCTTGAATTTAGTGAGCAGCTTCAGGAGGACGGCTGGGGAACCGACTATCATCCGACGGCGGCTACTCACAGAAAGGCAGCCGACAGACTGGCGGCAAGAATAAGAGAGCTGATGACGGAGACCGGTAATGGAAGGCTATAGGATTCTTATTGTTGAGGATGATGAGGTAATTGCGGGACTCATAAGAGAGAAGCTTGACGAATGCGGCTATGAGGTCATATGTGCTGAGGATTTGCGGCATGTGGCGGAGACGGTTGCACGAATTCAGCCGCATCTTGTTCTGCTGGATGTCATGCTGCCGTATTACAACGGTTTTTACTGGTGTACGGCGATACGCAGCTTTTCAAAGGTTCCGATTATATTTGTGTCCTCGGCATCGGATAATATGAACATAGTTATTGCAATGGACATGGGCGGAGATGATTTCATCGCAAAGCCCTTTGACATGAATGTTCTTATTGCCAAAATCCGTGCCGTAATCAGAAGAACCTATACACTTCAGGGGCAGATGAATGCCCTGGAATGTAACGGCGCTGTTCTTAATCTTTCGGATGCCACACTTGTATATTCGGGGCAGAGAATTGAGCTTACCAAGAATGATTTCAGGATTCTCGAGCTTCTGATGGAAAGGACCGGCAAGGTTGTTGCCCGTGATGAGATAATGCAGAAGCTCTGGGAGGATGAATCCTTTGTGGATGATAATACGCTTACGGTGAATATTACGAGGCTTCGAAGGAAGCTTGAGGATGCAGGGCTTAAGGACTTTATTAAGACGAAAAAGGGTATCGGCTATGTAATTGAGCCATAGCCATTGCGATGTTCCTCGCGACAAGTTGCTCAGAAATGGGGATTACGATGAAAAGAAAGATAACGGCGGCAGGAATACTGTTATCATATGTTAAAAGGAATCTGGCAGTACCGGTAGGAATGGTTACTGCCGGGTTTATCTTTGCACTTGTATTTTCGCTGTATGAGCTTCCTGTCGAGCCTGTTTTGTATGCAACGGTGCTTACGCTTACGGTTATTATAATCGCAGGACTGTACGGCTATTACAGATATTACCGGCGGGTAATGACACTTGAGCGGTTGAAAAACTGTATTCTGGTATCAATGGATGAGCTGCCGGAGGGCACCGAGCTTCTAGAAAAGAGCTACAAAGAGCTTTTAGAGATTGTCAATAATGATCGAATATCGGCAATTTCGCACAAGGACAAGATGATATCCGATATGTCGGATTACTATTCGATATGGGCGCATCAGATAAAAACTCCGATTGCGGCACTGCGCCTCATGAAGGAGGTGGAGGCCGATGCGGAGATTTCTGAGCAGCTTTTCAGAATTGAGCAGTATGTTGAAATGGTGCTCGGATACATACGCAGTGAAAGCATATCGGGAGACTTTCGTATCCGCAGATATGCGCTTGACGGCATAATAAAGCAGTCCGTAAAGAAGTATTCGAGACAGTTTATAAGAAAAAAAATTTCGCTTGAATACGAGGAAAGCGGTGAATATGCAGTAACTGACGAGAAGTGGCTTTGCTTTATCCTTGACCAGCTGCTGTCAAATGCCCTTAAATATACGCCGTCAGGAGGAAAAATCAGCATCATGACGGTTCGCAGCGCAGAGAAAACGGAGCTGCATATAAAGGATACGGGAATCGGAATTCCGCCGGAGGATCTTCCGAGGCTGGGAGAAAGAGGCTTTACCGGCTTTAACGGACGTGAGGATAAGAAGTCTACGGGAATAGGACTTTATCTTTGCAGAAAGATAGCAGGAAAGCTTTCGCTTGAGCTTGAAATACAGTCGGGAATCACGGGCGGAACAACCGTGATTATTAAGGGATTGGGTGCCTAACTTACAAAAATGTAAGCTTAAGCACCTTTTTTGTAATGTAATGCTATGGAATGTAAGACGGTAACGGGATAGAATATGGGCATAACATGAAAGGCAAGGTTACGGAAATGAAGCTTTTAGAGGTAAACAACGTAAAAAAGGTATATTCGACCAGATTCGGAGGGAATCAGGTTCAGGCATTGACAAATGTCTGCTTTTCGGTCGAAGAGGGTGAATATGTAGCGATTATGGGTGAGTCAGGCTCAGGTAAAACAACACTCCTGAATATTCTTGCGGCACTTGATAAGCCGACCAGCGGAGAGGTAAGCCTTGACGGAAAGAGTCTGACTGATATAAAAGAGGCGGATATTGCGGCATTCAGAAGAGATAATCTGGGTTTTGTATTCCAGGATTTCAATCTGCTGGATACCTTCTCGGTAAAGGACAATATCTTTCTTCCGCTGGTTCTGGCAAATCAGTCATATAAGGAGATGGAGGCAAGGCTTAAGCCTCTGGCGGATAAGCTGGGGATTTCCGAGCTGCTTGCAAAGTATCCGTATGAGATATCGGGCGGTCAGAAGCAGCGCGTGGCAGCAGCAAGGGCACTGATAACAAATCCCCGTATTCTGCTTGCGGATGAGCCTACGGGAGCGCTTGATTCAAAGGCTTCGGAGGGACTTCTTGACATATTTGCAAAGGTAAATCAGGCAGGTCAGACAATTCTGATGGTAACACACAGCATTAAGGCAGCGAGCCGTTCGAAGCGGGTTCTGTTCCTTCGCGACGGAGAGGTATACCATCAGCTCTATAAGGCATCGATGAGCGATGATGAAATGTATGCACGAATCTCAGAGACTCTGACGATTCTTATGTCGGGGGAAAAATAGCTATGAAGGGACATTTTTATCCGCGTATTGCGGTAACAAATCTAAAAAAGAATTCGCAGATATACATACCGTATATTCTGACCTGTATCTTTACAATTGCAATGTTCTATATTATGACATTCCTGATAACGAACGAGGGAATATCACTGATTGCGGGCGGAGACCAGCTTAAGGTAATTCTCGTGCTGGGTGCCTTTGTTATGGCGATTTTTTCCGTAATACTGCTGCTTTACACAAACAGCTTTATTATGAAAAAGCGTAAGCGTGAAATCGGATTGTACAATATTCTCGGAATGGGAAAGCGTCACATTGCGAAGGTAATGACGATAGAGACCGCTTACATTATGCTTATTACAACGGCTTTGGGAATCGGCGCGGGAATTCTGCTTTCAAAGCTGATGCTGATGTTTCTGGCAAGACTTCTCGGTTTTTCAATAGCCTTCGGGTTCGAGATTTCAATCAGCGGAATTATTATTACCGTAGTGCTGTTTGCTGCGATTTTTATGCTTACGCTGCTCGGAAACCTGCGAAGGATACATGTTGCACAGCCGGTTGAGCTCTTACACGGCAGCAATACCGGAGAGAAGGAGCCGAAGGCAAAATGGTTCTTAACGATAATCGGCATAGCTGCGCTCGGTACGGGGTACTATATAGCGATTACCACAGAAAATCCGCTTCAGGCAATGCTTATGTTTTTTGTAGCGGTGCTGCTCGTAATAATCGGAACCTATTGCCTGTTCACGGCATGCAGTATTGCATTGCTCAAGCTCCTTAAAAGGAATAAAAAGTATTATTACAAGACAAAGCATTTTACTTCGGTGTCGGGTCTCATGTACAGAATGAAGCAGAATGCAATCGGACTCGGAAACATATGCATTTTATCGACAATGGTGCTTGTAATGATGTCAGGAACCTCCAGCCTGTTTATCGGTCTTGAGGATGCCATAAAAAGGAATTATCCGCAGAATATCATTGTAACGGAGGAAAGAGCCTCTGCGGAGAATCTGGATGAAGTTAAGGTTATTATTAATGACACCGTCCGTGAAAGCGGCTATGAGGTTGAAAACGTAACGGAATACAGATACGTTAACTATATATTTGTGCGTAACGGAAATGAATTTGAGCTTGTTGATGAAAGAATCAACATGACTGCCGACAATAACAAATTTAGTATTGTGACCTTTATCCCCTTTGAGGAATATATTAAGCTTGCTCCCGATGCCGCGGAGTATGAGCTTAAAGCTGACGAGGTTTTTCTTTATACGGACTGTACGGGACCTGAAGGTGAAGCTGTCAGCATAAACGGCGACAGCTACCGGATTGCTGCAAGACTGACCGACAGTGCGGTTAATGAAGAGGTTGCGGATGTGTATTTTGATACCTATTACTTTGTTATGTCGGACGAGAAAAGCATTGAGGAGATGTTTCTGCAGGCAGATATAGGAGGAGAATGGACGGGGCTTGATTATTATTACGGCTTTGATCTTTCCTGCTCGGGAGAGGAGCAGACCGGATTTTATGAGACACTGCGCCCGAGGCTGTCGGAATATAACGGAGAAAATGATACCTCATTTGCACTTTCCGCTTCGGTTATGATAAAAAATGATTTCCTGATGATGTACGGCGGATTGTTTTTCCTCGGATTGTTTCTCGGAATAATGTTCATTGTAGCAACGGTTCTGATTATGTACTATAAGCAGATATCAGAGGGCTATGAGGATAAAAAGCGCTTCGAGATAATGCAGAAGGTCGGACTCAGCAGAACGGAGATAAAAAAGACGATTCGCTCACAGGTGCTTATGGTATTCTTCATGCCGCTTGTAATGGCATTTGTACATGTAATAATGGCATTTAAGATGATTACCCGTCTTCTGATGATACTCGGAATGACAAATGAGCTCCTGTATATGGGCTGCACGATAGGGACAATGGTATTATTTGCGCTGATATATACGGTTGTGTATGTCATGACTGCAAGAGTATATTATAAGATTGTAAAGTAAAGCCGGGTGCTATATGTTGATTGGTTTATATTTTGCTCAGATAGCTTTCTTTCTTGCTATGATTACGTCGGTTTGATTGACTTTTATCCCCCCGGAGAATAAAATAGATGTATGATGCGCCTTGATACAGAAGTGTCAGGGCGCAATTTATAGAGAAGGAAGGATTAACGTCATGAAGAAGGTAACCTTTAGGGGTGGGGTACATCCGTATGACGGAAAGGAACTGACTAAGGATAAGCAGATTCGGACACTGATTCCCGGAGAAAAGCTGGTTTATCCGGTCTCACAGCATATCGGAGCACCGAGCAAGCCTGTTGTCGCAGTAGGTGACAAGGTTCTGGTCGGTCAGATAATAGCTGAAGCGGGAGGTTTTATTTCCTCATGTACGGCAGCCTCGGTATCGGGAACTGTAAGTGAGATTAAGCCCTGGCTTACGGCAGCAGGTACAATGGTAACAGCCATTGTTGTGGAGAATGACGGGGAATACAGGACAATTCCCGGTTTTGGCGAGCAGCGCGATTACACAAAGCTTTCAAAGCAGGAAATCAGAGACATTATCCGCGATGCCGGAATTGTAGGTATGGGAGGTGCAGGCTTCCCGGCTTTTGTCAAGCTGTCACCAAAGAACGAAAACGATATAGATACAATAATTGTAAACGGCTCAGAATGTGAACCTTATTTGACTTCCGATTACAGAATGATGCTTGAAGAGGGCAAAAGACTAATCGGTGGCTTAAGGATTATTTTGAGCCTTTTTGATAATGCGGAAGGCGTAATTGCAATTGAGGATAATAAGCCTGATTGTATCAGTCATATGGAGGAGCTGGTTAAGGATGAACCGCGCATGCGCGTTCAGGCTGTAAGGACAAAGTATCCCGAGGGCTCAGAGCGTCAGCTCATATATGCGGTTAAGAGGCGGAAGGTTAATTCCTCCATGCTTCCGGCTGATGCGGGCTGTATTGTTCATAATGTTGACACCGTGATTTCGATACATATGGCGGTTTCGGAGAGCACTCCGCTTATCAGAAGAATTATGACGGTAACGGGTGATGCCGTGGCAGAGCCTTTAAATTTTAATGTAAGAACAGGAACTCTTTACTCTGAAGTCCTGAAGGCTGCCGGCGGCTTTAAAGAAACGCCCGAAAAGATAATCTCGGGCGGACCGATGATGGGAATGGCATTGTATGATTTGGATATTCCGGTTACAAAAACATCCTCGGCAATTCTTGCATTTTTAAAGGACCCGATGAAAAAGGTTCCGGAGGGACCGTGTATACGCTGCGGACGATGTGTTTCGGTATGCCCGAGCAATATTGTGCCTAAGCTTATGATGGATTATGCAGAGCGCTTTGACGAGGGAAGCTTCGAAAAAATAGGCGGCATGGAATGCATGGAATGCGGCTGCTGTACCTATGTATGTCCTGCGGGAAGACTGATGACACAGTCCTTTAAGCAGATGCGAAGAAGCGTTCTTGATAACAGAAGGAAGGGGTGAGTGCTGATGAAGGAGCTGTATAATGTATCCGCTTCGCCGCATGAAAGAAGCGGGATGACAACTGCAGTAATAATGCGTGACGTGGCGCTGGCACTCATGCCTGCGGCTGCAGTAGGAGTTTACCGGTTCGGGTTACGGGCCCTTATTATATTGCTTGCGTCAACGGTATCTGCTGTATTGGCAGAATATTTATGGAAAAGGCTGATGAAAAAGCCGGCTGCTCCGTATGAGTGCAGTGCACTTGTAACCGGACTTCTGCTCGGAATGAATCTTCCGGCATCCGTGCCGATTTGGATGCCTGTGGTCGGAAGTGCATTTGCGATTATAGTTGTTAAAGAGTTCTACGGCGGACTGGGACAGAACTTTATGAATCCCGCACTTACGGCAAGATGCTTTCTTCTAATCTGCTTTGCCGGACGAATGACGGATTTTGCTGTCGAAAAGGGTTCGGGAGTTCTTATGAACGGTGCGTCAGCGGTTGACGGACTTTCTTCCGCGACTCCGCTTGCGGTTATTAAGAATCTCGATGCGGCGGAAAGTGTATGTGCGAATGTATCACTGACCGATATGTTTCTCGGATTTACCGGCGGTGTAATAGGCGAAACCAGTACTCTTGCGATTTTGCTCGGTGCTTTATACCTGCTGGTCAGAAAAGTAATCTCACTGCGAATACCGCTGGTTTATATCGGAACCTTTGCCGTATTTGTGGTAATTTTCGGCGGACGCGGCTTTGACCCGGCATTTCTTGCCGCACATCTTACGGGAGGCGGACTTATGCTCGGTGCATGGTTTATGGCGACGGATTATGTGACTTGTCCCATAACAAAATCGGGTCAGATTATCTTTGCGGTTCTGCTCGGATTACTGACAGGAATAATCAGAATCTGCGGTAATTCTGCAGAGGGTGTTTCCTATGCAATTATTTTCAGTAATCTGCTGGTACCGCTGATTGAGAAGCTTACGCTTCCCAAACCGTTTGGAAGGGAGGGACGTAAGTCATGAGTAAAAAGGACAGTCTGATAAAGGATGCACTTATTCTGTTTGCAATAACACTTATTGCGGCACTTGCCCTCGGCTTTGTATACGAAATTACCAAAGAACCGATAGCAAAGGCGCAGGAGGAGGCAAAGGTTGCGGCATATAAAAAGGTATTTCCGGAGCTTGCTTCCACCTATGCGACGGAGGAGCTTACAAAAGAGACGGAGGGGGCAGGAGAGCTCTTTGCAGGTGTTAAAGGGTTTGAGAGTGCTTCCGTAAGAGAGGTTCTTATTGCTGCTGATGAATCGGGGAAGGCACTCGGCTATGTTATGACGGTCTGTGACAGCGGCGGTTACGGCGGAGATATTGTCCTGGCTATGGGAATTGCTGCCGACGGAACCTTAAAGGGAATAGAGTTCCTTACACTTGCCGAAACCGCGGGACTCGGTATGAAGGCCAAGGAGCCGGAATTTACCGAACAGTTTAATCAGGTTAAGGCAAAGCAGTTTTCCCTTGCAAAGGCGGGCATACAGGGTGATGTTGAGGTTGAAGCAATATCAAGTGCGACTATAACAACAACCTCTGTGGTCAGGGCTGTAAATGCAGGCTTATACTTTGCGGAATATCTGACGGAAAACGGAGCAGGAGGGGCTGCTTATGAATAAATATATTGAAAGAATTTACAACGGTGTAATAAAGGAAAATCCTACGCTGGTGCTTATGCTCGGAATGTGTCCAACTCTGGCCGTTACCACATCTGCAATAAACGGAGCGGGTATGGGAATTTCCACTACGGCGGTACTTATTCTGTCGAATATGATGATATCCGCATTGCGCAGGATAATTCCCGATAAGGTAAGAATGCCGGCATATATTGTTATTGTAGCGTCATTTGTGACGATTGTTGATCTGGTGATTCAGGCTGTGAGTACATCGCTTTACAGCGCGCTCGGAATATATATTCCGCTTATAGTTGTTAACTGTATAATCCTCGGAAGAGCAGAAGCATATGCAAGTAAGAATCCTGTTGCGCTTTCCATGTTTGACGGACTCGGAATGGGACTCGGATTCACTCTGGCACTTACTGTTCTCGGAGCAATCCGCGAGCTTCTCGGTGCGGGAACGCTTTTTGATATCAGGGTAATGCCGGAGGCTTATGAGCCGTTTTCGATTTTTGTCATGGCACCCGGTGCGTTTTTCGTGCTTGCGATACTTACTGCGGTACAGAATAAGCTTAAGCTTAAGTCGGCAACAAATACAGACAGTACCGTGACTGATGCCCCTGCCTGCGGCGGAAACTGTTCCGAATGCCGGGGCAGCGTATGTGCGGCAAACAGGGAGCTTATTGAAGCTGCAAAAGAAAACGAGAAGAATAAAACGGAGGGTAAAGTATGAAAGAAATGCTGTTACTGCTTATAGGATCAGCCTTTGTTAATAATGTTGTGCTGAGCAGATTTCTGGGTATTTGTCCCTTCCTTGGTGTTTCCAGGAAAACAGATACGGCGCTTGGTATGGGCGGAGCCGTAATCTTTGTAATAACAACCGCTTCTGCCGTGGCAAGTCTGATACATAACTATATACTTGTACCGACAGGACTTGAGTATATGGACACAATAGTGTTCATTGCGGTTATAGCAGCACTTGTCCAGCTTGTAGAGCTTGTTCTTAAGAAGTATATGCCCGGATTATATAAGGCCCTGGGAGTTTATCTGCCGCTGATTACGACAAACTGTGCGGTACTCGGCGTTGCGCTTATTAATGTGCAGAATGATTATTCCCTGCTTGAGAGTGTGGTAAACGGCTTCGGTACAGCGCTCGGCTTCTGTATTTCAATTGTGATTATGGCGGGAATTCGTGAGCGCATAGAGGGTAATGATGTGATAAAGACCTTAAAGGGGTCGCCGATTCTGCTCGTGACAGCGGGACTAATGGCAATTGCCTTTTGCGGATTTGCGGGACTTATATAGCTTTATTTGGCATTTAGTTGCTTTGGATAGGAGGGTATGTTTTGGTCGGAGTTTTTTTGGCAATAAGTATTGAGGGTATTGCAACTGCCGGAGCGGTAGTCGGAGCGGCCGGACTGATAATAGGAATACTGCTCGGTGTGGCGGCAAAAAAGCTGGCAGTTAAGGTTGATGACAGAGTGGAAAGGGTACGCGAATGTCTTCCGGGCAGCAACTGCGGCGGATGCGGCTTTGCGGGGTGCGATGCTCTTGCTGAGGCAATAGTTGCGGGAAATGCACCGATAAATGCATGTGCGGGCTCAAGACATGCGGAGATTGCCGAGATAATGGGCATGGAGGCAGTAGACTCGGTAAAGATGACTGCCTTTGTAAGGTGCAGCGGAACCTGCGATAAAACACAGGTGAAATACAATTATTACGGAATTGATGACTGCAGAAAGCTTGCTGCGGTTCCGGGACGCGGAGAGAAAGCATGTGAATACGGATGCATGGGCTACGGCTCATGTGTGAAGGCATGTACCTTTGACGCAATACATATAGTAAACGGAGTTGCGGTTGTTGACAGAGAGAAATGTGTGGGCTGCGGAGCCTGTGTTAAGGTATGCCCCAATTCCCTTATCGGGCTGATTCCGTATGCTTCAGAATATGCGGTAGGCTGCAGCTCGAAGAAAAAGGGCAGGGAAGTTAAGGCCGTGTGTACAACAGGCTGCATCGGCTGCGGAATATGTGTAAGGCAGTGCGCGGACGGTGCGATATCAGTGAACGACAATATTGCCGTAATTGATTATGAGAAATGTGTGGGCTGCGGAAGATGTGCTGAAAAGTGTCCGCAGAAGATTATTAACATGATAGGTAAACAGTAATTTAAGCAGGCATTCCGGATTGTATAAATTTTTGTAAAAACGGAACTATAAGGAGTGCCGCCTCGTCTTATGGTTAGCATAAGAAACTTATGCACCCATCGCCCAAAATAAAAGGAGGAACTATGAAAAAGAGATTGTTTGCACTGTTGTTAGCAGTGACACTGGTTATCGGATGTGCCGGAAATGTAAGTACCGGCGCTTCAACAGGACTTACCGGAGAAAATATGACGAAGTTATTGTTGACTGTTAAAGAAAAAATCGGTATTACCGATGAGTTTTCCGTGTTCTCATATGAATACGATGAATATGCGGAAAAACCGTGCTGGTGGTTTTCGTGGAACTCTGAGGACTATGATGAGAGTATTTATGTATGTTGTGATAATGAAGGCAGAATACTAGGATATGATTATTACAGAGATGATGATGACTACGGGGTTGCCGCGTATACAAGACAGGAGCTTTCACTTAAGAACGCGGGATATATCGGGAAGTTTCTTCCGGAATGCGGCAGCAGCTATAAGCTGGCAGAAAGCTCATATGCGGCACACAGAACGGCATACGTATACAGATTCGTACGTGTTGAGAACGGAATCGAGATGCCGGATAACACTATTGAGCTTTATATTGATGCAAGGGACGGAGTACTTGTGTCACTTGAGTGCAGCTGGCTGTATGATATTGAGATACCCGGAAATAATAATATTATTTCTGAAGAGAGGGCTGCAGACATAATCGGTGAGAATCTTAATCTTGAGCTTCAGTACCTGATGAGTCACAGAAAGATTGACGGAGAGTATAAGACGGTTGTTTTCCTCGCATATGTACCGGACATAAGCTATATTGCGGTTGATGCTGTTTCGGGAGAGGTTTATACCGATAAGGTGAGCTGGGAAACCGGTAAGGGAGAAAACAGCGAGGTAACAGAGGATACTGCCGAAAATGAAACATTAGGCAGTCTTACCGATGCCGAGCTTGAAAAGATTAAGAATCTTCCTGAGCTGCTTACAAAGGAAGAGGCCATTGACCTGGTTCGCGGAAATGAAAGTCTTCTTATAGAGGAAGAAATGGAGTTTGTTACCGCAACGCTTTCCTATTGGGGAGAGAGTTATGTATGGCGAATAAGAATGTCCGATAGCAGACCTGTTGATTATGAAAAGGGAGATTATTACCGGGCATATGCAAATGCATCAGTTAATGCCGTAACCGGAAAGATTGAAAACTTCTATGCTTCGGTTAAGACAGAGTATTGGAACAATCCCAAAGCAAAAGAAGTCAAGGTTGCATATTCGGAAGAAGAGTGCAGAACGGTGTTTGAGAAGTTTGCGAAAGAGCAGAATAAGGAATGCTTTGAGTCAACAAAACTGACCTCACAGAGCGGCGACTATGAAATCTTCTATGATGATAAGACCGGAGAATGCGAGTACGGCGGATATTATTATACATATACAAGAGTAAATGAAGATGTGCCGATGTATGCAAATTATGTTTCAGGTTCGGTTGACGGAGTGACCGGAAAAATCTACAATTATCGCCGGAACTGGACTGAGGATATTACCTTTGAGTCTCCTGCGGGAGCAATAAGTGAAGCAGAGGCATTGGATTCATACCTTGGCTATGACGGCTATGGTCTGGTATATGAGGTTAATACCGTGTACCGCGAAAATGATGACCGTTACAGCGGCTACGAATATGAAAACAAGGTAAGACTTGTATACAGTACACGCATATATCCCGGATATGTTGATGCGTTTTCCGGAAAGCAGCTTAAGTATAACGGCGAGGAATACAGTAAGGCTGCAAATAGTTACGAATATACGGATATTGCAGGTACGGAGCATGAGCGTGCAATACAGCTGCTTGCAAGCATGAACATCGGTATCGCTTCAGAGAAGTTTGAGCCCGGAATGTACATAACCAGAGACGAATTTCAGGCACTTGCGCAGCAGCTTCCGGGAGTTTACATTGAAAATGCCAATACAATTTCAGGCAGCCAGAAGCTTACCAGACGTTATGCCGCAAAGGCAATAATCGGATATCTTGGTCTTAATGAGATTGCAAAGCTGAATATTTTCAAAACCGGATTTTCGGATGAGGATAAGATTACCAGCAGCTATATCGGCTGTGTGGCGCTTGCAAAGGGACTTGGCATTATGGATGCCGCAGAGGAAGACAGATTTATGCCCGGTAAGGGAATTACGCGCGGCGAGGCAGCCGAACTTTTAGTAAAGCTTCTTCAGGCTGCCAAAAAGGGAATCTGAGACAAATATCACGCTTGAAAAATCCATTCCGTGTCATTATAATAGAAAGATATTATAGACCGTATGAATTACGGAGTTTTGGAACGGAGGATTATTATGGCAAAGGTAAGAACGAGATTTGCGCCCAGCCCTACCGGAAGAATGCATGTAGGCAATCTGAGGACGGCATTATATGAATATCTTATCGCAAAGCATGCAGACGGAGATTTCATTTTAAGAATAGAGGATACCGATCAGGAACGTCTTATGGAAGGTGCTGTTGATATTATCTACAGAACCATGGAAGGAACAGGTCTTATACATGATGAGGGTCCCGATAAGGATAAAGGCTTCGGACCCTATGTGCAGAGCGAGCGTATGGCAACAGGCGTTTATATGAAGTATGCAAAGCAGCTTATTGAGCAGGGTGATGCATATTACTGCTTCTGTACGAAGGAAAGACTGGAGAGCCTTAAAAACGTTGCAGGTACTGACGGTAAGGAAATTGTGCAGTATGATAAGCACTGTCTCCATCTTTCAAAGGAGGAGATAGAGAAGAATCTTGCTGACGGTGTTCCCTTTGTTATCAGACAGAATACACCTACAGAGGGAACGACTACCTTTACCGATGCGGTTTACGGTGAGATAACGGTTGATAATGCGGAGCTCGATGATATGATTCTTATCAAGTCCGACGGCTATCCGACCTACAATTTTGCAAACGTAATCGATGACCATCTCATGCAGATTACACATGTTGTACGAGGAAATGAGTATCTTTCTTCAACACCTAAGTATACAAGACTTTATAAGGCATTCGGCTGGGAAGAGCCCACATATGTTCATTGTCCGCTGATTACCAATGAGGAGCATCAGAAGCTTTCAAAGAGAAGCGGTCATTCTTCCTATGAAGACCTTATTGAGCAGGGCTTTGTTTCTGAAGCGGTCGTAAACTTTATGGCGCTTCTCGGATGGAGCTCCACGGATAACAGGGAGATTTTCTCACTTGAGGAGCTTGTAAAGGAATTTGATTATACCAAGATCAGTAAGTCGCCGGCTGTATTTGATATGGTTAAGCTCAGATGGATGAACGGCGAATATCTTAAGAATATGGATAATGACAGATATTATGAGCTGGCACTTCCGTATATTAAGGCCGTGGTTAAGAAGGATTACGATTTAAAGGCTATTGCAGATCTTGTTAAGACAAGAATTGAGACTCTTTGTGATATAGCCGAGAAGATTGACTTCTTTGAGGAGCTTCCCGAGTATGATAAGGAGATGTATACCCATAAGAAGATGAAGACAAATTCCGAGAATTCACTTGAGGTACTTAAGGAGCTACTTCCCAGATTTGAAGCGCTTGAGGAGTATTCGGTTCCGGAGATTGAAAAGCTTCTCATGGATTACGTTGCCGAGAAGGAAATCAAGAACGGTCTGGCACTCTGGCCGGTCAGAACAGCACTTTCGGGCAAGCAGATGACTCCGGGCGGAGCTTATGAGATTGCCGCTATACTCGGCAAGGAGGAAAGCCTCAGAAGAATCAGAAAGGGTATCGAGAAGCTTGAGAGCTAATGATTCACAGAACAAAGCTATTTCCCATAATAAAGGAGCAATGATGGTACTTGCCGGACCCGGGTCCGGCAAGACCTTTGTTATTACAAAAAGAACACAGGAGCTTGTCGAGCATTACGGGGTAAAGCCGGAGAGAATTCTGGTGATTACCTTCACAAGAGCAGCGGCAGTCGAGATGAAGGAGCGCTTTTTAAGGCTTTGTGAGGGCAGGTATTCCGGTGTTAATTTCGGAACATTTCATGCGGTATTCTTTAAAATCATCAGATATGCATATCAATACGACTCTTCAAATATAATCAGCGAGGACGATAAATACATATTTTTACGTGACGCAATCCGTAAGCTTTTGGTTGAGGTCGATGATGAGAAGGATTTTATTGAAAATCTTATCAGCGAAATCAGTCTGGTTAAGAATGAGGGAATAAATCCGGATAATTATTACTCTACCGGCTGTCCGCAGGAGGACTTTCGCAGGCTTTATGCTGAGTATCACAGAAGACTTAATGCAGAGCGGCGGATAGACTTTGATGATATGATGCTGATTTGCAGCAGACTTTTCGCGCAGCGTCCTGATATTCTCGCGTATTGGCAGCAGCAGTATGAGTATATTCTGATTGATGAGTTTCAGGATATAAATTCGCTTCAGTATAAGCTGATACGCATGCTTGCAAAGCCGCAGGACAATTTATTTATTGTAGGTGATGATGACTAGTCCGTATACAGGTTCAGAGGAGCAAAGCCTGAGATTATGCTGGGATTTTTGAAGGACTATCCGGGTGCGGGCAGGGTCCTTCTCGAAAAGAATTACCGGAGCGGAAACAGAATAATTGAAAGTGCTGCGGCACTTATACAAAATAATACGATGAGGTATGATAAGCAGCTTGAGGCTGCGGGTACGGAAGCCGGGAATGTTGAAATAAGGGGCTTTTCGACTCTGAGGGAGCAGAATGCGTTTGTTACGGACAGAATTCTTAAGCTTGCGGGAAACGGGGCGCATCTCGGAGAGATTGCCGTATTATTCAGAACAAATTCCCAGCCGCGGGCACTGATTGAGAAAATGCAGGAGTATAATATTCCCTTCAGGACCAGAGACCGGATTCCCAATATATACGAGCACTGGCTGACTCAGGACATGCTTGCATATATGGAGCTTGCAAGGGGAAATACTTCAAGAAGTCATTTTCTGAGAGTATGCAACAGGCCGAAGCGCTATATCTCAAGAGAGAGTATCAATTCGATTCGTGAGGTGGATTTTAGGCAGCTTTTTCGTCTGTTTAATGACAGACCCTATGTTATTGAAAAGCTAGAAAAGCTGCAGTATGATTTGTGCCTGCTGTCGAAGCTGAATCCGGCGGATTCGATCCGGTACATCAGAAATGAAGCCGGCTATGATGAATTTCTGAGGGAATATGCGGATTACAGGAGAATCCGGGCTGATGAGCTTTTTGAAACCCTGAATGAGCTTGAGGAGAATGCAGCAGACTTCGGAAGTCTTGAGGACTGGATTTCCTATATGGACGAGTATAGGGAGGAAATGAAGCTTCAGGAGCAGAAGCAGCGGGAACGGGGCGGATACCATGACAGGGAAAGTGTTCAGCTTATGACCTTCCACAGTGCGAAGGGGCTTGAATTTGATACCGTATTTATTGTTGATGCAAATGAAGGACTGACACCTCACAGAAAGGCAGCCGTGCCGGAGGATATAGAAGAGGAGCGACGTATGTTCTATGTTGCAATGACAAGGGCACGCAGGTCCTTGTACATTCTTGACGCTGCAGACCGTTACGGCAGGAGCTTTGAGCCCTCGAGATTTGTCGGCGAGGTTATGTTTAACCGGGCGGAGCTTAAGGCAGGAGCCGTGATTATACATGAGGTATACGGAAAAGGGGAGATTACCAAAGCTGACGGCAGACGTATGACTGTTAAGTTTAAGGATGTTATGCTGCCGAAAACACTTGATATAGACACCTGTATTCATAACCGGCTGCTTCGTAAGGAGGAGCGCGCCGATGCGAAGACGCATTCAGGGAATTATTAATACAAAAACGCTGAAGTCTGTTACGACCTCAGCGTTTTATTCATGGAAATACTGCACTTTTTGTGCTGTCACAGGCAATTTCACCTTTATTCGTTTGCTTCGTCCTCGTCACCGAACATATCCTCATATTCCTGACTGTCAACGAGTTCGTCAAAATATTCTGAAACTGCCTCAAATTCCTCATCATCCTCGATGTCGATAAGGTCGAATTCTTCATCACCGTTTGTTTTAAAGCCGTAAAGGAAAATGTCACCGTCGGGATTCTCTACAGGACATAATGCAATGTACTGCTTGTCATTAAAATCAAATACGGAGATAACGTCGCAAAGAAGCTCGGAATCATCCTCAAGAGTGAGGGTTACCTGGTCAAGCTCGTAGTCATCCGCAAGATCATTCACAAAAATGTTTTCGTTTGAATTATTATCGCTCATGTCGACCTCCGTCAAAAAGTTATGCGTTGATTACGATTAATATAGCAGATGTTTACTGTCAATGCAATTCAATATTTAAAGATTTATTCGAAAGTATGTTCAGCAGCTGTATTGTGTGATATAATGGCGTTAGATTACGGAAGCGGAGAACGGAATAGTGTGAAAAAGTGCTGCGCACTTTTTCGCACGGATATTTGTGCCGGGGCGTCACAAATAAGCCTTTATCCGACACGAGAAATCACTTTCGTGAGTTTTCTCGTGCGGATTCCTGCGATACGCTTCGGAATGGGGAATGGTGTGAAAAATCAGGAAAAAGTCAGTATATCGGTTAGAAATCTTGTTGAGTTTATAATGCGCTCGGGAGATATTGATAACAGAGGCGGCTCGCATGACCCCGATGCCATGCAGGAGGGGAGCAGACTGCACAGGAAGATACAAAAAAGCATGGATGCTTCTTATCGCCCGGAGTTTACACTAAAGCACGAAATTCCCGTACAATGTGATGACGAGGAGTTTGTTCTGGAAATAGAGGGCAGGGCAGACGGGATTTTTTGCGGTACGCCGGTGAATCCGGAATCCGAGGAAGAGACGATTACCGTTATAGATGAGATAAAGACAACCTATATGGATACGGGGCATATGGAGAAGCCTGCGGGAGTACACAGAGCTCAGGCAATGTGCTACGCATATATTTATGCATGTAAGAACGGACTTAAGCAAATCGGAATACAAATGACATACTGTCAGCTTGAGACAGAGCTGATTAACAGGTTTCGCGAGGATTTTGATTTTGCGTTTCTGGAAAGCTGGTTCGGAGAGCTTAAGGATGAATATATTAAGTGGGCTGTATGGCAGCGTAAATGGATAAGAACGCGCGACGCTTCGATAAGGTCTGTAGAGTTTCCTTTTGAATACAGGGACGGTCAGCGTGAGCTTGTAGCCGGAGTTTACAGGACAATCAGCAGGGGAAAGAATTTGTATATCGAAGCCCCGACCGGCGTGGGAAAGACGATATCAACGGTATTTCCGGCTGTACGTGCTATGGGTGAGCAGAAGGCTGAAAAGATATTTTACGGAACGGCAAAGACGATAACCAGAACTGTTGCGGAGGAGGCCTTCGGACATCTTATAAGCAAAGGCATGAAGCTGAAGCTGGTGACGATAACGGCCAAGGAAAAAATATGTGTTCTTGATAAGCCTGACTGCAATCCAACAGCCTGCGCGCGCGCTGCAGGGCATTATGACCGTGTGAATGATGCCGTGTTTGACATGCTTGTGAATGAGGATGAGATTAACAGGGAGCTTATTATCCGCTATGCCGAGAAGCACGCGGTATGCCCGTTTGAAATGTGTCTTGATGTGACACTTTGGGCAGATGCGATAATATGCGACTATAATTATCTTTTTGATCCCAATGTCTATTTAAGGCGCTTTTTTGCAAATGAGTCAAAGCGCGATTATGTTTTTCTTATAGATGAGGCGCATAATCTTGTTGACCGGGCAAGAGAAATGTACAGTGCGGTTCTGATTAAAGAGGATTTTATGAAGGTTAAACGCATGGTCGGAACTACAGGCTATGACCATGAGCGGCTTTCAAAGGTTCTTGAGCAGTGTAACCGTGCTCTGCTGGCAATGAAGCGGGAATGTGATGAGTTTGAGGTTTGGGAGGATGTAAATTCACTTGAATATGCATTGCTCCGGTTTGCGGCTGTTTACGAGGAGCTTCCCTCCTCCTTCAGTGTGAGCGACAGGGAAATGCTGTCCATGCTCTACCTTGATGTGCGCCATTTTCTACGCATGTGCGAGCGTCTTGACGAAAATTATATGATTTACTCGGATTATGATGATGAGCGGCAGTTCAGGCTTAAGCTTCAGTGCATGGATCCGTCGCAATGCCTTAAGGAGTGTATAAAGAAAGGGCGCAGTGCAGTGTTTTTCTCGGCAACCCTGCTTCCGATTAAGTATTATAAGGATCAGCTGGCCGGAGAAGAGGATGACTATGCCGTTTATGCTCCGTCACCGTTTGATACCGAAAAGCGACTGTTGATGGTGGCACAGGATGTAAGCACAAAATATACACGGCGAAATGCATCTGAATATGAGAAGATAGTACGCTATATCGAGGTTTTCACCGGTGCGCGAAGAGGCAATTATATGGTTTTCTTTCCTTCGTATCAGATGATGAATGAGATTGCACAGCTGTGCGACGGGCGGCTTGAGGGGCTGGTGCTTCAGTCTGCGGGAATGACCGAGGATGAGAAGGAGGAATTTCTCGAGGCCTTCAATGAGGAGGGTAAAAGCACCAGAATCGGCTTTTGTGTCATGGGAGGTATTTTCGGTGAAGGAATAGACCTTAAGAATGACCGGCTGATTGGTGCGGTTATTGTCGGTACGGGTCTGCCGATGGTGTGCAATGAGAGGGAGCTGTTCAGGGGCTTTTATGATGCAAGAAATAATACGGGCTTTGAGTATGCCTATTTATACAGCGGTATGAATAAGGTGCTTCAGTCTGCGGGAAGGGTTATCAGGACAACGGAGGATGTGGGTGCAGTACTGCTGCTTGATGAGCGCTTCGGGACTGAGCAGTACCAGGAGCTGTTTCCTCGTGAATGGTATCCGTATACTAAAGTCAGGCTTGGGAATGTTGAAGGCGCACTGAATGAATTCTGGGCGAAGCTTCGCTAGGCGCTACAGACTTGATTTGCAGATATCAGGGGATTTTTACGGCATATTTGCTCCTTGTAAAATAGCTTAAAATTTATTATTATAGAGACAGAACAAAAGACTGCCTGCGAATCGGAAGAGAAGCGGCTTGCAGAGGCAGAAAGGGGTGCGGATGTATTATTTTATAGTGAATCCGGGTGCTCGTACCGGAAGGGGAAAAGGGCTCTGGGATGAGCTTCAGGCAAAGCTTGATAAGGCGAAGCTGGAATATCAGGTGTTCTTTACGGGAGGCGCCGGTGATGCAACGCGAATTGCGGAGGAAATTTGCGATAAGCATCATGAGATGAAGCGTATTGTTATTGTTGGCGGTGACGGAACTGCAAATGAAGCTATTAACGGACTTAAGAATTATAATAAATTAATACTCGGCTATATACCTACAGGCTCAAGTAACGATCTTGCACGAGGTCTCGGAATATCAATAGATCCCGAAACGGCACTTGAGCATGCGATTCATCCGCGTGAGTTTAAACGTGTGGACCATGGAGTGCTGGAATTCGGCAATGGTGATAAGCCGCGCCGCTTTGCGGTGAGCTCCGGTATCGGCTACGATGCGGAGGTTTGCTATGAGGCACTTGTATCAAACCTTAAAAAGCTTCTTAACAAATTTCACCTTGGGAAGCTGATTTACTTTATTCTGGGATTAAAGCTTGTATTTACCAACAAGCCTTCTCCTGCGACGATTATTGTTGACGGCAAGCGCACAATAAAAACAAAAAGACTTGTATTTATTGCCAACATGAATACACCTTTAGAGGGAGGCGGACTCCCGATGGCGCCGGAGGCCGACCCGACGGACGGTAAACTGGCGTGCTGCTTTGCTCATGACATCTCAAGGCTGAAGCATCTGATGCTTATGCCGACCATCTTTAAAGGAAATCATGTTAAAGCAAACGGTGTTGACATTATCAACTGCCATTCACTTGAGGTAATAACCGAGAAGCCGATGGCGCTTCATACCGACGGTGAGTTCGCGGGAAGACATGATCATGTCAAGTTTTCCTGTATGCCTGAAAAGGTACGTATGATAGTGTGAAAAATCATACAATATGATTTTTCGCACTTGAGATATTCCTCGCGACAGGTCGCTCGGAAATGTTGGTTAGTGTGAAAACTCATATTAAATATTGACAAAGTGTAAAAATACGTCTATTCTTGTTTAAAATATTAATAATTTGTCTGATAGAGGCGCGGTTTCTACAAGTAGTGCTGTTCATAACGGCCGGTACCGGAGCAGTGTGAAAAGATAAACCGCCGAAGCTCGTAAACATACCCGGGTTTACGTTGCTGGGACGCTGCAGAATATGCAGCGTACTGTCACATGTTATTGTGGAGTGCTATCGTAAGAACAATGTTTTTATGTCATGCGATACATTTGTACGCATGACTTTTTTACTTTATAGGAAAGTTCTTTCCTATAAAGTAAAAAAAGCTCCGCGAGGATGCGCACTCGCGCGTTTGGAAAAATGTCGCTTATGTGACCGCGCTCAGCGCGAGAGTTCGCTAGCGAACTCTTTGTTCTTTATTAGGAAAGACGGTTTTACGCTGATATGTTAAAGTGTCTTGACTTTCCTATTAAACAAAAAAAGTTCCGCGAAGATGCGGACGCAAAAGCAATTGTAATAAAGAAATTGAGAAATGGAGGGGGAATAAGAATGAGAAGAAGAGTAAAAATCGTAAGTCTTGTTGCAATGGTACTTTTATTTACGGCATTGTTTGCAGTTAGCGTATTTGGGGATACGGGTGTTGCCGAAGAAGTGTATACCAGTGATTACTACGGAACAATCTGGGCGCTGCTTCCGCCTGTAATTGCCATAGGTCTGGCTTTAATTACAAAGGAGGTATACAGCTCTTTATTTGTAGGAATCCTTGCCGGCGCGCTGCTTTACGGAAATTTCAATGTTGAAACGGCATATAATGCGATGTTTAGCGAAGGCTTTATAGCAAAGCTTGCCGACAACTGGAATGTTGGAATTCTGATTTTCCTGGTAGTTCTGGGTGCGATTGTTGTATTGATGAATAAGGCGGGAGGTTCTGCCGCTTACGGTGTCTGGGCTGCTAAAAAGATAAAGACCAGGAAAGCTGCTACCTTTGCAACCTTTGGACTCGGAGCTTTGATTTTTGTTGATGATTATTTTAACTGTCTTACTGTCGGAAGCGTAATGCGTCCGGTTACCGATAAGCATAAAATATCACGTGCGAAGCTGGCGTATATTATCGATGCAACTGCAGCACCGATTTGTATGATAGCACCTATTTCATCATGGGCGGCTGCGGTAGTCGGAGCAGTTGAGGGATATGACGGAATGGAGCTGTTTGTTGAGGCAATTCCGTATAACTTCTATTCTCTGCTTACGATCGTTATGGTAATCGGCATAACAGCATTCGGAATTGATTTCGGTTTGATGAAAAAGCACGAGAAGAATGCAATTAAGGGTGATTTATATACAACAGAGGACAGACCCTATGCAAATGTAACCGATACCGCTGTTCAGGGTAAGGGAAAGATTATCGATCTCATTATTCCCGTAATCCTTCTTATTGTGCTGTGTATTATCGGAATGCTTTATACGGGCGGGTTCTTCAGTGGTGAGAGTCTCAGAAATGCATTTGCAAATTGTGATGCTGCACTCGGTCTTGCGATGGGAAGCGTTCTGGCTCTCATAATCATACTTATTTATTATTTATGCAGAAGAGTTCTTACCTTCAATGAGTGCATGAGCTGCATTCCGGAGGGCTTCAAGTCAATGGTTCCCGCCATTCTGATTCTTACCTTTGCATGGACTCTGAGTGCAATGACCGGACTTCTCGGAGCAGACCAGTATGTTAAGACTATTTTCGAATCCGGAGCAGGTCTGCTTGTAAAGCTTTTGCCGGCTATAGTATTCCTGGTATCACTCGGACTTGCTTTTGCAACGGGAACATCATGGGGAACCTTTGAGATTCTGCTTCCGCTCATTGCGGCAATCGGCCTTGATGAAAGTCTTCTGATACCTGCTGTAGCAGCCTGCCTTGCAGGTGCCGTATGCGGTGATCACTGTTCTCCGATATCTGATACAACGATTATGGCATCAACGGGAGCACAGTGTAATCATATTAATCATGTATCAACCCAGCTTCCGTATACGCTGCTGGTTGCGGCTGTATCGTTTGTCGGATATATTCTTATCGGCCTTATAAGCAGCTGGCTGATTGTTCTGCCTATAGTAATTGCGCTGCTGATAGCGGTATTGCTTCTGATTCGTTTCCTGGGCGGAGTGACTGCAGAGGAATGAATTTAGTTCTTTAGCACTTTATTGCGGTTAAGTATTGAAATATTAAAATATTCTGATATAATAGACCAAAAAGATTAAATATGCACGAATAATGTATAATAATATATTTTATATGACATGCTCATATGCATATATTGTAAGGTGGATTCGATTGCATGATTAAGGAGGTAACAGTTTGAAAAAGTTATTATCAATAGTAATGGTGCTTGCAATGATGCTTGCTCTTGCAGGCTGCAGCGGTTCGGGTTCTACCGAGCTTAAGATGGCAACCGGCGGTACATCGGGTACATATTACGGTTTTTCCGGTGTTATTGCCCAGACACTTAATGAAAAGCTTGCTGATAAGCTCAATATTACGGTTGAGTCAACAGGTGCATCAAAGGCTAATATTCAGATGATTGAAATCGGGGAATCACAGCTGGCGATTGTTCAGAATGACGTTATGTACTATGCATATTCATCAACTGATATGTTTGCGGGAGAAACTCCTTCTACAGAGTTTTCGGCAGTAGCATCATGCTATCCTGAGGTTGTTCAGATTATTGCCAATGACAGTGTGCAGTCTATTGAAGACCTTAAGGGAAAGAAGGTATCCGTAGGTGATGCCGGTTCGGGCGTTGAGTTTAATGCACGTCAGATTCTTGCAGCATACGGCATCAGCTTTGACGATATTATTGTAAATAATCAGAGCTTTGCCGATTCTTCGGATTCACTTAAGAACGGAACAATTGATGCGGCGTTTATCGTTGCAGGTACTCCTACCACTGCCGTAACAGAGCTTGCATCTACCTATGATTTTAATATTCTTGAGGTTGATGATGAGCATATTGCTGCATTACAGAAGGATTACAGCTTCTTTACAAAGTCGGTTATTCCTGCGGGAACCTACAGCTGTGTAAATGAGGATAAGCAGACCGTTTCCGTTATGGCAACAATCATTGCAAGAAATGATGTAAGCGAGGACGTTATTTACGAGTTTACAAAGGGTCTTTTTGAATATAAGGGTGAGTTCTCTCATGTAAAGGCAGAAGAGCTTAACCTTGAGACAGCTGTTTCGGGTATTTCCATTCCCTTCCATCCGGGCGCTGAGAAATACTATAAGGAAGTCGGAGCGAAGTAATCAGCTGCATGGCTAAAAAAGTTTACATAGTAGTTGCCGCAGTAATTACTGTCATTACTGCGGCTATTATTATAATGGTATGTTCCGGAAGAAGGGGATGTCTGGTTCTTAGCGACAGTGAAACGAAAAAGGTTATTAAGAGGTTCGAAGCGGATGCAGGAGAACGCTTTTCCATTGAATTTGTTCATTCCGTGAACAAGAGCATCGTAAGGGATATTTATGAGCTTAGGGATGACGGGCATATATATAATGTCGAATGTGTATACTACGCATTCGGAGCCGGTGTTCAAACCGAGCTAAATGAGGGAGAAGAACTTCTTCGAGGTGAGGACGGTTCAATGATTATTACGGGCATTAACAAAAAAACAGATAATATGTCGTTTATTATCGGAACCATTTATGATCATGTGCTGGGCTACAGAGGAGAGAAAATAAGCCTGACCGAGCTGTGCGGCAGGAACAGGCATGTTTGTTTTTCGTATGAATAATTTAGGAAAGGAAATTGAGTATGAGCGAGAATAAGATTACTGATTTTGAAAGCAATGCTGCTGCCGAAGTCGGAACAGAGACTGATGTTCAGGCGGTCATGGAAAAGTATGACCGTGAGTCCAATGTCAGAAGCTTCAGCGGTGTTCCGCGCTATATCGTAAGATATCTTCTGGTGGCATTTGCAATATACAGTGTTTTAATTAATTTTGTTTTTCATTGGGATACAAGAATTAACAGAGCCTCCTTTGTCGGAGGAATAGTATTCCTTATTTTCCTTGTTTTCCCGGCCAGAAAGGGTACAAAGAAGAGAACAAATTATATACCCTGGTATGACCTTGTGCTGGCGGTTTTGGGCGGAGGCGCTTATTTCTACTTTGTATTTAATTGTGAGCAGATTATACAGCAGGGTATTAAGCTTGAAACCCTCCAGATTGCAGTCGGTATTATCGGAGTTATTGTTACTCTTGAGGCGTGCAGACGTGCGGTCGGAATACCGATTGTAATTGTGTCATCGGTGTTTATTATTTATGCGCTTACTCAGAAATCCGTTCTGATGAATGTGTATAATATTTTCTACACTACGGAGGGTGTTATCGGAACTCCGATCAGGGCATGCTCGACATTCATTGTTTTGTTCGTTATTTTCGGTGCATTCCTTGAGCGTACGGGCATTTCACAGTTCTTCATTGACTTGGCAAATTCGGTTGCCGGAAGCTCATCCGGCGGTCCTGCGAAGGTAGCGGTTATTTCAAGTGCACTTTGCGGTATGGTATCGGGCTCGTCTGTAGGAAATACCGTAACAACCGGAAGCATCACCATTCCGCTTATGAAAAAGAACGGATACAAGGGTGAATTTGCAGGTGCGGTTGAGGCAGCAGCTTCTACCGGCGGACAGATTATGCCGCCTATTATGGGTGCTGCGGCGTTCCTGATGGTTGAGTATTCCGGTTTTGAGTATGGTTCGATTGCGCTTCGTGCAATTCTTCCCGCAGTATTGTATTTTGCCGGTATTTTCATTTCGGTGCATCTTGAAGCAAAGAAGAGAGGGCTTAAGGGACTTCCGAAGGATCAGCTTCCGAAGCTGGCGAAGCTTATGTTTAAGAGCTGGTATCTGTTACTTCCGTTGATTGCTCTTGTGATCCTTATCATGGAGACAACCATGGGTATGGCAGCGATTATAGCTTCCGTGCTTGCAATAGTGGTAAGCCTTTTCAGAAAAGAGACAAGAATAAATCCTACAAAATTTTTTGATGCACTTGAAAACGGTGCGAGAAGTACATTGACCGTTGGTGCGGCATGTGCGGTTGCGGGAATTATTGCGTGCGTTATTACAACAACAGGTGTAGGTACAAAGCTGATTTCAGCGATTGTCGGCATATCGGGTGATAATATGTTTATCGCGATGCTGTTTACAATGGTAACCTGTATTATCCTTGGTATGGGAGTTCCGACAACGGCAAATTACGTTATTATGGCAACAACCTGTGCACCGATTCTTATCAAGATGGGTATGAATGTCCTTGCTACAAATATGTTTGTATTCTACTTCGGAATTGTTGCGGACATAACACCTCCCGTTGCTCTTGCGGCATACGCAGGAAGTGCCATAGCAAAGTCAAAGCCGATGAAAACGGCGCTTAATGCAACCTCTATAGCGATAGCAGCGTTTATTGTCCCGTATTGCTTTGGTCTGAATCCGGCATTGCTGTTCATTGATACAACTACGTTTGAGGTTGTAACAATAGTAATTACATCTATTATAGGTGTATTTGGTGTTGCTGCCGGTATGCGCGGATACATTTTCAGAGATCTTTCAATACCGTTCAGAGTGCTTTGCATAATCGGAGGATTAACCCTTATATATCCCGGATGGGTAACGGATGTTATCGGTATTGTGCTTGTCGGCGGTATCTGTACATATGAATATATAATGAGTAAAAAGAATAAGAATAAGTAAAGACAAATGAATAACCCCGTATATTTCACACCGGAGCGTATCATCGGACCGGGCGAATATATACGGGGTTTAATTATGCCGGTTGGCAGAATCAGTTGCTGTAGAAATACATTTTGTAGTCGTAGTCGATGGCTTTAACTCTGTCGACCGACAGATTGAGAAGGATTGAAGCATCCTCATCAAGCTTGACGGGGGCTCCTCCGTCGGAGCAATAGAGTGTACCTGTATTGCTGTAGGTAGCATAATCGTTGATATAGAAAATAGTATCGTTGTCAACAATTACATTATATACATCGTCCGCAATCTTTGACTTTTCATTGCCGTTATAGTATTTCAAGGTAGCATTTCGGGTATTGCTGTCATAGTCTGTTAAATAAACGATATCGTTACCGATGAAATAGTATAATTCGCAGAATACGTCATAATCAACATTTTCTTTTTCAATATATAAATCTCCGTGACCTGTATATTCATCGAAGTTTTTGAAATACATCAGCTCACCGTCGGGAGTAAAGCCCGGGAGATAAGCAGAAATATCAGAGTCAAAAAGCTCGGGTTCTTCAAGCTTTCCGTTCTTGATATTTCTTACGTAAACATCTCCGCAGTCGTTCTCACAATCCTTAAGGTAATAAACTGCTTTGCCGTCGGGTGATATTGAAAGCTCTGACTGCGTCGGGTCGCAATCAACGGAAAAAACCTCGCTGCCGATGACTACGGCTTCCTCTGCTTCGGTGTAAAGCGCTGAATACAGACGCTCCTCTGCGTCATAGCTGCTATAAATCTCGGACAGCTTTATATTTGGCATGGATATGCTGTCGCGCATCTCTGCAATGAGGATTGGCTCTGAATATGAATACATATCTATATAGGTTGACGCAAGATTTTCCGAAACAACGAATTCTTCTTTACCGTCAAAGTAGTAAAGAACATAGGAGGGAATGTCAATGGTAAGCTCATTTAAGTCCATACGCAGACTGTCTCTGTCGAGCTTCTGGTAATATTCATTCATTGCATCCTCATAATCGTAATAAAGCTGGTTGCAGATTTCGTCATATTCTGCGCAGTCGTTTTCGTACTGCTCGACAGCCTTCTGGTAATCTTCATCCGTAGCGTAATCCCACCATGAAGGATATTCGGGATAATCGGGATAAACAGGGTATTCGGGCTCGGTCATGTATGCGTCTGATGAAGCCATATCATCAGTTATGTAATCCATGAGCTTTTTTTCTTCGGATTCGTTCTTGATATAGTACATTTCACCGGAGTCATAAATTTTAATGAAGCTTGTTGAAATATCTGAAGCGAGCTTCTCTTTGTCATCGTCATCCGTAGACTGACGGTAAAGTGCTTCGTCCTTAATGTAATATACGGTTTTTAAATCATCCGAAACTTTTACGACACAATATATTGAAGATGCAATCTTTTCTTTATCGTTATCCTCAGTCCATATATAGAAATCATTCTCGTCATTCATAAATACGATTTTTGTAAGATCTTCATTGGGATAGAAACAAAGAATATTTCCTGCAATCTTTTCCTTTTCTTCCAAATCGCTGATGTAAAGATTACGTCCCGAGCCTTTTATGTAAGCGACCTTTTGTCCTGCTTTGTCAATTGCATAGCAGAGGATATCGGAGTCAACCTTGGTGGGCTCGTCATCTAGACTGCGCATATTATTAAAATATATTGCCGCTCCATCGGAATTATCGTCGATTTTATCGGGGAAGAAAACTCTGGTGCGGTTCTGATCAAAAGCAACCATTTCGCCAAGTACATAACCCAATTCACGGTAACTTAAATGGTTGGAGAAGGTGGAGGGGAAGAGTCTTGTGCTAATCTGCTCATTGCTGTCTTCGGAAGTCTTGGAGGTAAAGAGTTCATCGTCTTTAAGGTATATGGCGCGGGTCTTTCCGCTTCCCGAAAGGATTATGATGAGAAGGATAATTGCAATAAGTGCAACTGCTCCTATACCGCCGAACATAAGTACCTTCGGTGAAAGCTTCTTAAGGGGATTCTCCTTCGCCGGAGCATCAGGGGTGTTCCGGGGTGCTTCGTTTACGGGAGCATCGGAAGTGTTCCGGGGTGCTTCATTTATGGGAGCATCGGAAGTGTTCAGGGGTGCTTCGTTTATGGGAGCATCGGCAGTATTCTGAGGTGCTTCATTTACCGGAATGGTATCAGTCGCATACTGAGGCTCTATCGCCTGAGAATTACTGTCATTTACCATTGCTTCGGGTACTTCTGCAGTGGGGGCTGATTCCTGAGCTGCCGAAGCCTTAAGGGCTGCACCGCATTTCTGGCAGAAAGAGAAATCTGCGTTGTTACGGGTTCCGCATTGTGTGCAGAAAACGAATGTGGGAACGGGAGCACCGCAGTGACTGCAGAAGCGCGCATCATCAGCAAGCTCTGTGTTACATTTCGGACAAGTAAACATAGGTACCTCCTGAATAATTATAAATTGACAGAATTATAGCACCTATTTTAATGTTTGACCAGAGTGTTTTCCTATTTTACATATATATCAGACTATAATCGGACTGCTATGTAACTCCGTTTGTCATACTTTGCTAAAAATATACGGAAAATGCCCGGCAATTCATATCTGTATCCATTGTAAAGCCAAGGGATTTGTAAAACTGAATTGTTTTTTCGGTATTGTCCGTCAGCAGATGCTTTTGATAAACCTGCTTATACTCCTCCAGTATTTGCTTAAGCAGGGCGGTACCTATTCCCAGCCTCTGGTATTCGGGATGCACTAACAAATCCTGTATAAATACCACTGAGTGACCGTCACCGACGACCCGGACAATGCCCAGCAGCTTCTCGTTTTTATATGCTCCGAGTATTTTAAGGGAATGGGCATATGCTCCCTTCAGCATGTCCGGATTATTGGTGTAATTCGTCCAGCCTACACTCTTATAAAGATTTAGTATTTCTGTTTCGTTATAGCCTTCGTATTCCTTTATTAAAAATTCCATTAATAGCTCCTTTTCTCCGATACGGAAATGCTTTAATCAGTGCTTCTTTAGAAACATAACAATAGCATATCTCCAAGCCTTTCGCAATTTCAATCTCTGTAATTAGGTTATCACAGTGAAAACGGGTGCTCCTTTAAGTCCGTGTTTCATGACCTGGGGGAACACCCGCTGTTCAGCTTGAAAGCTTTTTTGTCTGCAATGGAGGTTTATTTGTCAAAAGAAGGATTGATTGCATAATAGTTCTTGGAATCAAGACCTTCGCGGATAATTTCGCTTGCTTCGCCGAAGCGCTGGAAGTGTCCGATTTCACGCTCGCGCAGGAACTTTATGGGGTCACATACATCACTGTCGTGTACGAGTCTCAGTATATTGTCGTAGGTAGTACGTGCCTTCTGCTCGGCAGCCATATCCTCAAAAAGGTCTGTGAGAGGGTCTCCCTTTGACTGAATTGTTGCAGCGGTCCAGGGGAAGCCGGCAGCAGCCTGAGGATATATTCCGAGAGTATGGTCAACATAGTAGTTGGCGAAAGGGGTTCCTTCAATCTGCTCTGCGGTAAGCCCCTTTGTAAGCTGGTGAACGATTGCACTTACGATTTCCATATGCGCAAGCTCTTCGGTGCCTATATCGGTAAGCAGTCCGGCAACCTTTCTGTTATTCATGCTGTAGCGCTGATTCAAATATCTCATTGATGCTCCGAGTTCGCCGTCGGGGCCGCCGATTTGCGAAATAATGACCATGGCAAGCTTCGGATTTGTCTGCTTTATATTTACGGGGTATTGCAGTCTCTTTTCATAACTCCACATCGATTAACACACTCCTTCCCAAGGCCAGGGATAACAGGTCCATAACCAGCTGTCATTGTCAATATTGCTGCAATATGACGTAAGAGGGCCGTAGCATTCCCTATATTCATCAAGCAGGGCACTTCTTACGGCAGCATATTTATTAAACTCCGCGATTGCTTCGTTACAATTCGGATGTGTGTCAAGGAAGAGTCTTAAGTCATCCATATAGAAGCTGACTTCTCTTATTTTATCGAGCAGTTGGTTCATAGATACGGAATTATTCATAACAATCCTCCTTTTACTTAGTGACAGGCCATGCAGAAGGGGAGGTCAAGGCGTTCAAAAACCGTTCCTCTGCTTAGTGCGGTACAGGGGTCGAAAAGGTCTTCAAACGGCTGCATCGGGACATAGGCCATGGCGAGGGGATATCCGGAGATGGGTGAAGGTGATACACAGTTATCGTTGCAGCTGCAGGCATCATCACTATTGGTGCTGCGCATGCAGACCTGCTGTGTCTGATAATACTGCCGGTTTCTTTGCGGGGAAGCCGTAGACTGAAAGGTGTTTCGGCAGCTTTGTCTGCTATTATTCATATATTACCTCCGTTCTGAAGCGTTTGCATAAAGCCTGATACGCTTCTGCGCAATTTGTCTGTTCAGGTAATAATATAATATGCTGCGGGCAGAATAATGAAACATGTACCGGCAATCTCAGTTTGATATTGTACTTGAATAAATATCGGTGAATGTTATATAATAAGTAGTGTTTTTTGTGGGAGTGCTGCGGTTCTTACAGCGATTTGTACCGCATATAAAGTATATAAAGTTGAATCGCGGGCTGCATTACGACAGTCCGGTTCAAATAAATTAGGGAGGACATCTGTATGAAAATGATTAAGGCTGCAAATTATGAGGAGCTCAGTCGTAAGGCAGCAGAGCTGATTGCCGCGCAGATTCTGGTTAAGCCGGATTGTGTGCTGGGGCTGGCAACAGGCTCAACGCCCATCGGCACCTATAAGGAGCTGGTGGAGTGGTATAAAAGAGGGGATTTAGATTTCTCAACAGTTACAACCGTGAATCTTGACGAATATGTCGGGCTTGACGGAAATAATGAGCAGAGCTATCGCTATTTTATGAATCACAATCTTTTTGACCATGTGAATATCTGCAAGGAGAAAACACATGTACCGGACGGTAAGGCAGCAGATCCGGCGGCAGAGGGAGCACGCTATGATGCCATGATTGAAGCACTCGGAGGTACGGATATCCAGCTGCTCGGAATCGGTCACGACGGTCATATCGGATTTAATGAGCCTGACAGCGTGTTTTACAGGGGAACGCACGAGGTTGTGCTTGATGAAATGACAATAAAGGCAAATGCCCGTTTCTTTGAGAGCGAGGATGAGGTTCCGAAGAAGGCAATTACCATGGGAATGTGGGCAATAATGCAGGCAAAAAAGGTGCTGCTTATTGCAAACGGTGCAGACAAGAAGGAAATCGTTGAAAAGGCGTTTTACGGACCGATAACACCTGAGGTTCCGGCTTCGATTCTTCAGGCACACAGGGACGTAACGGTAATATACTCATATTAATATAAAAACCGCAGCGTTGCTGCGGTTTTTGTTAGCTCTGTGTGTTGCAGTTTGCATTGATTACGGCCTTAATGCGGGAGGAAACCTCAAGCGCTATTTCGGCTGACTTCATACCCTGATATTCCTCGTAAAGCAACGGCTTCAGTATATGAATCTGTACGGTTGTTTTCTTTATTGAGGGTACATCAAACGGGATAAAGCTGTCGATGAGGGCAATCGGTACAATGGGGCATTTTGCCAGCATTGCACTTTTGAAGCTGCCCGGCTTGAATTCCTGAGGGATATTTCCCATTTTACTGCGGGTTCCTTCCGCAAAGATAACAAAGTTATCACCGGTTTTAACTCGCTCTGCCATGTTATGTATAACCTTAAGTGACTGACGGACATCCTCTCGGTCCATTATTTCGGCATCAAGGAGCTGGCTGATTTTCTTAAGCAGATAAATGTCCTGGGTTTCCTTTTTCATAACCGTACTGAAGGGTGTTTCGATAACCTGAAGCATCGACAGTACATCATACAGACCCTGATGGTTCGGGAACATTATGTATCCTGTTTCCTTCGGCAGATTCTCGAGTCCGTGTGCATCGATAATGACCCTGCCGCCCTTGTTTGCCCAGCGTACACGCTTGTGAAGGAATTCATAGCGCTCCTCCTTGCTGTGCTTTTCCTTATTGCATAATGTAAAAAGTTTATAAAACAGGTAAGGAAGTCTGAAAAAGTTTGCTACAAACATCAGAATAATTCTTCTCATATTAATCTCCGTTCCGAGAATGTCTCTATACATATTTATATTAGGTAAAACTGCCGTAATGGCATAACGTATTGCGCTTTCGGGATTACTATAGCATAAAAAAGGGAAATTGAAAACCGGAAAATTCTTTCCGGTAAAAATTGTGTTGACAAGTATGTTTTCAGACGCTATAATCAACTTTGCGCGCACTTCGGGCGATATTTTGTTGTGCTTAAAGACCTGAAAGTGTCAACAACCGCATGATTGTACTAATTATTTCAGGAGGTGGAAAATTAATGCCTACATTTAACCAGTTAGTAAGAAAGGGCAGACAAGTTATTGAGAAGAAATCAACCTCTCCCGCACTTCAGAAAAGCTTCAACTCGTTAAATAAGAAGTCAGTTGAGAGCTCTTCACCGCAGAAGAGAGGAGTTTGTACAGCTGTTAAGACAGCTACACCCAAGAAGCCTAACTCAGCATTAAGAAAGATTGCCAGAGTTCGTCTTTCAAACGGTATTGAAGTAACAAGCTATATTCCCGGTGAGGGACATAACCTTCAGGAGCATAGCGTTGTTCTTGTAAGAGGTGGTAGAGTAAAGGACCTTCCCGGTACCAGATATCACATCGTAAGAGGTACTCTTGATACAGCAGGTGTTGCTAACAGACGCCAGGCTCGTTCAAAGTACGGAGCAAAGAGACCTAAGAAGAAGTAATAAAAGCAGCTTACTCATATCAACAGAATGTTTGGCTTAATTTTTTCAAAGAGCGGTTGTTGGACATCCGTAATGTTCGGAATGTATTGCAGGTTTGAATAGATTAATCTGAGCATGGACACAGAAATGTGAGTACCGAAGAATTAATGGTGACAGGAAATCCTGTTGCACTTTCGTTAAGGAGGGAAGTAACGTGCCACGTAAAGGACATACACCAAAAAGAGATGTATTAGCAGATCCTATGTATAACAGCAAGGTTGTTACAAAGCTTGTTAACAACATTATGCTTGACGGAAAGAAGGGAACTGCACAGAAAATTGTTTACGGTGCTTTCGAGCAGGTAGCAGAGAAGACCGGTAAGGAGCCTATGGAGGTATTTGAGGCAGCAATGAATAACATTATGCCCGTTCTCGAGGTTAAGGCTCGTCGTATCGGTGGTGCTACTTACCAGGTACCGATTGAAGTCAGACCTGACAGACGTCAGGCACTTGCACTTCGCTGGATGACTATGTTTTCACGTAAGAGAGGCGAGAAGACACAGATTGACAGACTTGCCGGCGAGATTATCGATGCATCAAACAACACAGGTTCAGCGGTTAAGAGAAAAGAAGATATGCATAAGATGGCTGAGGCTAACAAGGCTTTCGCACATTTCCGCTGGTAATCGGTTTTTGACATACGAAACTTATAATAATTGGGTTTATGGTTACAATATTGTATTGATTTAAAATTTAAGGAGGAATATCCTTTGGCTGGAAGAGAGTATCCTTTGGATAGAACAAGAAATATAGGTATCATGGCACATATTGATGCCGGAAAGACTACACTTACAGAGCGTATTCTTTTTTATACCGGTGTTAACTATAAGATCGGTGATACACATGAAGGTACAGCTACTATGGACTGGATGGAGCAAGAACAAGAGAGGGGTATTACTATCACTTCAGCCGCTACAACCTGTCATTGGACATTAGAAGAGTTTACAAAGCCTAAGGCAGGAGCGCTTGAGCATCGTATTAATATCATTGATACTCCCGGACACGTTGACTTCACTGTTGAGGTTGAGCGTTCACTCAGAGTTCTTGACGGTGCCGTAGGTGTATTCTGTGCGAAGGGTGGCGTTGAGCCCCAGTCTGAGACTGTATGGCGTCAGGCTGACAAGTATAATGTACCCCGTATCGCCTTTGTAAATAAGATGGACATCTCAGGTGCAAATTTCTACAATGTAGTTGATATGATCCGCACAAGACTTTCGAAGAATCCTGTGCCGCTTCAGTTGCCTATTGGTAAGGAAGATACCTTCAAGGGTGTTATCGACCTTTTTGAGATGAAGGCATACATTTATCACGATGAAAAGGGCGAGAATGTAACTGTTGAAGAAATTCCCGCAGATATGCAGGCTGAGGCTGAGGATTACAGAAACAGAATGATTGAGTCAATCTGTGAGACAGATGACGAGCTTATCGATATGTACCTTGACGGTCAGGAGCCCGATACTGCACAGCTTAAGAAGGCTCTTCGTAACGCAACAATCGCAGGAAGCATTATCCCGGTATTATGCGGAACCGCATACAGAAACCGTGGTGTACAGAAGCTTCTTGACGCAGTTATTGAGTATATGCCTGCTCCTACAGATGTTGCAGACATTAAGGGAACAGACCTTGACGGTAATGACGTAAGCATTAAGTCATCAGATGACGAGCCTTTTGCAGCTCTTGCATTCAAGATTATGGCTGACCCGTTTGTCGGAAAGTTAGCATTCTTCAGAGTTTATGCAGGATCAATGAATACAGGTTCATATATTCTTAATGCAACAAAGAATAAGAAGGAGCGTGTAGGACGTATCCTTCAGATGCATGCAAATAAGAGACAGGAACTTGAAAAGGTTTACGCAGGTGATATCGCTGCGGCAGTAGGCTTAAAGTTTACTACTACAGGTGATACAATCTGTGATGAAAAACGTCCGGTTATTCTTGAATCAATGGAATTCCCGGAGCCGGTTATTGACATTGCTATCGAGCCTAAGACAAAAGCCGGACAGGATAAGATGGGTGAGGCACTTGCCAAGCTTGCAGAAGAGGATCCGACCTTCCGTGTTACAACTAATACTGAAACAGGTCAGACAATCATCGCAGGTATGGGTGAGCTGCATCTTGATATTATCGTAGACAGACTTCTTCGTGAATTCCATGTTGAAGCTAACGTGGGTGCTCCTCAGGTTGCTTACAAGGAAGGTATCACTAAGGAAGTTGAAGTTGACAGTAAGTACGCTAAGCAGTCCGGTGGACGTGGACAGTACGGTCATTGTAAGGTTATCTTTACTCCTATGGATGTTAACGGTGACAAGACCTACGAGTTCGAGTCAACTGTAGTCGGCGGTGCTATTCCTAAGGAATACATCCCTGCAGTATCAGCCGGTATTGAGGACGCTATGAAGGCAGGTATCCTTGGCGGATATCCCGTTCTCGGTGTTCACGCAAACTGCTACGACGGTTCCTTCCATGAGGTTGACTCAAGTGAAATGGCATTCAAGATTGCCGGTTCAATGGCATTCAAGGAGGCTATGCAGAAGGCATCGCCCGTACTTCTTGAGCCTGTTATGAGAGTTGAAATCACTGTTCCCGAGGATTACATGGGAGACGTTATCGGTGACGTAAGCTCACGTAGAGGACGTATCGAAGGTACAGAGGACATTAACGGAACAAAGTTGATCAGAGGATTCGTACCGCTTTCAGAAATGTTCGGTTACACCACAACACTTCGTTCAAAGACTCAGGGTCGTGGCGCATATTCAATGTTCTTTTCAACCTACGAGCCTGTACCGAAGAATGTACAGGAAAAGGTATTAGCTAATAAGGGTAAATAATATTGCCCATTGGCAAAAATCTACTTGAAAATATTTCAGTAATGAAATATAATAAGGCATATGAGCGGTTTTAGCCCTTGTATGCCTACCCGAGTATCATCTTCATGACCGGAGGGGCTGTGAGGCGGATACAACCGGGATATAAAAGAATATTATAGCTCAGAAGAGCAAATTTTAAGGAGGACAATCAAAATGGCTAAAGCTAAATTTGAGAGAAGCAAGGCACATTGTAACATTGGTACTATCGGACACGTTGATCACGGTAAGACCACTTTAACAGCTGCCATCACCGCTACACTTCATGCTAGAACTGGTTTAGGTGAGTTCGTAGAGTTTGATAAGATTGATAAGGCTCCCGAGGAGAAGGCAAGAGGAATAACAATCTTTACTTCTCACGTTGAGTATGAGACAGAGAATAGACACTATGCACACGTTGACTGCCCCGGTCATGCTGACTACGTTAAGAACATGATCACCGGTGCTGCTCAGATGGACGGCGCTATCCTCGTTGTTGCTGCTACTGACGGTGTTATGGCTCAGACAAAGGAGCATATCCTTCTTTCACGTCA